>WRGX01000001.1 GCA_009786975.1 Defluviitaleaceae bacterium
GGGGGGTTCGGGGGGAGGGGTTTTGACGCCGTAAACATGTGTCAGCCTCCGCGCATTCTCTCGAAGCCGGATGCAATTCCGCAAGCCGACCATTATTAAAATCCCCTTCCCTTGGAGAATCCTCTCGCGCAAAGGACGCACCGACAGGGTGGTCGGGTCGGCTTAAATTCAAAGAAAACAATTTTTTAGCGATTTTCATTTCGGCATAATAAAGCGCGCTGACGAAAACGTAGGGTTCGTTGGCGTCGGCGAGTTTTTCACGAATTATGTGGCGTTCCATTTGCATACGGGCGAGTTCGTTTTCGACGATTTCGGGGGGGCAGATTAGCAAATCGGCGGCTTGGCGGGTGAGGGCGGAGGTTGGCATGTAGGTGTGCCCGTCGTTTGCGGCTTCCCACAGGACGTAGCGTACGCCGGCGGAGATGCGGGCGGGCGCATCGCGGGATATGCCCATTCGGTAGGCGATTGCGTCGGCGGTTTTGAAGCCGATTCCGTCGATGTCGTCGGCCAGGCGGTAGGGGTTTTGGCGTACGGATTCGATTGTTTCATCTTTGTAGCGTTTGTAGATTTTCATGGCGGCGGCGGGGGTTATTCCGTTTTCTTGGAGGAAAAGCATTGCCTCGCGCTGGGCATGTTGGGCGTGGAATGCCTCGGACATCATCACGGCTTTCAAAAGGGAAATGCCGCGGATTTGCGAGAGCTTGTCGGGGTCGCTCTCGATTACTTCGAAGGATTTTTCGCCGAAACGCGCGACGATTTGTTTTGCCGTTTTCGCGCCGATGCCCTTTATTATGCCGGACGCCAGGTATTTTTCGATTCCGGCGAGGGTGCTTGGGGGGATGCGGTGCGCGTTTGTTACAGAGAATTGGCGACCGTATTTTGGGTTGTCTACATATGTACCCTCGATTTTTATGTTTTCGCCTTCGAGGGGGTTTGACAAAAAGCCGGTGCAGACGATTTCGTCGTCACCGGCTTCGGGGGATATTGAAAAAACGGTGTACCCGTTTTCATCGTTGTGAAAAATTACGCCCTCGATTTGTCCCTCGAGGGAAATTTTATCGTGAGACATTAAACTGCTCCCGGCTTCGAGAGAACGCGCCGCCGCCGGCACGTGTCCCCGGTGTTCATTGCGCGCTTGGCGCGTTCATGCGCGGTAGAGTGTCGAGTGGGTTTCTTCAAGCTGCTTTATAATAGGAAGTTTCTGCGGGCATTTTTGCTCGCAGACCCCGCATTTTGTGCAGCTGGCGGGGCTTGCGCTTTTGTGCCAGTTTTTGCCGCGAATGGTTGAGTTGTATTCGCCGATTGCATGGTCGGTCAGGCCGTAGACGCGATGCGTATTCATTATGCCGAAAAGATGCGGAATGTTTATTTCGACCGGGCAGGGCTTGCAATAGTCGCAGGATGTACAATAGAGTTCGGCGAATTTTTTGTTTTCCGCCATGATTTTTTTGATTTTATCAAGCTCGGCGTCGCTCAAATTCGCGTCATTTGCGGCGATTTTTGCGTTTTCATCGACGTGGGACATGTGAGACATACCGGAGAGGGCGATATCGACGTTTGGGTTCGCGAGGACGAAACGCATCGCCATTTCTGCGGTGCTTTCGGGCTTATTTTTTAACAAGCCTTGGATTAACTCGCTTGGTGCGCCGAGTTTTCCGCCGCCGACGGGCCCCATTACAACTACGCCCAAGCCGCGTTCCTTGGCACGTGCGAGATGGTCTTCGAGGGAACGGTCGAGCAAATTGTATTGCACCAGCATGGATTCGAAGAGACCGCTGTCGATTATTTCGGGCAGATTTTCGGCGGCGTCGTGATAGGAGAAGGAGAGGTGCTTGATTAAGCCTTGGGATTTTGCGCGTTCCGCGGCTTGAAGGGGGCCGTTTTCGAGGGTTTGCCAGTGCTTGAATCCTTTTAATCCGATGCCCCAAAAGTGGTAAAAATCTATGCAATTTGTGTCGAGATTTTTCAGAGATTTTTCCAGCCGACCCATCCAGTCGTCGGGGCTGTCGTTTTCGATGGGATTTTTCGTTGAAACGTAAATTTTCCCGCCGCCCTTGGCCCCCCACGATTTTATCGCGCGACCGACGGCTCCTTCGCTTAAATTGTCGTTGTAATACGGCGCGGTGTCGATGTAATTTACGCCCAGCTCGAAGGCGCGATGCATCATCGGAATCGCCAAATCGTCGTCGATTTCCTTTTTGTCGCCCTCGCCGCGCATTTGCAGGCGCATTGCGCCAAAGCCCAGCGCGGACATTTTGATGCCGGTTTTGCCGAAATCGTTGTAAATCATGTTTATCGCCCTCTTTTTCCTTTATTTTTCCCCAAAAGACAGTTTGTCTTTTTCGTCGAGATAATGAGACATGCTGATGAAAAGATTGTTCAAATGTTCGTTTTTTAGGTCGCCGTGCTCGTTTTTCGGCTCCCCGGCTACGTACCACAGCATCACCGGGAGAATTGCGCCTTGTATTCCGCTAATTTTTTGCCTCTTAGGAATTGCCCGACAATAACATTTTCATTTGGACGCAGGATTTTTGTCGCAGTGCGAGGAGCGAAAACCGCCGCGACCTAGAGGGTCGCAAGG
>WRGX01000002.1 GCA_009786975.1 Defluviitaleaceae bacterium
CGCTTAGCGAGGCGGCTCTTTTATTTTGCAAAAAAAGAGTCGGCGAGTGACACTCGCCGACTCTTTTTTTGCGGACCGGGAAACTGCCCCCGGCTTCGAGGGAACGCGTCGACTCCGACGTCCGAATCGGAGCGTTCCCGCTGCGCGCTTGGCGCGCTATCTGCGCATGGGGCTTACGTTGATTTGGGTGGCTTCCATGCCGGTTTTGCGGTTTACTATGTCTACGATTTGGGCCAGTTCGGCGTCGGTCAGGGCTTCTTTTGATACGATTACGTCTACGGAATTGTCGGAAATTCTTACATAGGCTTCGGTGAAGCCGCGGGCTTCGATTAGGGCTTCGGTGGCGGCTTCTCGCTCTATGCGGCGTTGGATTTCAAGCATTGCGTCGGCGGCTTCGGCTCGTTGTTCTTCGGAAATATTTGCGTTGTTAATCAGGTCGTTTAGGATTGCGCGATCGCTGCTGCGGTTTTGTTCGCGGGTCAGACGATTTTGGACGAAGAGAGAGTCGCGGCTTTGGTTTACAAAAATGGCTTCGCCCGCTTCGGTCAGATGCTCTTCGTTGGTCGGAAGCGTTACTATGTCGCCGAATTCAAAGCCCGTCAGGGTGAAGAAATCGTCGCCGGTTACGGCAATTGTGGGGTCGTGGGTTGTTGTCCACGGCGAACCGATCAGCCCGGCGTAGTCGTCGGGAAACAGGCTTGTTAACACGCCCGTGTCGGGAATCAGGGCCGAAATTTCGCCCGAATCTGTTAGTACATAGCCCATCGCAAGCGGGTCGGTGCGCGAGTCCGCCCAGGTTATATAGCCCGCAACGGCGACCATTACTACAAGCGCGGTGATGATGACTTGGTTCCTTTTAAATACAAACATGTTTGCTCTCCCTCCGGATTTAAAAAAATTTTTTAGTAGGTTCATACTTATCCCTCCAATTGAATGCTAAATTTCGCGTTGCTTAGAACCTGTGTTCAATAAAATTGCGCCGAAGTGGCGTGAAATCGGAATCTTCCGGCGATTTTGCGACGACGACGCGTGCTAGAGGCACGCTAGGAGTTGCAAAATCGTCGGAAGGTTCCGATTTTGCGTCAATTCGGTGTGATTTTATTGAACACAGGTTCTTAATCCTGCATGTTCAAAATTTGGATATTATGTGCTTCAAGCCCCAGTACGGCGCGGGCTGCGCGGGTTAGTGCATCCCGCACGAACGGGCTGTCACCTCCTTCGGCGATTATTACTATCCCCTCGATGCGAGGCTCAACCTCGCGCAAAACAAGCGGAACGTCCTGCCCGGCGCGATTTGCCAAAAGCACGATTCGTTCATTGTTTTGATAAGTGCGAGTTTCGCGGGTTCCGCCTTGCGCGTCTTGCTCTTGCGTGTGCGAGCCGCTTGCGGTTGTGTCAACGGCAAAAACCGTCTCGCGCGTGCCAAGCGGACTTACCATTACGCGCACGTTTCCCGCGCCCTCGACGAGGGAAAAAAACTCTTCGAGCCGCTGTTCAAGTGCCTCTTCGCGTGAGAAATTTTCGGGCGTCCCGGTGTATGTTGCGTACGGTGCCGGTTCCGCGATTTCAAATGCCCCAAGCAAGATTTCATGCGGCTCGGGCGCGCGGTTTGCTACAATCAGAATCGCCGCCCCCACCGCAACAAGTGCCAGCAGGCAAAATGCAAAAAACTTCTTTTCCGCGAGTTTTTTTATTATCGCTTCCATGTGTGTCGCCCCTCGCTTTAGTATATTTCTACATGTATATGTGTTTCGGGCAGGTTATAGAATTGCGAAATCAAAGTTTTTACAGCGGAGACATCCGGGCATGTTTCGGGCGCGGTGTTTTGTCCGTCGCCCGAGCCAATTTGAATGGGCGAAATTTGCGGCGGTTTAATTTGAATAAACGGCACTCGACCGTGGGGATTTTCCGCACGGCTTGCTGTGATGCGAACGGAGGTTAGCGTGCCGAAACAGTCGGAATATTCGAATTCCGCCGTGCCGAGCGAAAAATTATTTGCCGCAAGAAGCCGCGAAACCTGCGCATTGAGCTGTGCCTCGAAGGCGTCGGCGAAATATTCATCCCACCACGCGGCGTAAAACACGTCACCGCTTATGCCGTTTATGTCGCCCGTTCTTTGAAAATTCGCGCCTGCGCCGTCGAGCTGTGCGGCGTTAAACCACTGCGTAACCGGCACGTCGCGCCCCGAAAAAAGAGTCGCAAGCGGCTGCACAAGCAAAAAAACCAACACAAGCCCCAAAACCAACGAAACCATTTTGCGATATTTGCCCGCCGGCGCAATCATCCCCGCGATGGTTGCAAACATCAGATAATACGTTATATGGCGGAAGTATAGAAAAAATTCCATAGTGTGGCCTCCTTTTGGGTGGTTTGTTCCCGGAGGAAAAGTAGAAGTTATGCAAAAACGTGGCAAGCAACTATTGGTGATGTTAGTGACATTAGGGCGTGTTGCCACTACGCGAATGGCACGCTTTTTGGTCAAATTTCCGCCTGTTTCCGCTGCTTCCTTCTTGCGACCCGCTAGGTCGCGGCGGCGGAAGCGACGAAAACAGACGAAAATTTGCCTCAAAAATCGTGCCATTCGCGTAGTGGCAACAC
>WRGX01000003.1 GCA_009786975.1 Defluviitaleaceae bacterium
AAATATTATATCGTATATCTTTTTTTTTACAATCGTGTTAAACTTTTTGGAGATGTAAAGGGAGCTGTAAAATATGGTAAAAATCCATCCCAGCGTTCGGCTCGAGGATTTTTGAGTACAAGGGGACGTCATCTATCCTGACGGGAATTCAGGCAGGTGGATCGCTTCCCTTTTTTTGCATACTCTTGTCTTCGGCTGAGTTAGGAGAAAACTGTATGAAAAATAAATTAGCAGAAGAAATAAACGCCTCAAGACTTTTTGTCTTCAAATTTACGAAGGGAAACACTAGCATGTCATATGGGCCTTTCTTGTTTGACCCACATGGGAACAAGCGGTAAAATTGCAACATTCCATTCAATAAATACCGTTCCCGAGGAGAGTTTTCATGTTCAAATTAACATCCGATTTCGCCCCGACGGGCGACCAGCCCGAAGCGATTGCCGCACTCGCTTCGGGCTTTAAACGTGGGCGCAAGTTTCAGACGCTTTTGGGCGTAACCGGTTCGGGCAAAACGTTTACAATGGCGAATGTCATTCAGGATTTGCAAAAACCCACGCTTGTTATGGCGCATAATAAGACGCTTGCGGCGCAGCTTTACAGCGAATTCAAGGAATTTTTCCCCGAAAACGCGGTGGAATATTTCGTGAGTTATTACGATTACTATCAGCCGGAGGCGTACGTTCCGTCCACGGATTCGTTTATCGAAAAAGATTCGGCTATAAACGAGGAAATCGACCGCTTGCGGCATTCCGCGACATCCGCACTTTTCGAGCGCAGGGACGTGATAATAATCGCGTCGGTTTCGTGCATTTACGGGCTTGGCGACCCTTCGGAATACAGCGATTTGATGCTGTCACTTCGCGTCGGGATGGAGCGCGACCGCGATAAAGTTATGCGGCGACTCGTCGAAATTCAATATAACCGCAACGATATCAACTTTCAACGCGGAACATTTCGTGCGCGCGGCGATGTGCTGGAGATTTTTCTGGCGAATTCATCGGAAACCGCGATTCGTGTGGAATTTTTCGGCGACGAAATCGAGCGCATAACGGAGATTCACGCGCTTACCGGCGAAATTTTATCGACGCGCGAGCATATCGTAATTTTCCCCGCGTCGCACTATGTAACGGGTTCGGAGCGAATGCGCGAGGCGATTCGCGGCATTGAAATCGAGCTTGAGGAACGTCACGCGTACTTGAAATCGCAGGACAGGCTTGTTGAGGCGCAGCGAATTTTACAGCGCACGCGATACGATATTGAAATGATGACCGAGGTCGGATTTTGCAGCGGCATCGAGAATTACTCGCGACACCTCGCCGGGCGCGAACCCGGCTCGACGCCGCACACTTTGCTTGACTATTTCCCCGACGATTTTTTAATTATCGCGGATGAGTCCCACGTTTCAATCCCGCAGGTCGGCGCGATGTACAAGGGCGACCGCGCGCGCAAGGAGACGCTTGTTGAGTTCGGCTTTCGCTTGCCCTCCGCTTTGGACAATCGACCGCTGAAATTCGAGGAATTCGAGACGAAAATCCCGCAAATGCTTTTTGTATCCGCCACGCCCGCGAAATTCGAGCGCGAACACGCCGAATTCGAGGCGGAGCAAATAATCCGCCCCACGGGGCTTTTAGACCCGCCAATTTTCGTGCGCCCCGTTCGCGGACAAATAGACGATTTAATCAGCGAATGCAATTTGGTAACCGGGGCGAGCCAAGCTCGCGATGAGCACCGAGAACATGAGTCGGAGGCGACGCATTCCCTCGAAGCCGGAGGGGCTTTGGTAACCGGGAACACGTCAAAGGAGGCGGCGCATTCTCTCGAAGCCGGAGACGCTTCTTCCGAGGGAGAACGCCCCAAGGGAAAAGTCCTGGTAACGACCTTGACAAAACGCATGGCGGAGGACTTGACCACATATTTAAAAGAAGCGGGAATCCGCGTGCGATACCTGCATTCCGACATCGATACCCTCGAGCGGCTCGAAATAATCCGCGAACTCCGCACCGATGTTTTCGACGTTCTCGTCGGGATAAATCTTCTGCGCGAAGGGCTGGATATTCCGGAATGTTCTTTGGTCGCAATCCTCGACGCGGACAAAGAGGGCTTTTTGCGCTCGAACACTTCGTTGATTCAAACAATCGGCCGCGCCGCCCGAAACGTCGACGGTCGCGTCATAATGTACGCCGACAACATGACGGATTCGATGCGCTCCGCCATAGCCGAAACCGACCGCCGCCGCGCAATTCAGGAAGAGTACAACAAAAAAAATAACATCACGCCGCGCTCAATCGTAAAGAAAATTCACGAGCGAATCCGCCTGACAAAATCCGTCGAAACCGCCTCGCCGACCCTCGCCAAAGACCCCGAATCCATGTCCCGCGACGAAATTATCGCCGAAATCAAAAAGCTCGAAAAACAAATGAAACAAGCCGCTGCAGAATTGCAATTTGAAATTGCAGCGGAGGTGAGGGACGAGATTTTACGGCTTAAAAAAAGTATGTAGGGCGTGTTGCCACTACTGTCCCATCCCGCATAAAAGCGAAGTTGCCACGCGGTCTTTTTGCTGAAAGCCTGCGTCAGCCCCTCCTTGCGTCCCTCCAGGACGCGGCGTCGGGGCTTCCTTGTCTTTCAGCAAAAATCCTCGCGTGGCAACTTCGCTTTTATG
>WRGX01000004.1 GCA_009786975.1 Defluviitaleaceae bacterium
CCCTGCAAATGATGGTTCTCGCGCTTATTGCTGTACTCGTTAAGCGATTCTGACAAACGCAAAAATGGTAAATATTATGTTATACAGGCTCTTAGTACCCTGCGTGGAGTCGTCACCACACAGGGCAGCTAAAGCGGCCGATATTGACTTGTACTGCTTTTCCAATTCGAACACGGCTTGCATCGTGAAGCGTACAAGATAGGGTTTATCCAGCACGATTAAGGTTTCGCCTTGGTCAAAAAGCTCTCGGTTGTTCATTATTTCGCGGGAGAGGTTAACTTCGCCAACTCCGTTTTCGCCGCGTCGATGTCTGATTTTGCGGCTTTCATCGTTGCATCTGCATTTTTAATAGTGTCTTCGAGTTCCGCCTTGGCAATTGCATTATCCAACTCGGCTTGTGCCGCAACAACATTCGCGTTGGCGGCGACGCCAACGGCACCGCCGGCACCAACAATGCCGGACGAAACAATTACAATCAGCTTATTCAGCGTTTCCGCCGTAAACCAGTTCGCCGCAAGTGTGGCGTCGTAATACTTCGCGTCGTCGGAAGACATTTTTATGAGAATTGCGCGGTCGCATTGACGCGAAACAAATGTGCCGGCGGCAGTCCACGGTTGTTCACTAAACGTCGTTTGGCGTGTATTTGTGGTGTCCTCGTTCACGCTGATAATGCCTTTGAGCAGCCAAAAATAATCATAATGGCCGCCGTGTTTCTCGCGCCTGAAACCAAAGGCGACATCGGGCGGGTGGCTGTCCCCGGATTCGACCAACAATCCCCTGTCGTCCCGACCTAAGCCTTGCAACACTTCAAGTTCCGCGTTGGAAAATTCCGTGCGTACCAAATTAAGCGTTTTCGGGCCTTTGTTTACGACGGCTAACAGTGTTATGCCGTCGGCTTGGACGGGTACCTGCGAATCGCCCGAGGTAACGCCAACCGTTTGCAGACCCGGCAGTAATACGGGTTCACCGTACACGGGAGGGCGCGCGGTCGCGACCGCCGGGTTAACGTTAATCGGGTCTTCGATTACGAGGGCATAATGCCCGCTGTCAACGCTGACTTTTAGGATTTTGCCCTGTCCTGATTCGATTCTTGCCATTAAATTTCCTCCATTCTTGCCCTAACGGGGCGCATTTTCTAGTCGTAGCTCACGTTCAAGCACGGCCTTCATCGCCGCCATCACCGGCGCGCGCGCGGCGCGGGATGCCTTTGTTGAAAACTGTGTTCGATGGGTGCTTCCTGCGGAGACGTCGTGTCCCTTGTACCTTCTCGGCCTGTACGGATTGCCGCGCTTGGCGTTTGCACCCGTACCGAATTGCAAATATGCGGCTTTTTCACCCTGTCGCATACCGCGCTTATCGTATCCGTCAAAAAATACATTGGCGAAAAACCGCGTGGCGTTGTCCCGAAAAAACGTATTGGACACGCGAATACTGTTTATCAAGCTGCCGGTGCTTTGGCTCTCCTGCGTTAAAAACGAAGGATTACCGATTGTTTTTTCAAGCTGTTCGGTTATCTTTCTTTCAAGAACGCCGATGCCCGCTTGAATCATTAAAGGGGTTACAATGGGCGTGAAGTCTGGAAGATACTCAACTTCAAACGCCGTGCGGCCGCCTTGTTGCGCTTGCATAAATTCCGCCGAACGCCATCCTCCGTAGCTCCACGGTTGGCTCACTGTTTCACCTCACATTCATACAAATAGCCGATTACACTTTCACACAGGGTTTCCCTGTCGATTTCAACCGCACCGTGTTGCACGGCTACCATTTCAAAGGGAATGCGATTGTCGTTGAAAACCGCTTCCAACGCGTCGACATTGGAGTCGAAGGATTCGGTTGTAAAATACATAACCTCGACCTCCCACCCGATACGGTCGTTGGTTCCGTCGGAGGGGACGTAAATTCCATCCGTCTCGCCAAAAATAATCCGGGGAAACCCCTTTTTCTTGGCTTTAAAATGGCCGACGTTGTCCGTGACTGTTTCGAGCAATGTCGCAAAATCTTTTAAAGTCACGCGCTCACCTCCGTCGATGCCGCAAGCGTGATGTCGTGGACAGGAACACCGTGGCGGTTAATCGTGCCGTTGATTTTCCAAATGGTATAAAGTGTGTCGCTTATTTTCACCCAATGAAGGCTGTTGATTTTGACATGCGAAGTGCGCAATATCCGAATCCGCACGGTGAGTTTGGCGCGTTCGCCTTTGGCTTTTTCGTAATCCTCACTGCGGATAGCCAGCTCCTCATCACCGCCCTCGTTCATTGCGGATTGCAAGGTTTCCACAAGCTCGGCTTGTGTTCTGTCGGGGTTTTTCATTTCTTTTCCTCCATTCCATTAAAAAAAGCCGTTAGGCATCTGCTTAAAAGCATTTTTGCCTTTGGCTTAGGGTCGGGTTCTGACACTTCGTTTTTGTAGCCGTATTTTTTCAACACGGCGTTTTTCGGCGGCTCGCCGGGTGGTGCATCGTCATCGGGCGGCGCATCGGGCGCGTCCTCCAAAACTTCGTCGCACAATCCCAAGGCTTTCGCCTCCGGCGCGGTAAGCCACGCCTCACTTTCAAGCAGCGCGACAAGCTCCGCCTCCGTTCCCACGAATCGGTTTTGATAGCTTGTGCGAACGGCGGCATCAATTTTTTCTAAGGAATTGCCCACCAATAAACTTTACACATTCCTTGTCTTTTTGCCGAAAGTCTGCGTCACGAAAAACCTTGCGTGCCTCCAGCACGCGGCGGT
>WRGX01000005.1 GCA_009786975.1 Defluviitaleaceae bacterium
CGATATTCACCATGAAATGAGAGATATAACACCAACGCAAAGACTTTGTTTTAAGGTAAACAATGCTCCACACTGTGCCCATAATGACAAGTGATACCATAGCCATCCAACTACGATTTGCAATTGAAAATATCCCCCACATGAGCGGGTGGCTCAATACAAATAATGCTGTTGAATACGCAATGCACCACCCAGAACGGAAAGGCAACTTTTGCAAAAGATACCCTCTCCAAAATACTTGTTCAAAAAATGGATTTATGAAAGCAAATAGTACCCAAAGCACTGTCACGAGAGGGAACGAAGCGAGTAAATTAAGATTCAAAAGCAGGATAGATAGCGGGATAAGCCCAACGATAATAGATAATACCAGCCAGCCCTTGCTTCCGACAGGTTTTTGAAATAGTGATGGTATTGCTGCCTTTCCTAGTGCTTTGTATGCAATCAAAAACGAACTGCCCCAATAAACAAGTGCAAGAATAACCCAAGCCCATTCGTTAATAAATAAGCAGGAAATGTATGCAACAAAGGCACCCAAAATGATTACGCATATCGGGGCGAATATTGGAAATAGCTTTGTTCCTTTCATACATATCCCTGCCTACATATTATATAAAATTTCAACGTCACCCGCCGAAAAGACAGGCAACGAACAAAAGTAGTATACCACGGCGATGGCAAAAAGTCTACTTTTGTAAGGGCAGGTGTACGTTTCATACACCCGCCCTTGCGATGGTTTCTAGTGTTCCATCTCCCAACCTCTATTATGGTGGAAAAAGTATCATTTTTCCGACAGCGCGAATTGCAACTTTTTCCGTGCGCGCGCAAGCGACGATTTGATTTTGCTTTCGCTTGCGCGGGTGTTTTTTGCGATTGTCGCGATGGAGTCGGCGTAAAAATAGCGGCGCATGAAGATGAAGCGAGAGTCGGCGTCCATGCCGCGCAGGAAATTGTTTATTGCGTCGGCGGTTAGGTTGTTTTCGTAAGAGGTGTGGACGTCGGTGGGGGAGGGAATTGCTTCGGTTAGTTCGCTTAACAGGAGGTCGATTTCGCCTGTTTCGTTTGCGCGTTTTTGTGCGGTGGCGGCGCGGTACTTGTCCAAAGCTCGGTTGCGTGTGATTTTTGCCAGAAAGCCTTTTAGGGACGCGGGGCGGAGCGGCGGGATTGTTTGCCATGCTTTGAAATATGTGTCGCTTAGGCATTCTTCGGCGTCTTGCGGGTTCGGGAGGATGTTTTTTGCGACGGTGAATAAGTACGGCGCGTATTTTTTTTGCGTTTCGGCGATTGCACCTTCGTCGCGGGCGAAGAAAAGGTCGATTATTTTTGAATCTTCCATTTTATCGCCTCCCGTTCCGCTCATCCTGCGAAATCTCTTCGCCCACGCGGAAACGTTCGCGCAAAATTCTGCCAACGGCGGCTTCCCGGTCGGGCATTCGCAGGGAAGTATGTTCGCCGAGCATCAACTGTCCCACCGGTTCAATCGGCAAAATAAGCCCGTAATGCAGCTCGACGTGCCAAAGCATCGGATGCGGCTCGACAGGCCAAGTAATCGAGTAAACCAAGCGACCGTCCGCGGCGAGAATAAACTGCGGCGTGAAATAGTGATACGGCGCGGGTTCGCTTGTGAAGGCTTCGACGGGCGGCGATGAGTCGGTTGCAACAAATTCCATCTGCACGAACGAGCCGTTCATGTAATGAAAGAACATATTTTCCTTGCCGCCGCCTTCGGTAGGCCAAAATTCAATTTGCACAATGGTTTGGCCGAAGATTTCGTATATGAAAAATTGCTGTGCAACGGCGGGGATAATCCTGGAGGTTCTGTGGCTGTAAACGCCCGGTATTGGGATGGGGGTGTCTTCGAACATAAATTGCATGGTCCAAAACTCCTCGCCACGCCATTCCCCCCAAACAAGCGGCCTTTCCGCCAGCGTGTTGCCGGAAAGGTCAACATATGTGCGGTCGGGTTGGCGAATACCGAAGCCTAAAAGCGTCGGGAAATTTTGTAGGAAATCGGCGGCGACGAATGCTTTTTCGTCGTTGATTTGCTGCGCATGGGCGCGTTGCTCCGCATGTGCGCGATTTCGTGCTGCGCTTCGGTCGATTTCGGCGCGGTTCATGCGTATGGTTTCTTCATGCAGCTCGCGAAGGAAATTGCCGAGAGCGGCCTCGAGTTCGTACATGCGCAGGGATGTTGGGTCGGAGGCGAAGTGTTCGATTCGCTCAATCGGCTCGAGTATTCCGTCACGCACAATAATATGATACATCCCGTCAAGCCACGGCGCGTCGTAAATTATGCGGTCGTTGGCGTCGAGGTAAAATGTCGGCATGTCCGCAATCTCCGCAAAGGGCGGCACAATTGTAAAGCCGGGCGGCATGTCGTGTGTCGGGATAAATCGCACGGTCTCAAAGCCCGCAAAGCCGTCAAGTCCGTCGCTTACGTATTGATAAAGCGACCAATACGACGAATTGCCGCACAGGGACGTAAATTGAACCTGCACCGCAGGTACTCCGCCAAGGTCGAAAACAGCGAAATCCGTAGAAATGCTTAAACTGCTGCTGCCATCGAGCTCCACCGGCCCGCCGCCGAAAATTGTATCTTCATTTCGCGGCAAATTAACCCCAACAGCCACGCCGTCCGACCAAACAAGCGGCGGCGCGTCGAGCGTTCTTCCGTCGAAATCAATAAATGAGCCGTCGGGCTGAACAAATCCGAAGCTGAAAATCGTCGGAAAACTGCGCAAAAATTCCGCAACT
>WRGX01000006.1 GCA_009786975.1 Defluviitaleaceae bacterium
TGCTCCTATGTTTGTTGCGAGTGAGCTTCGAGGGTCAACGCGTTAAGCCTGACAGTGCAGAGGAGTTTGTTACGCAGGGACGGGCTACCGTTTGTCATAC
The DNA here is from genome assembly GCA_009786975.1 of Defluviitaleaceae bacterium. GTDB lineage: Bacteria > Bacillota > Clostridia > Lachnospirales > WQUN01 > WQVC01. The sequence continues at coordinate 101 of WRGX01000006.1, forward strand.
AGGGACTCTTGCAAAAGACGGCGTTAAAAGGTGTCGCCTCTCCACTCGCGGACAGTATAAGCGAACATTGTTTCGTTGTCAAGTTTTGTGAAATCCATGATATAATGCCCGAGAAATGAGGGCTGAACAAGTGTGAAAAATGAACGAGAGGAACGCGGGCGACTAATTTTCATCAGGAATTTGTGCGTTCGGCGAATGGCAAAAAGTGTGAAAATTCGAAGAGAGGAACGCGGGCGACCGATTTTTAATGGCGATTTGTGCGCCCGGCGAATGACGAAAATTTATGAATAAACTGCCGACAGCTTTTAAAGCGGCGTTTCCCCATACGATACCCGTGCTTACCGGCTATATTTTTTTGGGAATAGCCTATGGGATTTTGATGAGCTTGAGCGGTTTTGGTTGGCATTGGATTTTGCTTGCAAGCACGGTTGTTTTTGCGGGAGCGTTGCAATTTGTTGGAATAAGCCTGCTTGCAATGGCTTTTGACCCTATTTATGCATTTTTAATTGCGGTGTCGATAAACGCGCGTCACTTGTTTTATGGTATTTCTTTGCTTGAAAAATTCAGCGGAACGGGAAAAATTAAGCCATATCTGATTTTCGGGATGACGGACGAAACATTTTCGATTCTTTGCTCTGCCGAGCCGCCGGAAAATGTGGACAAGCGTGCATTTATGTTTGCCGTGACTGCGCTTAATCAAAGTTATTGGATAATGGGAGGCGTAATCGGCGGAATTGTCGGGCCGCTTTTGACCTTTGATACATATGGCATCGACTTCGTTATGACGGCGTTTTTCGTCGTAATTTTCATAAACCAATGGCGGGCAAATAAAAGCCGCGCACCCGCAATAATCGGGCTTGGCGCGGCGGCGATTGCCTTGCTTATTTTTGGTGCGGATAATTTTATAATTCCCGCGATGATTTTAATTATCTGTTGCTTGACGTTGTTTCGCAAGCGACTTGCAGGGGAGGTCGCGTGATGTTGCCCGCACCGCACGCACTGGCGATAATCGCAATTTTGGCAGTCGGCACCGCTGTTACTCGGTTTTTGCCGTTTATTTTCTTCCCGAATGCGGAGGCCGCGCCGCGCTTTGTGAATTACTTGGGCAAAGTGTTGCCGGCGGCGGCGATAAGCCTTTTGGTTGTGTACAGCTTTCGGGATGTTGAATTTACCGCCGGGCCGTATGGCTTGCCCGAGGTTATTTCAATTGCCGCAGTCGCGGGGCTTCATGTTTGGCGGAAAAATACGCTGCTTTCCATTGCGGCGGGCACCGTGATTTATATGGTTCTTGTGCAGTTTGTGTTTTAGGGCGTGTTGCCATTCGCGAATGGCGACACGCCCTAAAGTTGTTCGGAAAATTTTTATGATATACTTTTCACGAAAGGGGCGTTTTCGCATGAATCCTTATATAAAAACCATGAAGTGCATAGTAAAAAAAACGCGCGAGCCCGGTGGGCTTGCGCTTGAGGAAAAACCGATTCCCGTACCGGACGACAACGGCGTCTTGATAAAAACGATAAAAACCGCGATTTGCGGCACGGATTTGCATATTTATTCGTGGAACTCGTGGGCGCGCAAGACGATTAATACGCCGCAAATTATCGGACATGAATTTGTCGGCGAGGTTGCGGCGGTTGGGAAAAACGTGGAAAATTGCCGCGTGGGCGATTTGGTTGGCGGAGAGGGGCATCTTTTTTGCGGGGTGTGTCGGCATTGCATTACGGGGCTGGCGCATCTTTGCCCGCATACGAAGGGAATCGGCGTAAACACCGACGGCGCGTTTGCCGAATATTTCGTCTTTCCCGCGAAAAATATTTGGCTGTGCGACGCGACTATTCCGCTCAATGTGCTTGCGGTTTACGACCCGCTGGGCAACGCAATGCATACGGTTCGTTCGTTTGACGTGCTTGGCGAGGACGTGCTTGTTACGGGCGCGGGGCCGATTGGACTTATGTCTGTGCCGATTTTGCGGCGAATCGGCGCGCGGAACATCGTCGTTACCGATATAAACGACCGCCGCCTTGAAATGGCGCGCGAACTCGGCGCGACCGCCGTTGTGAACGTGACGCGCGAAAAAATTGCCGATGTGGTTGCGAAAATTCCGTCGATGGTCGAGGGTTTTGACGTGGGGCTTGAAATGTCGGGCAGTGCGTCAGGGTTTAACGATATGATTGACGTGATGGCAAACGGCGGGAACATCGCAATTTTGGGCTTTTTGCCCCCGGAAGCCGCAATCGAATGGGACAAGATGATTTTCAAATCTCTGACCCTAAAGGGCGTGTATGGTCGCGAGGTTTTCGACACATGGTATCAAATGACCGCGCTTTTACAAAGCGGCCTGTCCGACGAAATCGCAAAAATTATAACGCATGAATTTATGTACACGGATTTCATCGAGGCATTCGAGCTGATGAAATCCGGGCAAAGCGGGAAAATTATTTTGAACTGGAGCTGAAGCTCTTATGCCTGAATTCACGACAGCATTTTTTTACTTTGTTGCTGTTTGTGGGGGTGTTGGTGTACAAAATTCACTTCCCTGCCCGTTCGCAAAATTTCTTTAACAAAAGGATTGTCGTTTTGCAATTCAGCAGTTGGAAAGTAAGCGTCAAACATTAACACGTCTATCCAAGAGTACGGCGAAGCCGTAGACTGCCTCCAAGTGGTGATGAATTTACCCAATTGGGTAAAACGC
>WRGX01000007.1 GCA_009786975.1 Defluviitaleaceae bacterium
GGGGGGATGTTGTTGGTGGGGGTGTTGCGGGCGGAGGAATTGCGGTCGGCAGGTCAGGTGCCGGCAGTTCTTCGGTCGGCGGCGGGGTAGGCGGCAATGGCTCTTCGTATTTGTTGCGGAAAATAATACTTTCGTCGATGCCCGTTATCCGACCGCTCGACATTGTTATTACGTGCGTGGTGCGGTCGTTTTCCATACCTTCGATTTCATCCGAAATTTCCTCAAGCATAAGAACACCCGTACCGTTTAGAAATTCTTCGAAAATCACATGCCCGACTCCAACGCCGTTTTCAACATCGACGGTTATCACGCGGTCAATCGCCTGTCCGTCCAAATATCCTTGCAATCTAAAGCGAAAAGTCCCGCTGAAATCCGCAAGCTCAAGATTGTTTCGCAAATCCGACACTTCTTTAACAAATTCGATTTCCGGCGCGAAAACCCCGTTAAACGTGTTCGTTACGCGTCTTTTTACGGAAAACCCGTTCGCGCCGCCCAAAAGAGGGACGTTTATATTTTTAATCTCGCGGGCATCCGACCAGCCAATATTTCCCGAAGACAGTTCCCTGATTGTAAACGGACCGTTTGCCAAATCATTTAGGCCGATTTCAAATTCCAGCGTTACGAATTTTTCTCGATTGTTCATGCCGGCGATAATTTCCTGCGGCTCGAGAACAACGGATTGCTCTTGAATAACGCCTTGAGTGCCGGAAAGCTGAAACGTTAGCGAGACGGGCGATGTGACAAGTGCCGAAGACGATGTGAATGATTCGGCGTCGCCGCGAAAGAATTTTTGCAGGGTGACGGATACGGGTTGCGGGTTAAACATATACGCGAGGCGTGCCCAGCCCGTTGCGCGCAAGTTTTGCCTTACGCTGCCGTCGGGTTGCATCATTCCCGGGCGCGGCTCGCCGTCCGTGAAATAGAAGGGATTGTTGCTTAACGGGCGGAATGACGCGAAATTCGGGTTGGAATTGTCGGCGGCGTTGTAGTTGTTTGTGTTGGTGTGTAATCGTCCGTAGTCGCCCAATTTATGCAAATTTTCCTCGGTTTTCATGGTGTCCCTAAGCCTGACCGTGAATGTCAAGCGGCTCGGATTTATCCCGTGACTGCTTATTGAACCGTTATGGCTCGGGGCAAGCGTTGCCATATCATTCAGCCACCATTCCAGCGTGCCGTCGGAGCCGACTGTTACGCCATTTTCGCGCGCGGCGGTTTGCGAAATTTCTTCGCCGTTCAATATGAAATTACTGCCGGGGACAATCTCAAATGCCGGGTCGATTTTGTCCACGAGGGTCATAACGCCGCGGATGGGGTCGTTATTTTCCATGGATTCTATGATTCGGACAAAGGCGCGCGCGATTGTGTCGAGGTCGGCGGCGGGGGCGTCTTGGAAGTTTGACGCGGGTACGGGATTGGTGAAATTCGAAAGCCGCGAGCGCAGGCGGTCCATTGTATTATTGTAAATCGCAAGCCCGGCGGCGTTTAATCCATACGCTCCCGAGCGCGCATCGTCGGAAAAAATTTCGGAGGGGTTTATCACGGCGTAGGCGAATGCCCTTTGTTGCGGCGTGAAAATTCGAAGGTCGAAGCCTACTGTAAAAATTTCGAGTCCGCCTCTTTCGGGCTGATTCATTCGCGTGTAAATGTGCTCCATGTTGCGGATTGTTCGAAAAACGCTTTCTTCGGTTGCGTCCGCTGTTGGCAGATTTCTTTGGCCCTGCGTGCCGAACAGGTTTGTGTTTCTGTAATCCAAATAGTATCCGTTGGGTTGTCCGTCGGTCATTAAAACGATTATTGCGGGGCGGTCGGCGTATTCGCCCGTGCGCTGTGCAAGCAATGTGTAGGACAGGTTCATTCCCGCCATAATATTTGTGCGCGCGACCAAATTTGTCGGAAGTTGATTGGCGGTAATCGCGTCGGTGCGCCAAGTTTCTCCGTCAAACAGTATTGTGCTTGCGCCGCTTGCGTATCTTACAACGGCTACTCGGTTGTAAAATTCCTCCGTGTTATTGGCAAGAATCTGATTTATGGCGTCAACGGAGGCGATTATCATGTTGTCAAATTTATTGTCGGCGTCCATGCTCAGGGAATAATCCAGCGCGAAAACAACGTCGAATTGCACGGGGATATCGTGGAATATTTCGGTATCAAAACGTCTGCCGATGGCCTCCAATGTAATGTCGAACGTTCCGTCCGGGATTGCCGTTACAGATTTGGCTGTGCGGATTTCGCCCGGCTCTAATCCGGAACTTAAGTCGATTGCGCGGTTTTCGCCGGAAACTCCGGTTTTGCCGAGGGTTATTATTTTTTCGCTTGATTCATTCGGTCCATTCGGTCCATTCGCGCCATCCATTTCGTGCGCTTGCGCGGCAAACGCGGGAACTGTGCCGGGGTTCAACGCCACCAAAAAAAGCATTGCCGCAAGCAGCACACATATATGTTTTTTAATTTCCATCGCAAAATCCTCCATAACATTGCCTGTTGATACTTTTTCCGCTCAAAAAAGTATGGTTCGTTCATTGCGCAAATAATATGATGCACCGATAAGTTTATATAATGTATGGAAGCGCGTATTCGGGGGATGAAATAATAGGAAATCCGCAACTTCCAAAGTTCGCGAACCAATTACAGCTACTTTCATGGTTGCCCTCCTGTCATATTTGAAGAACAAAAAAAGAGAATCCCCTGTCGCAAAAAAATTGCTTTTAGGGATTCCCTTTATGAATATGAAGTTTGTTTTGGTTTGTGCTGCACAAGAACGGTTATATAGAGATTCGCTACGTTAGGAATTGCCCACCAATAAACTTTACACAGTCCGCAGGATTTTTGCCGAAAGGCAAGGAGCGAAAACCGCCGCGTGCTGGAGGCACGCAAGGT
>WRGX01000008.1 GCA_009786975.1 Defluviitaleaceae bacterium
AGTTCCGATTCGGACGTCCGAATTGCTTTTTCAGTGCAAAAAATCACGAAGCAACAGACAATAAAAGAAAAAACACGCCAAACGGGGTTTGCTAGCCCCTGTTTGCGCGTGTTTTTTATTCTTGGTGAATTGCGCAACACCGCCCTTTACATAAAAACGTAAAAAAGCACCAATTTTTTGAATAAGCATAAAATTTGTATTGCAATTTTACTCTGTTGTGGTACTATTTTATATCAAACTTTGGAGGGATTTCACATGAAGAACATGGGATTCAGAAGTAAGATTGTTTTGCCGACCGCAGTTTTAATCGTACTTATTGTGGGGGTCACGCTAATTGTCACAATTTCACGATACACCTCCTTTAATGACGAACTTATCGACCAGCGTCTGTATTCCGCCGCAAACAGTGTGCGTCATCTCGTTGACGACACAAGACGGGTAACAATTGACGCGGGGCTTGACGTGGCGGCGGACCCGCGAGTTATAAACGCTATGGTAACGCGGGACAGAATCGAAATCGACCGCGTTATAAGCATGGTTGTAAACGAAATGGACAATGTTACATGGGTCACTGCGTTTGACGACAACGCCATCGTCTATACCCGAACCCACGAGAGGGGAAGCTATGGAGATTTGGTACGCACTCCCATTCTGGTTGAGTCCTTGGGTGGTCGAATCCAAGTCGCATTTAACCAAACCGGGGCGATTCCGATACCCGTGCGCTCCGCCGTTCCCGTGTTTCACGAAGGTGAAATAATCGGCGGGCTTACCGTTGCTCACGCTTTGGGGACGCAGGAATTCGTCAACGGGCTTAAAGCGAGGCACGATGCCGAATTTGTAATTTTTGTAGATGGAATATCGGTTGCGTCAACGTTTATAGGGCCTGACGGACAGCCCGTTACCGGTACACAAATGTTGCCCGTGGCATATGACCGAGTTGTTCACCAAAACCAAGAACTGTTCGAAACCATTGAAATCCGCGGCGAAAGTTTCAGCGGGTTCTTCATGCCCATAATTTCGCCCTACGACGGAGAAGTGCTTGGACAAGTTTTCATGGCGTTGCCTTTGGCCCATATCTACGCACAGCGCACTCAAGTGCTCGCGCTGGCCCTCGGCATCGCTTTTTTGAGTACATTACTGGCACTTGGCTTGTTGATTTTCATTTCGGGCAAGCTCGTTCGCCCGATTAAAGATGTACAAGAAGTTCTGACAAATGTGGCGGACGGAAATTTTGCCATTAACATGAAGTCGGATTACAACCGCGACGAAATCGGATTGATGGCGCAGGACGTTTTCGCGCTTGTAGGCGTAATTCGAGGAATGGTTGACGATATCGACAAATTCTCGCACGAGGCGAACACAAACGGCGACATCGAATATCGCATCGACGCATCGACTTACAAGGGCGGCTACAGGGAAATGATTGAACGTCTCAACGACTTTACCGAAGGTTTCGTTAGTGACGTTATGTCACTGATAAAGGCTCTGAGCAGTATCAACAACGGCGATTTCAATGTAAATATTAAACAACTGCCGGGCAAAAAAGCAGTTATGAATACCGCAATGGACGAGCTTACGACAAAACTTAACGCCGTAAATTCGGAAATAAACGAAATGGTTGACGCCGCCGCAAACAAAGGCGACCTCGACTTCAAAATTGATTCCGCAAAGTACGATGGGGACTGGCGCGATATCATGGACGGACTCAATAAAATTGCCGTTGCCGTGGACTCGCCCCTCAAGGTTATTTCCATCGCAATGAACGAAATGGGAGTCGGCAATCTGAACTTGAGCGACATCGACAACAAAATTAAAACCGCCGGCCTTGACGCAAACTCACAGAATTACAGAGGTGTTTTCCACGAAATTATCAGCACCTTCGACGCCACTATCGCCGCCCTTTCCTCCTATGTACAAGACATCACCGATGTGCTTTCGCGCCTTGCGGCGGGCGATTTAACCGTTTCCGTCACGCGCAATTACACCGGCAGTTTCTCCTCAATCAAGGACTCGCTGAACAATATTTCCAACACGCTTAACAAAACCATGTCGGAAATAAATTCCGCCTCGGAGCAAGTGCTTTCCGGCGCGAAACAAATTTCTTCCTCCGCGATGGATTTGGCAAACGGCGCGTCGCAACAGGCGTCATCGGTGCAAGAACTGAACGCCTCGGTAGATTTAATCAACCAGCAAACGCAAAAGAACGCGCAAAACGCGAACGAGGCAAATTCGCTTTCAAGCACATCAACGTCAAATGCCCGCGAAGGCAACGAAGCGATGCAACAAACCCTTGTCGCAATGAATCAAATCAAAGAGGCATCGAACAATATCTCCAAAATAATTCGCACGATTCAAGACATCGCATTCCAAACGAATTTGCTTGCGCTTAACGCCGCCGTTGAGGCCGCGCGTGCTGGCGAACACGGCAAGGGCTTCGCGGTTGTTGCGGAAGAAGTGCGCTCGCTTGCCGCCCGTTCGCAAGAGGCCGCCAGCGAAACCACAACCCTCATCGGCACCTCGATTAACACCGTCGATTCCGGCGCAGAAATCGCACGCTCCACCGCCGAAACCTTGGACGAAATCGTTGACAACGCCAACAAAGTCCTCGAAGTCGTCGGCGCAATCTCATCCGCCTCGCACGAGCAAGCCGAAGCCATTTCGCAAATCGTAATCGGCCTCTCGCAGGTTTCGCAAATCGTTCAATCCAACTCCGCCGTTTCCGAAGAAACCGCGGCGGCAAGCGAAGAATTAACATCGCAAGCCGAGCTTTTGCAACAGCTTGTGGGATACTTTAAGATGTAGTAGTGCGCGCCAAGCGCGCGGTGGGCACCGGGGGTATGTGTCGGCGGCGGCGCGTTCTCTCGAAGCCGGAAGCAATTTCTCGGTCTATAAAAAAGCGCGCC
>WRGX01000009.1 GCA_009786975.1 Defluviitaleaceae bacterium
CAGCTCCCTTTACATCTCCAAAAAGTTTAACACGATTGTAAAAAAAAAGATATACGATATAATATTTGCATTATTTAAAACTTTTTGGGGAGGGATTCCTTGCGTATAAAAAAATCGATGATGTTAGTGACACTAACATCATCGATTTTTATTTTCCCCCTCCGCCTCAAGATTCTCCACGGCGTAAAATTCGCCTGACGCCCGACAAAAACATATACGTATGATGAACGAACCTTTTGCCCTCCTTCACTCCTCTCGCCAGAGATTTTCCCAACCCAGGTCCTTAAAGCAAGGTCCTTGCGTTTGTTCCGGAAATACAATTGATGGAAATGCCGCTTTCGCGGTAGGATTCCACCAATTTGATGTATTCGTAGCCCTTGGCTCGCGTGGTCTTTACAAACACATTCCCCCACCCCTCTTCTTGCAGGTGGATTGTATCACATATGCAATGCCTTTTTCCGATTTTTCAACCATGCTCGCTAAATAAGTTGTACCACGTTTTCGCCCCAAAAAAATATGACCCCGCTTATTTACTGGGTTTTTCGGCTCTCGGATGTCTTTTTTCCGCCCCAAGTGTCAAACTCGGGAGGAACGCGGGTGACCGATTTTTCACGCCGAAGCATTTGCGACCTTTCCAAGTGCCACCTTGGCTGCTTCCTGCTCGGCGAGTTTTTTACTGGCGCCGATGCCGGTGCCGAGCTTTTTGCCTTTATGGGAGACTTGTGCGGTGAAGGTTTTTTTATGGGGCGGGCCTTCTTCGCGAATTATTGTGTAGGTGGCGGTTTCGGTTCCGTTTCGCTGTAAAATTTCTTGCAGGGTTGACTTGTAGTCTTTGGCTTGACGACCGGGTTTGTCGGCGATTGGTTCGTAGAGGCGCAGAACAAGGGCGCGCGCTTCTTCGATTCCGCCGTCCAAAAATATCGCACCCAAAATCGACTCGAGCACGTCGGACAAAATCGAATCCTTTTCGCGGCCGCCCTCGGAGGCCTCTCCCTGCCCAAGCAAAATAAATTCCCCGACACCCAAACTCCGCGCCAAGCTCGCAAGCGTCGTTTCGCAAACAAGCGCGGCGCGTTTTTTTGTCATATCACCCTCGGACATATCGGGGTATCGGTGGTATAAAAAATCGCTTATGCAAAGCTCCAAAACGGCGTCGCCCAAGAATTCGAGCCTTTCGTTGGACTCGGAGGCGTCGAGTTTTTGCTCGTGGACGAAGGATGAGTGTGTAACGGCATGTTTAAGAAGGGTATGCCTTCCGAAGGTATACCCCAAATTTGTTTGCAGTCGGTCGCTCATGCGCTGAGGGCTTTTTTTGTATATTCGGCGGCGTCGCCGACGGTTTTTATACTTTCCGCAGCCTCGTTAGAAAATTCCATGCCGAAAATTTCCTCAAGCTCCGAAATAATTTGAAAAATGTCCAGAGAATCCGCGTTCAAATCCTCCAAAAAACGCGTCTCGGGTGTGATGGCGTTCTTTGGCTTGTTCATTTGTTCCGCGATAACATCGCGGATTTTTTCAAACTCCATAAATACCTACCTTTCATTTTGTGCCGGTTGATTGGGTGTATTCGATACATTGGCGTATCGCATTTTTTATTGCAAGCGCGTCGGATGAGCCGTGCGCTTTAATTACGATTTGGTTAAGCCCCAAAAACGGCGCGCCGCCTACTTCGCGGTAGTCGAAACGTTTTTTCAGCTTGCCGAACGCACCCTTTGCCAAAAGCGCGCCGATTTTTGATATCGTCGAGGAAAGAAGCTGTTCCTTTATTATGCCAAGCATTATTTTCGCAAAACCTTCGGTGTGTTTTAGCAAAATATTGCCCGTAAATCCGTCGCAAACGGCGACATCTACCTCGCCCGAAAGAATTTCGCGCCCTTCGATGTTGCCCGCAAAATTCAGTCCGGATTCTTTTAAAAGCGCGTGTGCTTCTTTTGCGACGGCATTGCCCTTTTCTTCCTCGGTGCCGACATTAATTAAGCCTATGCGCGGCCGGTCCAGTTTCATACATTTTTGCATATATTCCGCGCCGAGTTCCGCGAACTGCGCCAAATACGAGGGCTTGCAGTCCATGTTCGCGCCGCAGTCCATTAAAAGCACAAAACCGCCCGTTCGCGTAGGCAAAACCGTTCCCAGCGCGGGGCGTTCAATGCCGGGCTTGCGACCGATTATAACGGTCGCGCCGGTTAAAAGCGCGCCCGTCGAGCCCGCCGAAACAAACGCGGAGGCGTTGCCTTCTTTTACATATTTAAGCCCCATGACAATCGACGAATCTTTTTTGCGACGGAACGCCAAAGTCGGCGGCTCGTCGGGGGTAATGACTGTCGCGGCGTGAACAAATCTATTAAACCCGTGCTTTTCAAGCTCGGGCTTGAGTTCATCTTCATGTCCGAAAAAAACAGGCTCAAAAAATGGAAACATCTTTTTTGCGTCCGCCGCACCCTGCACAACAGCGGCAACGCCGTTATCGCACCCCATTGCGTCAAGCGCGATTATCATCTATTCGGCCTTTTTCAAAACTTCGCGACGGTTATATGAACCGCACGCCTTACACATGTAATGCGTGCGCACAAGTTCACCGCATTTGTTGCAAGAAACAAGGTTTGGCACGGCAATTTTCCATGTTTGCGCACGCCTTTTATCGCGTCTCGCTTTGGAGGTTTTACCTTTTGGGCAAATCATTTGACATTCTCTCCTTTGAAAACTACTTTAAAAAACCACCCGTAATTATAATAAATTTCCATGTGTCGTGTCAATCTTTTTTTACTTGCTATCACGACAAACGCATGAAAGCATTTTTCAAGCGAGGCCGCGACTTGCAGATGGTGGTAAGCGTCAAGCCCACCCGCACGAGCTTAGTTGCAAAATTTAATCCGCAGGGATTCATGCAAATTTTGCGGTAGCAGGGATTGAATCAAGTCGG
>WRGX01000010.1 GCA_009786975.1 Defluviitaleaceae bacterium
AACCGCCGCGACCTAGAGGGTCGCAAGGTTTTTCGCGACGAAGCAATGCGGCAAAAAGACAAGTCCAAATGGAAATGTTATTGTCGGGCAGTTCCTTGAAAAACCCTTGACAACATTGTTATAAAACACGATTACGAACCCCGACAATGGCATTCCATAAAATATCCGGGTGCATTTCCCGGGTGGCATCGCTCACATTATTTGCATTTTCGCCAACTTGACCTATTGCATATAAAATCATATCCTGCAAATCTTCATCTTCAAGAAACGTTTCAACGGACATGCTTTCAATGCGCCTCTGTATGCGCCGTGAAAACACCAACATTCGTTTCAGATGATATCTGTCTTTATCTTTCATAAACGACGACACCTTCCTTCAAAATTTCCCTGTGCAGTGCCGAATTTTTTTTAATTTCACGGCTTTCATATATGTCTGTTTTTATGGGCAGGGCATCAGCCAAATCGGAAGCGAATGCAAAAAAATTTATGCCGCGCAGTTGACCCTCGCTGTCAATTACCAAATCAATATCGCTGTCGTCGGAGTTTGATTTGCGAGCATGTGACCCGAAAAGGATTACCGTTTTCACCGGGCTTGACTCTACAATTGGCGCAATTAGCTGCTTTATGGCGTCAACCGTCAGATGCTTCGTTTTTGTAAGCATTTCGCACCTCAATCTATTTGTCTGAATTTTTCTAAAGTTTACCACGAATCGAAAGCTCCCGCATCCTTGGGTTTTTCTGAAATTAAAGCCTTTGAGAAGTCGCTCATATTTCATGCTCCTAATTTTAGAATTTACGCACGTACACTTGTTTGTGGTACGCATGTGCGCACTTAAAAAGAATCAGCACCAAGCCCCCCCGAATTATCTCGCGTACGTGACGGGATTGCCCGTGCGGGGAAGCGGCGGGCGCGGCTTTTCGGCGGAATATCCGAGGGTTAGGGCGCATGTGATTGTTTCATTACGGCCAAGGCCGAGGTCGTACATATACTCGCGAAATTCCGCGGCGGCATCCAGCCAATGCGGAACGTTTTGATAGCAACTGCCGACGCCCAATGCTTCCGCGGCGATAGTCATGTTCTGCAAAACGCAAACGGAATCTGCCATCGCGTTGGTGTGTCCTTTTTGATGCGCAAGCACGACGAGGGTTGGCGCGGAATAGAGCCAGTCGAAGTGGAAATCGGCATCTCTCGCGTGTTCAATCGTGCTTGTTAAACTTGAGTACATGCCTTCGGTGCAGGGCATTTTGGCGAACTCGCGCTTGGAAATTTTTATAAGCTCCCGCAGGATGTCCGCGTTTTGGATTACAATAATATGCGTTAATTGTTCGTTCCCGCCGCTTTGTGCCGCGCGCCCTGCTGTGATAATTGACGTCAAAAGCGACTCGTCTATTTGCGTCGGTTTGTACGCGCGGGTGCTTCTGCGCGATGTGATGATGTCCATGGCGTTTTTCACTTTACCCTCCCGACAATGCAGCTCCAGCCTTCGAGCCGCTCGGTTTGCAAAATTTCCAGCCCGTTCATCGCAAAAGCCTCGGCGACTTCGCCCTCGCGCTCGTCGATTATCCCCGACGTGATGAAAACCCCGTCGTCCGCGAGGCACTCCTGCGCAAACGGCAGAAGGTCGATTATGACGTCGGCGACGATGTTTGCTACGATGATTTTGTATTTTTTTGCGGAGACTTTTTCGCGAAGGGTGGCATCTGTAAGCGCGTCGCCCGCGTGAATTTCCAGGCGCGACGGGTCGATTTCATTTAGCGCGGCGTTCGCCTTTGTGGCGGCGATTGCGGCGGCGGGGTCGATGTCGCAGGCGAAAACGTCACGCGCGCCGAGGAGCAGGGCTATTATTGACAAAATTCCGCTTCCGCATCCGATGTCCAAAACCGCGTCGCCTGCCTGCACGTACTCCTGCAACGCGGCAATGCACAGTTGCGTGCTTTGATGTTGCCCCGTGCCGAACGCCGAGCCGGGGTCAATTGTGAAAATGATGTCGGTGCGCCGCGCGCGCAAGGAGCATCGCGGACACATGCGGGTTGCCGCGAATTTTCTCGAAGTCGAATATTGCGCGCTACCCGAACCGGGCCGCTCCCACTCCGGAACAATCACAACCCGCCCCACGCGAAGCGGCTTGAAATGTTTCTTCCACTCGTCCGCCCACGCGGATTCATGCGCGCTTTCCACGTTTATGCGAAATTCGACCCGGTTGCATGGGTGAGTCGACGCATTAGTCGCATCATCCGTATCAGCCGCCGCGCAAGATTCCCCCGCGCGCTTCAATCCCTCCTGCACCCGCGCCAAAAGCGCGTCGCCCTCCACGTTTTTTTCAACGTAAAAAACAACGCTGACCTCGTCGACAACCGCCTCGGCAACATCAAGCAACTCCGCCTCCGCATAATCCCACGACCCCGCCGCTTCATTTAAATGCCGCACGCGCTCGTGCGGATTGATTATCTCCGCGCCCGAAACGCCGCATTCAAGCAAAACTGCCGTCGCAATTTCCGCACCAAAGGACGTCGTGCGGATTTCAACTTTTAGCCACTCCAAAAAAATCAACCCCGCCTAACCCGCGAAAACTTCGAAAAACCTCGCAACACCCATGCCTCACAATCTCAATATCGAAAATTGCAAAAACGCAAGTCGCCTTTCGATTTCGCAATCTTCAATATTGAGATGACGCGCCGAACGCCGCAATTTCGCGGGAAAATCATTTTGCAAAATCGAGTCGGCGAGTGACACTCGCCGACTCGATTTTGCAAATCCCATTTTATCACATCGGGAGGTGGTCGAAAACCTGCGCGCATCTTTTCACCGCCCGCAACCTGTGCTAAAATCACGGCATGATAAAATCCCGCGTTTGACACTTGCGAAAGAAAAAAAGCCCGTCTACCCCTGATAGACACAAGGGATTCGGGTTTTTTGAAATGCGTGAAAATGTCACAAT
>WRGX01000011.1 GCA_009786975.1 Defluviitaleaceae bacterium
GGAAGTATCGGGCGGCAGGGTTCGTCGGCGCGGCAGGGTGCTCCGTGGTGAAGGCCGGGGTTACGTTTCGGTGATTTTCCCGCACCCATACTAAGTGTGCCGGGGTGGAAATTTGCCACGGGGCGGCGGATGTGCCGTCGCCGGGGGGTGTGACTGCCGATACCATGGGGATGGCCGCCGCGATTTCCGCCGTCGCCGAAACCCCGCCAAGCTGCGCCGCGTCCGCCTGTTCCGCCGCCCGCGCAGAAGCGGACATTTCCGCCGGCGTGAGTTCCGCCGTTTCCGCGCTTCGCGCCGCCTCTGTTAGCTCCGCCGCAAACGCCGAAGCAGGTAAAAGTCCCGTAATCAGCGCGATTGCCGTTAAAATTGCAATGATTTTTTTCATCTTCATGTTGTTTCCTCCTATTTTTTTTTCGCCCATCCCGAGCAAAATTTGAAATTTGTTTACAAACCGGAATAAATCGTCTATACTTGACACATAATATAAAAAAATGAGAAGGGCGTGAACCCTTCTCATCTGTGGTATTAGGAGTCCTACTTTGGTGGAGGGGGCTCCTTTCCTTTTTTACGGCTTTGCACGTAGCGGTCTATCATGTTTGCGACGAGAGATAGAGCGACAGACAACACGGCTTGGCCAAGGAAGTAAACAAAACCCATAACTTTTCACCTCCTTGTTACAGGCTTACATATCGCTGTAAGCCGTAATTTCAGAGGCTAACCATTTCAGAATTTCCAACCACGTACATAAAAAGGTATCACAGAAAATTTCATATTTCAACACAATTCGCGAGGATGCGAGAACATAAAAACAGGCGATAGCCAATGCATTAAAAATGCAAAGGCTACCGCCTTTTTCTCGCGTTTCTCGCGTGTTTATATGCGCTTGCAAATTCACACGCCAACATCATCCCGTTACCCCCCATCCACAAATATAAAAAATGTGCAAGCCGGGCTTCTGCCGCCCAACTCGCACACAGAAAGGATTTCAGACACGTAAAAGTACCCGTCGAGAATTAATGTAGCACACACTGTTCGGGATTTCAAGAGAAAATTTTCGACTTTGGGACTTTGGGAATTTACGCGATTTCCGCCGTTTCCGCGCTTCGCGCCGTGTTCGCCGAACAGAGTCGGCGAGTGTCACTCGCCGACTCTGTTTGCTCCGCCGCAAACGCCGCCTATGAAAAAACCATTACCGCCGCCAGAATTGCCGCAAGGATTCTCGTTTCGTGGCATTAGGAGTCCGTCTTTGGTGGGGTGGGCTCCTTTCCTTTTTTACGGCTTTGCATGTAGCGTTCTATCATTTTTGAGTACAGGCTTATAAAAGTTAAAAAATGTAACATTTTCGTCTCCAAAATGGTATGATTATTGTGCGTGTAAATTTAACGACGGAATTTTCTTGACAAATGTGTATTAGTGCATATAATACACATACGAGGAAAGGGGTGATGAATCTGGGCGTTATTTTTGAACTGCAAAACGTACGTAAAGTTTACAAAATGGGGACAGAGCGTGTTATCGCGCTGGAAGACATTTCGCTGACCTTTGAAGAGGGGAAAACATATTGTCTTTTAGGGACAAGCGGCTCGGGAAAATCTACGCTTTTGAATCTTTTGGCAGGGCTTGAAAAGCCAACTTCGGGAAGCATAAAATTTAAAGGCAGGCCGCTTGAAAAATTGAGCGAAAAGCAGCTTACGCTGTATCGGCAAGGCTATATCGGCTTCGTTTTCCAGTCCTACAATTTGTTGCCGACGCTTACCGCGCTCGAAAACGTTACGTTGCCGCTGATTTTTCGAAAAATCGGCTCGTTTAAGCGCAAAAAAGCCGCGTTTAAAATGCTCAAAGCCGTCGGACTCGGCAAACGATGGCGGCACAAGCCGCACGAGCTTTCCGGCGGACAACAACAACGTGTTTCGCTTGCCCGCGCGTTTGTAAACGAACCGCAGGTAATTTTTGCGGACGAACCGACGGGAAACCTAGACACGAAAACGACATTTGAAATGATGGACTTAATCACCGGAATGGCGCGCGAACGTGGACAAACCCTGATAATCGTTACGCACGACACCGAAATTTCCGATTATGCCGACCAAATTATCCAAATGCGCGACGGACTAATCGAATCCATAAAAGAGAATGAGAGGAAAATTTCACATGAAAATGAAGAAATTAACGGCAATAATCCTGGCGATTCTGCTGATTCTGGCGTCGATGCCACTGACGCTGGCGGCGAATGACAACGGCGAGAACGGAGAAAATGGCAACAACGGCGGCCCGCCGCCCTCGCCGCCGCCTTCCGGCGCGACATGGGACGAAATAAGCGTTGCCGTTGACGCGGCAACGGCAGGCCTGCGAGCCGAAATCGACCGCTTAAACCGGCAACTTGCCAACACGGGCGACGGCATTATACGCCTTGTAACCCCGCAAAATATCACGATTGAGCCCGGCGAAACACGCGAAATTACGATAACCGTGCGCAACGTCGGCTCACGTTCCGTACAAAATCTGTTTACGCTTCCTGCCCCGGGAGATGACGCGCCCTTTACCGTCGAATTTTTACGCAACACAAATTCGATTTCATCGCTCGGCGCGAATTCGCAACGCACCATGACAATGCGCATCACCGCAAATGCGAACGCCGAGCAGGGTAATTACGCGCTGAATTTGAATCACTTCTTCCGCGACCAAATCGGCGATACGGAAACATCGACGGACAGAATTAACGTACGAATCGGCGGCGAAGAAGGCGAGCCGACCCTTGAAATCAGCGGGATGAACGCGCCCACCGCGACCGTTACCCCCGGTCAAACCGCGACAATTTCCTTCACCCTGCAAAACACAGGCGACGCAGAGGCACGAAATGTAAACATCACCGCCACAACCGCCGATGTAATCGACCCGATGACGCAAAGCGAAATAAGCATTCCCGTGCTTGCGGCGGG
>WRGX01000012.1 GCA_009786975.1 Defluviitaleaceae bacterium
CATCCGGTCCGCCGTACTGTGTGATAATAATTTTCGCCAGCTTTGGGTTTGGATTTTTGATACGAACGGGGTATTGCAATTTTTTTTCATAGACAAACATCAGATTTCGCCCTCCCATGGCCATGGGGAATTGACCCAGGCGTTTTGATAAGAATTTGCCGTTTCGACAGCGAGTTCGTATTTTGCCTGCGCAGCCTTGTGTTCGTACTCATTTAAAAGCTCGGCGGCGGCGGTGTCTTCCGTGTGGATGTCGAGATACAGGCGCAGGTCGTGGCATACGAAATCGAGCGTCATTACCTCGGTTAGCGGTGTTTTCGGCAGTGGCTGTTCGTTGTGAAAATCTTGAAACGGAAGGTCGAGTTCGGGGAAAAGTGTTCCCCGCATAATCGCGTCTTCGTCGGTGTAGCGGGTTGTAAATTGCTGCGGCGGAACGAAGGGATAGGCGATTGGCAAGTTTGAAGGTGTCATGCAAAACTCCTTTAAATTTAGAATCCTCTGCATTTTATGCGAAGTAGACAAGATGGTTACTGTTGCGTTAATATCGGCGTGGCGTAAAGTGTAAAAATGAATGAGAGGAACGCGGGCGGCGAATTTTTAATGGAGATTTGTGCGCCCGGCGAATGGCGAAAAAATGATTGACGTTGCACTTGTCGGAACGGGCGGAATGATGCCGCTTCCGAATCGGTTTTTGTCTTCAATGATTTGCCGCATAAACGGCGATATGATTTTATTCGACTGCGGCGAGGGTACGCAGGTCAGTTTGCGTATGCTTGGCTGGGGATTTAAGCAAATTGAAGTAATTTGTTTTACGCATTTTCATGGCGACCATATCAGCGGTTTGCCCGGGCTTTTGCTCACAATGGCGAACGCCGACCGCACCGAGCCGCTTACACTAATAGGTCCTACGGGGCTTTCTTTCGTTGTAAACAGCCTGTGCGTGATTGCGCGCGACTTGCCGTTTCCGATTGAATTTCTTGAGTGGGACGCAAAAACGCCGCACGAATACAGGCGCGGCGAAACTGTGATTTTGCGCAGTTTGCCCGTGAATCATCGCACGCCTTGTTTTGCCTACAGCGTCGAGCTTTTGCGGCGCGGGAAATTTGACGCAGAACGCGCGCGCCGGCAGGATATTCCGCTGAAATTGTGGAGTGCGCTGCAAAACACCGCCGATGCACACATTGAACATGAAGGGCGGGTCTTTACGTCCAATATGGTTCTCGGCCCGCCGCGCAAAGGGCTGAAATTGGTTTTCTGCACCGATACCCGCCCGACTGCCGCGCTTCCCGATTTTGCACACGGCGCGGATTTATTTATTTGCGAAGGCCTGTACGGAGACGACGAATTGCGCGAAAAGGCCGCCAAGCGCAAGCACATGATTTTCAGCGAAGCCGCCGAATTGGCAAAAAAAGCGGACGCGAAGGAACTGTGGATTACGCACTACAGCCCGTCACTCCCCGACCCGTACAATTACCTCGACCGCGCAACGAAAATTTTTCCCAACACGAAAACCGGGAAAGATAGGAAGTTTACGACTTTGAAATTTGATGATGAAAAATTGCTGAAAGTGTGAAAAATCAGCAAGAGGAACGCGGGCGGCGAATTTTTAATGGCGATTTGTGCGCTCAGCGAATGGCGAAAGGGGTGATAAATTGATTATTCTCGGCATTGAAACAAGTTGCGACGAAACCTCGGCGGCGGTGGTCGCGGACGGGCGGCGCGTTCTTTCCAATATAATTGCGTCGCAGGTGGATTTGCACGCGCCGTTTGGCGGTGTTGTGCCGGAAATTGCGGCGCGGCGACATATTGAGTGCATCGGATTTATTGTGGACGAGGCGTTGGCAAAGGCGGGCGTGGGGCTTGCGGACATCGACGCTTACGCCGTCGCAAACGGACCGGGGCTTGCGGGGGCGTTGCTTGTTGGTTTGAATTACGCTAAAGGGCTTGCGTTTGTGCAAAAAAAGCCCCTCATTGGTGTACATCATATTGAGGGGCATGTTTGTGCGAATTTTGTAACCGAGGACATATCGTCGGGCGAGGAGTCTCTCGAAGGGTACGAACGCGCTTCATGCGCCATTGCCAATTCCGCTTCTTCGGAACTTCAGCCACCTTTCCTGTCGCTGGTCGTTTCCGGCGGGCATACGCTTATCCTCGCGGTTGAGGATTACGACACATACCGTATCGTCGGGTCAACGCGGGATGACGCGGCGGGCGAGGCGTTTGATAAAATTGCGCGGGTGCTTGGGTTGCCGTATCCCGGCGGACCTGAAATTGATAAAATTTCGCAAGGTGTTGAGCCGACAATTGCTTTCCCGCGCGCGAAGATAAGCGGCTTTGATTTCAGCTTTAGCGGGCTGAAAACGGCGGTTGCGCAGTATGTTAAAAAGCAAGAGCAGGTCAACACTGCCGAGATTGCCGCGTCATTTCAGGAGGCGGTTGTGGATGTTTTGGCGAAAAATACGCTTGCCGCAGCGGAATCCAAAGGTTTCGACACAATCGCGCTCGCCGGCGGCGTTGCGTGCAATTCCGCGTTGCGAAAAAAAATGCGCAAGGTATGCGCGGGGAAAAATTTATTCATCCCCGCGCCAATTTACTGCACCGACAACGCCGCAATGATTGCCTCACGCGGCTATTTTGCACTACGCGACGGCAAGCGCGACGGCTTGAATCTAAACGCCTTCCCCGGTTCTCGCTCCTTTGGGACTTCTTAACAAAAGAAAAAACGCCGGGGTCGGCGTTCGTTCTGTCGTGGGTGAATCGTGAGCCATACAACATGCTATAAGTACAAAAGTTTATTTGCTCAAAAATGAAGGGATGAATGACCTATGAGAAGGCCTGTTGCCGAGGCAACCGATTATGTTTCGGAGCTTAGGAAACGTAAGAAAATAAGGAACTGTCCGGAAATAACTTGCCTGTTTGGGCTTGTCTTTTTGCCGCACTGCTTCGTCGCAAAAAACCTTGCGACCCTCTAGGTCGCGGCGG
>WRGX01000013.1 GCA_009786975.1 Defluviitaleaceae bacterium
GCGGGAAATATTCCAGCAAATCCGCTACGGTAAAAATTCCGACGGAATTTAAAGCGTGGGCGCGTTTCGCGCCCACGCCGGGAAGGTCGGAAATGTTCATGAGAATAATTGTTCCAATTCGGGCAGTTTTTGGTCGGTCAGCAGGAATTTTTTATGCGTGTGCGACAAAATGAGGGTCATTTGGGAGAGCATGTCCATGCCGATTAGGCCGACAACTGAATGGGTCTTCCAATTTTGCAATACGTCGAATTTCATTTTTCCGAGCTTAAATTGGTTTGCAATGGTTAAGTCATTTACTTCGCATGTGTGAAACTCCGCTTCGCCGGAGGCGGTCATTTTGTTTTTGCCGACTTTGCTGTATATTCCGTAACCGTTTCGATTGAGAAATTCTTTGGTAAGGGCAGATTTGCCCGCGCCTGTGTCCAATAACAGCTGACAGTTTTGAGTATGCAGCGCGGAGTTTGCCGGAACAAGCAAGCAAGGAAGTCGAATTGTAGAACTGTAAAAATCGCTAATTAGAAAAGCAAACTCCAATTGACTCATCCTCATCCTCCCTCGTGTGTCTTGCAGTATGCACTACGTCATTCGGAATGGAATTAAAAAGCTCCTCCTGGTCATCGGCGGTCAGCAAAAGTTCCCCACCAATAAGCTCCATATGAAAGCGGTCCTTAAACTGCGGATTTTTAAAAACAACCCACCTGTTCGGGTATTTTTTTTTCGCGTCTTCCCAAGTTAAAAACATTTCGCCACCTCGCTTCGCTTTGTTTCGCCTCGCATTACTCCACCGAAATCACAAACCCGTAAATCGGCTGGCCCCCATCATAAACTTCGTATTCCGCATCGGGATATTTTTTTGCGATATATTCGCCAAGATTTTGGGCGGATTCGGCGGTCGCGCCTTCGCCGTGATAAATGCTTACGATGTCGCCTCCGTCTTTCAGCATGTGGTCAACGAGTGCGCGCGCGGCGGCTTCTTGCGATTTTTGAACGAACTCGATTTCTCCGTCATATATGCACAAAAAATCGCCCGTCTTGATGTCCTTTCCGTCCAAAACGGTGTCGCGCACAGCGACGGTTATTTGCCCGCAATGCACGGTTTCGATTGCCTCGGTCATTCCGTCGACGTTTTCGTCGATTTCGGCGGCGTCGTCGTTCGCGACCATGCACGCCACGCCTTGCGGCACATTTTTTGTCGGCACAACGCGAACCGCCTTGTTTTTCACGAGCTTGCCCGCCTGTTCCGCCGTGAGGGTGATGTTCTTATTGTTGGGCAAAACGATTACGGTTTCGGCATTTACGCGCTCGATTGCGCGGGAGATGTCCTCCGCCGACGGGTTCATGCTTTGGCCGCCTTCGATTACATAGTCCGCGCCGAGACCCTTGAAAAGCTCGACCATTCCCGCGCCCGCCGCAACCGCGACGATGCCGACGGGTTTCGGCGGCTCGTTGCTTTTTGAAAAATCAAGCTCGGCATTTTGCAGCTTCATATTGTCGATTTTTATGTTGACCAGCATCCCGAAAGTAAGGGCTTTTTCCATTGCCTTGCCCGGATTATTTGTGTGAACATGGACTTTTACGAGGCCCGCGTCCTCGATAACCACGACGGAATCGCCGATTGTCGGCAGATATGCGCGGAGGGTTTCCTCGGCGTTTTGCGAATGTCCCGGCGCATGTCCGTCGGAATTTAGCTCAATCAAAAACTCCGTACAGTACGCGAATTTTATGTCATCGGGATTAATTTCGCCTGCAATAACGGCTTCGGCGGACTCGTCGGCTTTTTCAACCAGCGCGATATCGTCCTTTTCGTTAATCGCGGCAAGCGCGCCCTTTAAAAACAAAACGATGCCCATTCCGCCGGAGTCCACGACCCCTGCCTGTTTCAAAACGGGGAGCATTTGCGGCGTTTTTTGGAGCATCTTATCGGATTTTTCAACGACGAACGCAAGGCATTCCTCGATATTTTCTTCGTCGAAGGCGACCTCGTGCGCGGATTCCGCCATTGCGCGGCCGATTGTAAGCATCGTGCCTTCCTTGGGCTTCATCACGGCCTTGTACGCCATTTCCGAGGATTTCGCCAAGGCTTCGGCTAAATCCTCCGCGGATGCCAGCGATTTTCCCTCAAGCCCGCGTGCAAACCCGCGAAAAAGCTGTGACAAAATTACGCCGGAATTCCCGCGCGCGCCGCGAAGCGCGCCGTTTGACGCGGCCTTTGCAACGGCGGAGATGTCCGGCGTAACGTTCGCAATCGCTTCTTTAGCGGCGGCACGAACTGTGTGTCCCATATTGGTTCCTGTGTCGCCGTCGGGAACGGGGAAGACATTTAGTGCGTTAAGCGAGGCGGTATTTTTCGTAACTTCGTTTGCTCCGCCGACAAACATGTTTTTCAGGGTTCTGCCGTCTATTTTAATCAAGCCCATGTTTTTCACCATTCGCTGAACGCGCAAATTCCTGATGAAATTCGCGGCTCGCGTACCTCTCGTTGATTTTTAAACCTCCGCCTCAATGCGTACGCTTTCAATAAAAATGTTAACCTCGCGAACGCACATTCCAATCGCTTCCTCAACAACGTATCGCACGTTGTTTTGAAGCGTGTCGGCAATCGCCGCCAAATTTGTGCCGTAATCCACGATAATATGCAGACCGATTGTAAGCTCGCCGTTTTCGGAGGCATGAATAATAACGCCCTTCGAAAGGCTTTCTCGCCGCAAAAGGTACGCCAAACCATCGCGAATGCTTTTTGCCGCCATCCCGACAACGCCGTAACATTCCATAGCGGCAAGCCCCGCAATTCTCGCAATCACTTCATTTTCAATACCAATCGTACCAAGTTCGGTTTTAATTTTTGCTTGCATAATAGCCCTCCTTGCTTATTTTCACATGCATTATACACTGTTACGCCGGTACGCGCAAAGCGGCGCGCCAAGCGCGCGGTGGGCACCGGGGGCATGTGTCGGCGGCGGCGCGTTCCCTCGAAGCCGGGAGGAGCTTCCCGCGATTTCCCGGCCCGAAAAAAAAGAGTCGGCGAGTGTCACTCGCCGACT
>WRGX01000014.1 GCA_009786975.1 Defluviitaleaceae bacterium
GTCGTGCTTCGCCCGACGAAACGGTTCGCCCCCAAGCCCCCTCGCTTCGCGCGGCAAAGCCACGCTACGCTCCGGCGGCATAGCCGCCGAGTCTTGCGTCGCACGACGCAATGATGTGCCCAATGAAAACACCTGAAACCCGCCCGAATCCGTTAAAATCGGGCCGTCCCATGCCATAAATTTTCGCAGTCCCCCCATATCGCGCACAACGCCCTCGCCGGGCCGCAGATGCAAATGATACGTATTGCACAGCGCGACCTCGCATCCCGCCGCCCGCAAATCCGCCGCATCAAGCCCGCCCTTAATCGCCGCCGCCGTCGCCACGTTCATAAAAACGGGAGTTTCGATAACGCCGTGCGGCGTGTGAAGCACCGCGCTTTTGGCGCGCCCGTCCCGCGCGATTATTTCGTACATTTTATTCCGCCTCCGCGATTTCGCTCGCTTCTTCCTCAAAATTTCCCTCAAAATTTCCCTCAAAAATCTCCGCAAAAATCTCCGTCAAATCTATTTCAAGGCCGTCGAAAATGTGGCTCTTGATTTTTTCATCCATATCCGCAAAATCGTGCGGAACCAGCTTTTGATTTTCAAGTACATAGGTTTCAACGGTTTTATTTCCGGGGTCAACAATCCAGTATTCTCGCACCCCGGCCTGTTCGTATTTTAGAAATTTTATGCGGCGGTCGCGCTTGGTTGTTCCCGGGGAAAGCACCTCGATTACGAGGTCGGGCGCGCCCACGCAGGCTTTGCCTTCCCTTATTTTTTCCGGGTCGCAAATCACGACAATATCGGGCTGGACGACTGTATCGTCGAGCCCTTTCGGGTTTAGGCGTACGTCGATGGGGGAGATGAAGGGTCTGCACCGTTTGCCTTTGAAAAAAATATACAGTTCAACAAACAAATTCCCGGCGATGTGTTGATGCGCCACGGTTGGTGCGGACATCGCGTAGATTACGCCGTCGATAAGCTCGCAACGTTCCGCGTTCTCGCCCCATGAATAGTAATCCGCGTACGTGTACCGCCGATTCCTCGAAGCCTCCGTTTTTACTGCCAATGCCGACATGTTTTCTGCCCCTTTCAGCTTCATGTGGTATTATCATATCAAAAACGAGGTTTAACATGCAAAATTTAATTGCAACGGCGGCGTTTGGGCTTGAATCGGTTGTAAAAAGCGAGGTCGCCGCGCTTGGGTTTTCGGAGATAAAGTGCGTGGATTCGCGGGTGGAATTTTCGCCCGCCGACGGGCAGACATTATATGAAGCGATTGCGCGGGCGAATTTGTGGCTTCGCAGCGCGGACAGAGTGCTTCTTAAAATGGGCGAATTTTCCGCCGTGACCTTCGACGAGCTTTTTGAAAAAACCAAAGCGTTGCCGTGGGACGAGTGGATTCCGCGCGACGGCAAATTTATCGTGACCGGAAAAAGCGTGCGTTCCGGTCTTTTCAGCGTGCCGGATGTGCAGTCCATTGTTGAAAAAGCCGTTGTTGAGCGGATGCGGCAGAAATATCATGTCAAGTGGTTCAGAAAAACCGGCGCGGAATTTACGATTCAGGTCGCGCTTTTGAAGGACATCGCGACCTTGACAATTGACACAACCGGTGCAAAAAACGGTTTGCACAAGCGCGGTTATCGCGCAAAACACACCCTCGCGCCCATGAAGGAAACAATGGCGGCGGCACTGATTCAATTGGCGCGATACAACGGGAAAAAAACGTTTCTTGACCCCTGTTGCGGAAGCGGAACATTGCCGATTGAGGCCGCTTTAATCGCAAAAAATATCGCGCCCGGTTTGGCACGAAAATTTGCGGCGGAAAAATGGCCGCGCCTGCCGCAATCCGTGTGGAAAGACGCACGCGCCGCGGCGTACACAAAAATCCGTATCGACGCCGAGCCGCAAATTTTCGCCGCCGACATCGACCCCGAAGCCGTCGAACTCGCCCGCGCAAACGCCGAACTCGCGGGCGTTGACGACTGCATCATTTTCGAAGAGCGAAGCGTAACGCAAACCGTTCTCCCCGCGGAAACGGGCATCGCAATAATCAACCCTCCCTACGGCGAACGCTTGGGTAAAATAAAAGAAGCCGAAGCCTTGTACGCCGCGCTTGGCCGCGTGTTTATTCCGACGCGCTGGAACGTTTACGTGATAACCCCCGATGAATTTTTTGAATCCTCCTACAAAAAAACTGCCCGCGCAAAGCGCAAATTGTTTAACGGGATGATTAAGACGGATTATTATCAGTTTTTTTGAGGAAGCGTGATGTCCTTTATTTAAAAACTGTGTTCAAAAATTCACGACGAAAAAGCGCGCCAAGCGCGCAGTGGACACCGGGGACATATGTCGGAGTCGACACATTCCCTCGAAGCCGGAAGCAATTTCCTTTCCCACAAAAAAGAGTCGGCGAGTGACACTCGCCGACTCTTTTTTTTTGCGCCGGAAAACTGCTCCCGGCTTCGAGAGAACGTGCCGCCGCCGACACATGCCCCCGGTGCCAAATCCCCCGGTGCCAAATCCCCTCTTGACATATATGTTTTCACGTTTTATCATGTTAAACATATATGTGAAAGGAGTGCGACGCAAATGAAAATTTCCGCAAAAGGGCGTTACGCAATTGCCGCAACCCTTGAAATCGCGCGGCAATCGGGTGGAATTGACGGAGAATTTGTTTCATCCGTAAGCGTGTCAAAATCCCTTGGCATCTCGAAAATATTTTTGGAGCAGGTGCTTTCCGGGCTGAAAAAAGCCGAAATTGTTGCCTCGGCTAAGGGTACGGGCGGTGGCTACAGGCTTGCCGCCCCGCCCGAAGGCATCACGGTGTGGGACATTTTGCTTACCGCCGAGTCCGGGCTTTTCGAAAAAACCGACGTAACCGCCGCCGACGCACCGAACATCGAAGCCGCGCTTAACGAGCTCGTTTTCGACAAACTCGACGCCGCCGTCCGCGCCGCGCTAAAGCACACTACTTTGCGCGAGCTTTTGGACTGCGCTAATAATCAAAGCGACGCGCAGGCGTTTATGCCGAATATGTAAGACCTCGGGGGAGGGGGATTTTTGAAAAAATCCCCCTCCCCCG
>WRGX01000015.1 GCA_009786975.1 Defluviitaleaceae bacterium
GGCTTTTTCCAGTTCCTCCGCCACATCCGGCCCCTTCATAGCCAAAAAAGCCCCGCCACTGCGCACAAGCGGCAACGCCCACCCCGCAAGCCTGTCCATCCCCGCAACCGCTCGCGCCGTACATATGTCAAAAATCGCGCCATGTTCCCGCGCGAAATCCTCCGCGCGCGCATGGACAGACTCTGTCGGCAACCCGAGCTGCTCCGACGTTTCTCGCAGAAAATTTACACGCTTGCGGGTGGAGTCGAGCAAAGTGATGTGTAAATCGTCGCGCATTATGCGCAAAACCATGCCGGGGAAGCCCGCGCCTGTGCCAATGTCGATGAGGTTCGTTTTATGCGGCAAGTGCGGCAAATGCGGCAGGAGGGTCAGCGAATCAATGAAATGCTTTACGGCGAAATCGGCGGGGTCGGTGATGGCGGTCAGATTTATGTATTTGTTCACGTCAAGCACGCGCTGCTGATATGCCGCAAGCGCGTCAAGCTGCGCGGGGGTAATTTCAATGCCGCGCGAATTTGCCCAATTCAAGACAGGTTCCGAAATGAAATCCGACCTCGAATTAACGTGCGGAACGCGCGGATTTTCATGAGCCGGGAAATTGCGCTCGGCGCGCGTCATAGAGATTCCGGCTCCACGCCGTAAATTTTCCACGCTCCGCCGTTTTTAACCATTCGAAGGTGCAAAAGCGTGTTTTTTGCCGAATTTTCAACGTAAATCGAGCGGGTTATGCAATTTTTCGGGCTTTCGAAGTAAACGGCGTTGCCTGCCATAATTTTCGCATCGGTGCCGAGGATTTCGCGCAGTTCGTCCAAATCGAGGCGCGGCGAATAAACCGCCGACACAAACGACCACGCGTCCTTAGGATTTTCAACGACGGCGTCCAAAAATTTCGCGATAATTTGCTGCTCCGGCGGCGCGGTGAAGAAAACTCCAAAGTCTGAGTGGCGACGATTAAATGCGAAAAACATAGCAATCCTCCTCCGAAAGGTATGTATGTACGAGGAGAATTGCTTGGGGAAATCGAAAAATCCATCCTCTTATGTATATGAAAAAGCGGCGCAGCATGTGCTTGCTTAATATGCCGCGCCGCTTCATGGTTTTAAGTGGACTCCGAGCCCCTGCAAACTTTTTGAAAAAAATTTGCAGTTTTGGTTGGTTTTTTTGCTAATTTGTAATTGCCATTTCGGTGTCTTTGTCGAAAACGTGGATGCGTTGTACGTCGAGTGCCATTGTTACGGTGTCGCCGGATTTCGCGGTGGAACGCGGGTTTACGCGTGCCGTCATTTGCTGGCCCGCGGTTACGAGATAGAGATAGACTTCCGCGCCAAGAAGCTCGGTGACTTCAACGTCGGATTTGATAATGGAATCGGGCGATTGAGAAATAAACATTTCTTCGTCTTTTATGTCCTCGGGGCGAATGCCCATAACAACGGTTTTGCCGTCGTATCCGCCTTCGATTAGTGCTTTCGCCTTTGCTTCCGGCAGTTTTATCGCGTGTTCGCCGAACATCAAAGATACGTTCGAGCCTTGTACGTTACATTCTACATCCAGGAGGTTCATTTGCGGCGAGCCGATGAAGCCCGCAACGAACAGATTTTTCGGCCTGTTGTAGAGGTTTACGGGGCTGTCGACCTGTTGAGCCACGCCGTCTTTCATTACAACGATGCGCGTTCCGAGGGTCATAGCTTCGGTTTGGTCATGGGTTACGTAAACGAAAGTGGTTTGCAACTTTTGGTGCAGTTTTGTAATTTCCGTACGCATTTGTACGCGCAATTTCGCGTCAAGGTTTGAAAGAGGTTCGTCCATCAGGAAAACTTTCGGCTCGCGGACGATAGCGCGGCCCATTGCGACGCGCTGGCGTTGTCCGCCGGAAAGTGCTTTGGGTTTACGGTCTAGGAGATGTTCAATGTCAAGAATTCTTGCGGCTTCGTGTACTCTTTTTTCGATTTCGGCTTTGGGCGTTTTGCGCAGTTTTAAGCCGAACGCCATGTTGTCGTGTACGCTCATGTGCGGGTAAAGCGCGTAGTTTTGGAAAACCATTGCGATGTCGCGGTCTTTCGGCGCGACGTCGTTCATTAGGCGGTCGCCTATGTACAGCTCGCCTTCGGTAATTTCCTCAAGCCCTGCAATCATGCGGAGCGTCGTAGTTTTTCCGCAGCCGGACGGACCGACGAAAATAATGAATTCCTTGTCTGCGATTTTCATGCTGAAATCCTCAACGGCAACGAATCCGTTGGGGTACCTTTTTTTGATGTTTCTGAGTTCTAATCCAGCCATAACTCCTCCTGTTTTTTTAGGCGCGATACGCTTTTTCTGCGCACCCCTGCCATGATTGAAATATTACATTTATATTACAAAATATTTTTGATGATGTCAATTGTAGAAAACATCAAATTTCGCGCGGCGTTTCTGTAAGATTACACAAATTCCTCGATTTTTGCGAATTTCAAAAAAATGAGTCGGCGAGTGACACTCGCCGACTCGTTTTTGAAATTGTCGATTTTTTCAAAAAAAGTCCTTACGCAAAAGATAAACTATGACGATATAATTTTAAGGACTAAACTCACCATTTATATTGAGGGAGATATTAAAAGGAGGATTCAGCATGTTAAAAACAAAAAGATTTACCGCAATCCTTACCGCGCTTGTCCTTATTTTCGCCATTGTGCCGGTAAGCGCGCAGGAAACAGCCCCGTTCGCAGCGGCGATACAGCCGCTAAGCGCAGGAGGTCCGATGGTTTCCTCGGGAGAAACCCATACCCTCGCGCTGACAAGCGACGGCACAGTCTTGGCTTGGGGCGAAAACTCAAGAGGACAATTGGGCGACGGAACAAGAACCGATTCGCTTGTACCCGTTTTGGTACAAGGATTCCCTCCCGGCTTAACCATAACGTCCGTCGCGGCAGGAAACGGTTTTTCCTTGGCTCTTGACGCAGACGGCAGGGTTTGGTCGTGGGGTTCGAATGCGCAGGGGCAATTGGGCCTCGGCAATACGACCGACTCTAACCTGCCGATGGAAATTACGGCAATTACAGCCACCACAGGAGCCGCCATCGCCATTGCGGCGGGAGGT
>WRGX01000016.1 GCA_009786975.1 Defluviitaleaceae bacterium
ACACGTGTCGAAGTTGACGCGTTCCCTCGAAGCCGGGAGCAGTTTCCGGGCGTATAAAAAAAAAGAGTCGGCGAGTGACACTCGCCGACTCTTTTTTTTACGGGACAGAAAACCGCATCCGGCTTCGAGGGCATGTGTCGCCCCCAACACGCGCCCCCGGTGCCCAATGCGCGCTTGGCGCGCTAGATTGAAGTTTCGCCGCCCATGTAGGGGATTAGGGCTTCGGGAATTTTTATGCTGCCGTTGGGTTGTTGGTAGTTTTCGATTATTGCGGCGATTGTTCGGCCTATGGCCAGGCCGGAGCCGTTTAGTGTGTGGGCAAAAACGGGTTTGCCTGCGCCATCCTTGAAGCGAATTCCGGCGCGTCGGGCTTGGAACGCCTCGAAATTGCTGCACGACGAAATTTCTACATATCGTTCATAGCTGGGCATCCAGACCTCGAGGTCGTATGTTTTTGCCGCGCAAAAAGTCAAATCGCCCGTGCATTGAACCGTTACGCGGTAGGGCAGCCCGAGTTTTTGCAAAACATCTTCGGCGTCGGCGGTTAGCTTTTCAAGCTCGTCGTAGGAATCCTCGGGACGCGTGAATTTTACGAGTTCGACTTTGTCGAATTGATGCTGGCGAATAAGACCGCGCGTGTCGCGTCCGGCAGAGCCTGCTTCTTTGCGAAAACTGGGCGTGTAGCCCGTGTATTTTATCGGCAAACGTGCGCCGTCAAGGATTTCTTCACGGTGCATGTTTGTAATGGAAACTTCCGCCGTCGGGATTAAAAAATATTCCGTATCAGCCACGCGGAACATATCTTCCTCGAACTTTGGCAATTGCCCCGTTCCCGTCATGCTTCGCCGATGCGCAAGACACGGCGTCCAAACTTCTTCGTAACCGTTTGCGGCGTGGCGGTCAAGCATAAATGACATCAATGCACGCGGAAGCCTTGCGCCAAGCCCCCGCATAATCGTAAACCGCGCGCCGGTAACTTTCGCCGCCACCGTCGGGTCAAGAATGCCCAATTCCTCACCCAAATCCCAGTGCGGTTTCGGCTCGAAATCAAAGGCGGTCGTCTCACCCCATTTGCGAATTTCAACGTTATCCGCGTCGCTTGCGCCCTGCGGCACGCTTTCGTGCGGCAAATTCGGGATGCCCATTAAAAATTCATCAAGCTCGTCTTCAACCGCGCGAACCTGCGGCTCAAGTGCCTTGACTTGCGCCGAAAGCTCCTTTTGTTGTGCTAAAATCGGCGCGACATCCTCGCCCGCTTTTTTCATCACGGGAATTTGCTTAGACACAGCATTTTGCCGCGCCTTCATCTGTTCCGTCTCGCTCAAAAGTTCGCGCCGCCGCTTGTCCAAATCCGCGAACCTTTCAAGCTCAAAATCCTTCCCCCGCGCGCCAAGCCGCGCCTTTGTTTCCGCGAAATTATCGCGCAGTAATTTGCTGTCAAACATAATTATTCACCATTCGCTGAGCGCACAAATCGCCATCAGAAATTCGTCGCCCGCGTTCCTCTCGCTGATTTTTCACACATTTCCCTCCTAAAAAAATTGAACCAAATTTCGCCCTACATAAAAAATCCCAAATGCCGCAAGCGTAACAAACCAAAAAACCTTACCCCGCGGCACAATTTTAACCTTCACCTCAAAAATTTTCAGCACAATCTCCGCATAAAACACAAGCCCAAGCAGAAACGAAAAAATCACAACCGGATTATACAAAAAAGAGCGCACAATGTCGCCGCGAAGCAATGCGGCGACACTGCGCGTGCCGCCGCACCCGGGACATTGTATGCCCATTAAGTAGTAAATCCGCGAACCGCCCGTCAACTGCGTAATGGCAACGAAGGTATCAAAAATCAAGACACCCGCGATTACGGCAATCGGTACGGACACAGCTATAATTATTCGTAAACGTCGGCTCACTGCAAGAACATGTTAATGAAATCGTGTTGCCCGGTAATACCCAATATGAAGCCAAGTATCCCGTTGATAACGGCGATGACAATGCCAATCGCACCCGTTGAAATGCCCGCAATTGTGAAGCCTCTTTTGTACTGAATCCCTTTGCTCATGCAAACGACGCCAAGTATTACCGCGGTTGCGCCCAAAGCAAAGCCGCCAATAGCACAACAACACGCCACCACCATCGACGGTATCCCAAACAGCATTGATAACAGCGGCAATACGCTTTTTTCGGGGTCGGTGTCAACTACGTTCATTTCATCGTAATCGTTCATTGCTCTCTCCGCCTCCTTTTTTATACCGCTACATCGTGCTGAATACGGCGTGCCCGACACTAAACGCGAGGTATATAACAACCAAAATCACCTGAAGAATAATGCCGATGATGCCCGTTATAACACCTGCTGTCGTGTATCTTGTATCGTAATCGACGCCGTCTTTTTTGCAAATCACGGCAAGCACGATTGCGGCGACACCCATCGGAAAACCCCCGCAACAAACGGTAACGATGGATGCAATTCCCAAAATCATCGACACAAGAGCCAGCGGATTTTCTTTCGGTTCGGATTTTTTCGGTTCGGATTCTGTTACGTGCGTGTGTTGCTCATTCATTGCGCTCTCTCCTTAGAACCTGTGATTTTATTGAACATAGGTTCTTAAAACGATGCAAGCATCATGCCGCCCCATATAATCCAATACACAAGCCCCGCCAAGGCTCCAACGATAGCGACAATGCCCGTGATAAGCCCTGTCAGCGTATATCCTTTGTCCTGCTCGATGCCTTTGCTTTTGCAAATAAGCGCGATTACGAGCGCGGCTATTCCAAGCGGCCCGCCCACAACATAACCGGCGCAACACCACAAGCCCACGGCACAAACCGCAGCCACAATGCCCAGTATCATTGACACCAGCGGCAATGCACTCTTTTCCGGTTCGCCAACCACGTTCATGTCATTAAAATCATTCATTTTTTTGACTCCTTTTTGGATTATTTTCCCGTATTATAAACCTTTTTCCGGCACAAAACAATCTAGGGAGTGATTTGGAAATAAACTTCACACTTCGCTTGTCTTTTTGCCGCTATGCTTCGTCAGGATTTTGCTTGCGTGCGCAAGGCACGCGGCGCAAAACCTTCCTCG
>WRGX01000017.1 GCA_009786975.1 Defluviitaleaceae bacterium
GAAGCCGGGGGCGGTTTCCCGGCCCATAAAAAAAAGAGTCGGCGAGTGACACTCGCCGACTCTTTTTTTGTGGTCTAGGAATCTGCTCCCGGCTTCGAGGGAATGCGTCGCCGCCAACATGTGTCCCCGGTGTCCAATGCGCCCAAGAAGAAATTGCGGCAATTTCCGGAAAAATAAGTTATAATGTAAAAACAATGCGTCACTTTATTGTGAAATTTAAGAAGGTGTATCGACAAGGGGAGGTATTTCAATGGAAGCAAAAGAAAATTTCTACAAACGCATATGTGAAATTCGCGAAATTTTATCCGAGCCGAAAAACACGGCTTGCACTTGCCCGAAAATCGCGTGCGAATGGCACGGAAAGTGCAAGGAATGCGTTGCGTTTCATCGGTATTATAAGGACCACATTCCGAATTGTTTGCAACCCATGCTTGATGAAAAAATTTCCGCGCTTGCCGGTATCGTTGAAATGACGACGGAGAAAAAGCCGTACACCCCCGTCGAATATTGGCAATATGTTAAGGAGCGGGACGAAGCGAAATGATTATTCGAGAACTTACCCCAAGCGATTTGCGCGAAGCCTATCCGCTCGTACGCCAATTGCGCCCGCATTTAAGCGAGGGCGAATTTATCGAAACCGCGACCGAAATGATATCGCAGGGCTACACGCCGGTCGCGCTTTTTGACGGCGCGGGCGACGGCGAAAAAATTTCGGCATATGCGGGTTACGCCGAGCTTCTGAATTTATATTACGGCAGACACATTTGGATTTACGAACTTGTTGTCGACGAAAACGAGCGCGGCAAGGGTTTAGGGAAAATTCTGCTTTCGCACATCGAAAAAATCGCGTGCGAAAAAAAATTAAACTGCATCGCGCTGTCGTCGGGGGTGCAAAAAGAATCGGCTCACAGATTTTATGCGAAAAACGAATACGAGAAGGTAAGTTTTGTATATAAAAAATTTATCGGGTGACATTTTTATGAAAAAATCCGGATTTTTTGCGATTTGCGCGGTTTTTATTTTCGCGCTTTTATTGTGTGCTTGCGCGGGGGAGCTTGACGATGTACTTGTCGGTACGTGGCATTGGGAGGCGGACGGCGCGTTTATGTATGTGTTTAGCCCCGACGGCACGGGCAAGCGCGGCTTTCCCGAGGATATGCAGGCATTCTCGTGGAGTACGCGCGCGGGCGGCATTTTGAGCATTGACAGTGTCCGTGAGGAGCGTTGGGATTACTTGGTTTGGGATGGTGTCTTGGTTCTCGAAAGCCGACAGGTTGCGGGTGCGGCGGCGGCTTATGTTTTTGCGGGCGCGGGCGAATTTTCTGAGGAGCTTACGGCGTGGAATTGGGCATGGGATGAAGATTTTCGGTTTATATACATTTTCGAACCGGACGGTACGGGCTTTCGCGGTAATCTTGGCGACGGCATGGCGGAA
This sequence comes from Defluviitaleaceae bacterium, assembly GCA_009786975.1. Classification (GTDB taxonomy): domain Bacteria; phylum Bacillota; class Clostridia; order Lachnospirales; family WQUN01; genus WQVC01. The sequence continues at coordinate 1,436 of WRGX01000017.1, forward strand.
GAAATAACATGGTTCACAAACGGTTCGCGTTTGCATGTTTATTCTCCCGAGGCGACCTTTGGCGTGCGGGGCGAAATGTGGACGTTTTCCACCGGCGACGGCGTTCTCACGCTTCAAAGCGAGCAATGGGACGGGGTTGTTTACACCTACCACGCCTTTCGGTGGGAACTTCCCCTTGGCGACGAACAATGACAGCCGGGATTTATATCCACATTCCGTTTTGCGTGCAAAAATGCGCGTATTGCGATTTTTTTTCTGAAGACCTTGGAGGGGAATTTTTTTTGGGAAAAAAGCCCCCTCTTTCAAAAAATTTGCATTTGTATGCGGATAAGCTGTGCGGGGATTTGAAATCGGCTCGGGAAGCGTTCGCTTCGCCCTCTGCGTGTGATGCGGCGGATTTTGCGGGTGTGGAAATCGACACGGTTTATATCGGGGGCGGGACGCCGACGGCGTTGCCTGCCTTTTTGTTGTGCGGAATTTTGGATGCGGTTCGGGGGTTGCCGCTTTTGCCCGATGCGGAAATTACTGTTGAGGTGAACCCCGGTACGGTTGACGCGGCGTATCTTGCGGCGATTCGGGCGGGCGGCGTGAATCGCTTGTCCGTCGGCGCGCAAACGACGCATTCGCATTTGCTCCGCGCGTTGGGGCGAATACACACTCGCGAGGAATTTTTTGAATGCTTCCGCGACGCGCGTGCCGTCGGATTTGATAATATCAATGTGGATTTGATGTTCGCGCTTCCGGGGCAAACTTTGGCGGAATGGCGCGAAGATTTAGACGAAATCGTCGCGCTTTCCCCCGAACATATCTCCGCTTACAGCTTGACCCCTGCCGAAAATACGCCCCTTTACGAGCGGCTAAAGCGCGGCGAAATCGTCCTGCCCGACGACGAAACCGACCGAAACATGTACCATCACGCCCGCGCTCGTCTCGCCGACGCGGGGTTTAGTCATTACGAAATCTCAAACTTTGCCCGCCCGGGTCGCGAGTCGCGCCATAATGTAAACTGCTGGACCATGCGCCCGTATTTCGGCTTCGGCGCAGGCGCGCATTCGTTTGACGGCACGGCGCGTTGGTCAAATCCCGAAAATATTACCGCCCACCGGAATGAAGGTTTTTTTGGAGAGGTCTGCCCGGATGGAGCCGGTGTCGTGAATGGGCGGCCCGATGGAGAAACTTTTTCTTCAAAAAAAATTTCTCCCCCCGAGGTCTTAACCCAAGAAAAAATCATCCTCGGCCTCCGCATGATGCGCGGAGTGCGAGAGGATGAATTTTCGGCAATTTATGGCGAAGAAATCGCGGGGTTAATCCGCGACGGGCTTTTGGCGCGGGAGGACGGACGTGTTTTTTTGACGGCGAGGGGGATGGATTTGGCTAATTTGGTTTTCGAGGCGTTTTTGTAGCGGCTGTGTTTGCGAACGTTTCCCGCGCCGCCACTGCGCAAAATGGGATTCGCGCAGCGGCAACGCGCCCTAACGCAACATATTTAACAACTCCATCGTATCTTCCAAACACAGCCGCCCGTACCCCCACTGCGGATTGGGGTAGGATACGCCGGGATTTCTTAACGCGCCGCGACGTAAAAATGCCTTGACTCGCTGGCCGTACATAAAGGGGTCGTTTCCGTTTACGATGCCCCATTGCATCATTATGGCGGCC
>WRGX01000018.1 GCA_009786975.1 Defluviitaleaceae bacterium
CGCCGCGACCTAGAGGGTCGCAAGGTTTTTCGCGACGAAGCAATGCGGCAAAAAGACAAGTCCAAATGGAAATGTTATTGTCGGGCAGTTCCTTACTGCAACAGCTGAAGAAGACTTGAGGGCAGTTGATTTGCCTGTGCAAGCATGGAAATTCCCGCTTGTTGCAGGACTTGCGCGGCGGTGAATCGCATCATTTCCAGTGCCATATCCGTGTCGCGAATGCGGGATTCGGCGGCCGATAGGTTTTCGGAGGAAATGTCGAGGGATTGCCGCGTGAATTCGAGGCGATTTTGAACCGCGCCGAGCTGGGCGCGTTGGGCGTTTACTATGCCTTCGGCGAGGTCGATTATGTCAAGCTGTTCGGAGATGGGGATGCCGTTTCGCTCGCGGACGTCGATTAGCGTTGTTAAATCGCCTCGCCCGCCGCCGAGTATGCCGGTGTGTATGCCTTTTAGTTGTAAAACCGTGCCTTGCAGGGAGTTTGCGCCGATTTGGAACCATAGGGCGTTGGATTCGAGGTTTACCGTGCCGAGCGCGTCGAGACCGAGACCGAGTAGGCGTTCGAGATTGTTTAGGGTTCTACCGTAGTATCCCTCCCTTAAGGGGTGACCAGGTTCTAAATGTTGTGTATTAGGCACAAGCGGATGTGGAACTAACCAGTCGGGAACAAGCGGACCGTCAATCCAACGCTCGGAGTCGTATGGATTAGGCTCATCATTGCGAACCCAAATAGTTCTGGGCGGGATGGTAATCTGAATCCTCGGACCTCCAGTTGGGTCAGAAGGGTCACCGATACCATCTTCGGGCACCCAAGTTTGACCATTGGCAACATTCTGCCACTCTCCGACATCATCATTCCATCCATATGCAGGGTTTACTGGATTTTCTATTCTTTCCGGTACAACTTGAGGAACTCGATTGGCTTGTTCGAATGCAAGCCAATCGGGGTTTGTCACTATAGATGGTCTAAGCGGGCGAACCCAAAACGGACAAGGGCGATAAGTTTGGTGTTGCAATACCATAGGTGGCGGCACATTTGGATCAGGGTGATATCCAGTTATGCGTGGAGGGTTTACGTTCATGTTAGGGACGCTTTGTAGCACCGTCGGACCAAATGGAAAAAACGCCGCACAGCTTTGCCAAACTTCTCCGGAAGAACGGTTCACCCAGTTGCCAAAAGTATTCGCGTCGTCCCAGTAAATCCAATCGTAAGCAGGGTCGTCAACAGCTATACTAATTGAGGGGCGAATCCAGTTGGGGTCGTCGTGCTCCCCATATATCATGGGAGGCTCCCAATCGGGGTCTTCAACGTATTCCGGCGGTACAAAATTAACATCCGGAATCGGTCCCGGCCATCCAACCAAATATCCGATAATATCGTACAGCGACGCAATATCGTCAATTTCCGCAAGTCGGTTCAAGTAGCCCTGCGGATAGCGCGACAACGTACTGGGACCGGATATGGAATCGCGTATTTCATTAAGCCTTGTCCTTGCGTCTTCGCTCCATTCCTCAAGCGCGCGTTGGCTGAACACGCGAGAGCCGTCGGAGTTTATCGCGCCGATTCCGCCCAAAGCATTAACTTGGTTTTGTGTGGTTTGGTAAATTTCTTCGGCACTACGCAATGCGGCCCGTAAGCGATTTTCCAAGCGGTTCTCGATGCTCCGCATTTGTTGCATTTCGGATTGTTGCATATGTGGGATAAGTGTTGTGAAATCATGGGGAAACCCGTCAAACATATCCAAGCGTTCGTCTCGCGATATTACACCTTCGCCGACAAGCCTGTCAGCCACGCGCCGTGCCAGCGAAGTTAATTCGGTTTGCAACTCGATTATTTCGTGCCGAAGGCTGGTGTGATTTCTATTATTTGGATTGGGGTGAAGTCCGGTTGGACCGACCGTTCCGCCGGGGTGCGGCAAGCCGATAACTCGCATTTGGTCAAAAATCATCCACTGCAACGAAACCGGAAATGTCTGTCCGCCGCCTTCGCCGGTCAATCCACCCGCAAGCAAAGTACGCGTATTAAACTGCGTGCGAAAGGTAACGTCATTTATTTCCGTCATAAGCTGGTCGATTTCGATTTGAATCATATCGCGATTCGAAAGCGTGTACGTATCGTTGGCGGCCTGAACCATCAACTCCCGCATACGAATAATCATATCGCTGACCGTTGCCATCGCGCCTTCCGCCGTTTGAATCAACCCGACGGCGTCCTGAGTATTTACCGAGGCTTGGTCAAGGCCGCGAATTTGCGCACGCATTGTTTCGGAAATTGCCAAACCTGCCGCGTCGTCGGCGGCGGAATTTACCCGAAAGCCCGAGCTTAGGCGTTGCGCCGATTTTCTTTGTGCAAGCCCCACATTTTTTAAATTTCGGTGCGAGTTAATCGCAAAGGTGTTTGTCCGCACTACCATGTTTGACATAACGTTACCTCCATGTAATCGAGTCTGCAATCGATATTTTCGGCACGTGCGGGGAGGAATTTTTTCTTCCCCGCGCGCGCGAAAATTAAAAAGGTGTGTAGAGACGGCAGAAATCTGCCATCACCTACACACCTTGGGAAGTCAAAAAGTTGAACAATCCGCGCCGCAAAACACGCTAAGTAAAACATATCCATGCCTCAAAACATTGAAAAGGCAATAAAATATGTGCTAAACTAGAGTTTGCGCAGTGGCGGGCGTAAGCCCGTGTGTGTTAGGTGATGATTCGGATCCCTACACTCGCCGCGAAGTGTACCACCACTTCGCGGACGCTGCGTGCTTTTTTATTTCCAAAACATTCTAACATACATCCCGTCTCGAATGCAATACTTTTTTACCAAGTCGCAAAATTCGTTGTAAAATGAGTAAATTCCCAAAGCAAGTCCCACAATGGACGAGAGCGTGGACGTTAATCTGAAAAACGTGAATAGGTAGAATTTAACCTGGGAAATTTCCAACTTCGGAAGATACAATATGGTGTTGTAACGTGTAGACGCTATAAAAAAGCGTGCTTTTTGCAAGTAGTCTTATTCCGATTAAAAAATCCGTCTGATTTATTCTTTTTCCAAAAAGAATAAATCAGACGGATTTTTTTTGGTGAAATTTTCCGAAATTTCATAAATTTGCTTGCATGGGTAGAAATCATTTCGTATAATTGTGTCATTGGAATTGCGCTATCAAAAAGCACAGTTTTTGATAGCT
>WRGX01000019.1 GCA_009786975.1 Defluviitaleaceae bacterium
CGACGCATTCCCTCGAAGCCGGAAGCAGTTTCCCTGAGCATGAAAAAAAAGAGTCGGCGAGTGACACTCGCCGACTCTTTTTTTTCGCCGGGTAACAGCTCCCGGCTTCGAGGGCACGTGTCGCCGCCGACACGTGCCCCCGGTGGCGCGGGAAACGTTCGCTTCGCTCACTGCGCCCGTGGTGCCCACTGCGCGCTTGGCGCGCTTCGAATTTGAAAAAATCCGCACCATAGCATATAATTCACCGGCAAAGTGTGAAAAATCAGCAAGAGTAATGCGGGCGGCGAATTTTTAATGGCGATTTGTGCGCTCAGCGAATGGCGAAAGGAGTGAAAAAATGAACACTTTTTGGACCGGAGGCGCGAAATATCGCAAATATTTGCTTATGGTGGCGGATTTTTTTCTGTTCTCTGCAAGCTACTTTTTGTCGTGGTTTGTTATGGTGCGGCGTCCCGACATTGTTCTTTCCGAACGCATTGACCTTATGCTTTTCGGCTATGCGATTTTCATGGCTATATTTTTCGCGAGTTTTTGGCTGTTTGGCATGTATGAAAGCCTTTGGCGTTATGCCGAGGCGTATGAATTTTTGAAATGTATGTTTGCCATCGCGGTTGCGGTGGCTGTTTTTGTTCCGGCTACTTGGGTGATTTTTGTTGCCCAAGAGTATCGGATACCGCTTACGGTGTATTTTATTTCGGGGACCATGGCGGGGGCGGGGGCGTTGTTTTTCCGCACGGCGTATCGGGCGTATCGGAGTACGCAGCTTCATCGGCACACTAAGAACCGCAAAAAAGTGCTTATTGTGGGCGCGGGTGAAATCGGCGCGGCGGTGATACAAGGGCTTGAGCGCAGCTTGTTTCATCGATACGACGTTGTGTGTGCCGTAGACGATGACCCCGCAAAACGCGGGCGACGCATTCGAAAAATTTCCGTCGCGGGAACAACACGGGACATTCCGCGCTTGGTCGAACGCCACGGGATTCAGGTAATTCTTCTGGCTATAACCAACGCAACCGGCAAGGAAAAACGCCGAATTTCAAGCATTTGTGCAAAAACGAAGTGCGAGCTGAAAAAAATACCGGACTTTTTGGATTTTGAAAACACAAGCGATGTCGTTTCGCGCATCGAGGACTTTTCGCTGGAAGACTTGCTTGGACGGGATGTCGTTGACGTCAGGCGGTTTCGGCAAAAATTTTTGGCGGGGCAAACCGTTATGGTTACGGGTGCGGGCGGTACAATCGGTTCTGAACTTTGTCGGCAAATTGCGGCGCACGGTGCGGAAAAACTCGTAATGGTCGATGTTGTCGAGAACGGAATGTACGAGATTCAGCAGGAACTTATTTACAAATTCCGAGACATAAAGCTCGCCGCCGAGGTTGCAAACATACGAGAAGAAGCCCGCACAGACGCGCTTTTTGCGCAATACAAGCCCAACCTCGTATACCACGCCGCCGCCCACAAGCACGTCCCCCTTATGGAAAACGCGCCCGAGGAAGCGGTTAACAATAACATTTTCGGCACACTGAACGTTGCGCGCGCCGCCGACCGTCACGGCACAAAGCGTTTCGTGTTAATTTCCACAGACAAAGCCGTAAACCCAACAAATGTTTACGGCGCGACGAAGCGCGTATGCGAAATGCTTGTACAAACCCTGAATGCCGACAGCAAAACAGAATTTACGGCCGTGCGTTTCGGCAATGTTTTGGGTTCAAACGGCTCGGTTGTACCGCTGTTTAAGGCACAAATAGCGTCAGGCGGGCCGCTTCGTGTGATGCACAAGGAAATTATTCGATTTTTTATGACGGTGTCCGAGGCCGTTTCGCTTGTAATGAGCGCGGGAGAAATGGCGCGCGGAGGCGAAATTTTCGTGCTGGACATGGGCGACCCCGTAAAAATTCTGGATTTGGCGGAAATGTTAATCCGCATGTCGGGGCTCGAGCCGTACAAAGACATTGAAATTGAAATAACCGGCCTCCGCCCCGGCGAAAAGCTCTACGAGGAGCTTTTAATGGCGGAAGAAGGCATGAAGACGACTTCGAATAATAAAATATTCATAGGAAGCCCGATTGACATCAGCCCTAAATATTTATTCGAATCTCTCGACGAGCTGAAAAAAGCATCAAATACAAATTCGCGCGACGCGCTGGTGCATAAATTGAAAGAAATGGTGCCGGGGTTCTATAAAATGTAAATATTTTTTGGCATTTTTCCGATATAAACATAGGGTATAAAGTAGCCACAGGAGGTGGATTTGTAATGATGGAAATGAGGACAAACATTGTTGCCATTACGACGAACAGGCATTTGGTCAACCACGCGACGCAGATGGGCAGGGGAATTCGGCGAGTTTCGTCCGGTTTTCGCATAAATTCTGCGGCAGATGACGCGTCGGGCGCCGCAATTGCAAACATGATGAGGTCGCAGCTAAGGGGAATTAACCAAGCGATTCGAAATACGCAGGACGCAACGTCAATGATTCAAACTGCCGATGCCGGGCTTCATCAAATCAACGACATGGTCCAGCGCATACGCGAGCTTGTTGTCACAGCCGCAAACGACAGCACAACGATTGAGCAACGAGAAATGCTTCAAATAGAAATCAACCAACTTACGGATGAAATCAACGCAATATCCGACAGAACGCAATATAATTCAACCGGACTTTTGAGCGGAAACACAGGACGTTTGAGTAATAACCTTCGCATGGGGGATAACTTTACGCCATTCACGCGGAGTTTGCCGTCTTTTTACAACACGGCTTCTTTGCATATTTTTCAATCCCAACAAGCACCTCCGTTGCCGAACGCGATAGTAATCAGTCAACTGGACCTTGTTGACGGCGCGTCCGGGACAGGTTGGAATTTTACCGACGGCGTGCTTAACATAACCGGCATCGGTTTGCCCGACCAAATTAATTTTCAAATTCGCGGAACGGGGACTGAAACCGACAATCGAATTGTTGTTAATGAAGGCGTTACCGCGGGAATTATCCTTGAAAATGTGAACTTAGTCTCGTCCCAAGGTCCTGCCTTGGATGTGCGAAACTCAACCGTAGATTTACGCCTTGTCGGCAGGAGCGTCATGATATCAAACGCCTCGGGAGCGGCAGGAGTCCAAACAACGGGCGGCGACTTGACGATTCACGGACCCGGAAGCCTTGAGGCTCGCGGCGGCTATGAAGAAGGCTCTCCCCTCGGCGGCGGTGCCGGTATCGGCGGAGCCG
>WRGX01000020.1 GCA_009786975.1 Defluviitaleaceae bacterium
CGTGCAAATTGATGAATCAATCGACATTTCTAATGGTATTGACTTGACCCTTTTTGACCCAGTGGTATACTCAGGGCATTATCATTCAGTTGGAGAGCATTTAGGCAAGATTGGAGATTTTTATTCTTTGTGATTAAAAATATCCTTAACTAAGATGTACTTTGCTTTTCCACCAAAAACTGCAAACCCAAGATTTATCGCAACAAAAAAGCGCGCACTGCGCGCATTGGACACCGAAGACACATGTCGAAGTTGACGCGTTCCCTCGAAGCCGGAAGCAATTTCCTAGCCCACAAAAAAAACGAGTCGGCGAGTGTCACTCGCCGACTCGTTTTTCCCTGTCGTATTTCTGCCCCCTACTCCGCCCTGCACAACATCAAGCCCGCACTTCTCAGGGCGCATCAAGGATTTCAGACACGGAAAAGTATGGCATGCTTCTTTTTGTGTGTTAAATTATTCCAAATCGAAGCCGTTTGCGTAGTGGCAACACGCCCTAAAACTCCGGTAAAATCACGTTGACATCCCTGTCCGTCGCAAGCCCGAAGTACGCGTTAAGCACCTTTTCAAGCGATGTTTTAAGGTCGTGCCGCGCGGCGTCGGCGGTTGCGGCTATGGGAAGTTCGCAGTAAAAATCCGTGCCGATGAAAACCCGCGCGCAACCGATTATTTCGCCCGCGGCAATCGGCGCGGGAATCGCGACGGGAATGTAGGCCTCAACGTAAACGTCGTCTCGTTCGTCCCGTGCGAGGGGGACTCGTACGGTTTCTTTGTACACAAAGTCCATCGACGGTGTGCGCGAGCGCGTAACCGCCGTGTTTACGGCAAAAGTGTCGCTTTCGACAACGGTTACGAATTCGAAATTATCAAAGCCGAAGTTCAAAACGTTCTTCGTGTCCGTCCACTTTCGCGACTTTCCGCGTTCGCCCCAGCCCGACGCAAGAACTACGGAAATAAGCTGCATATCGTCGCGTTTTGCCGCGCCGACGAAGCAGTGTCCCGCCTTGTTTGTAAAGCCTGTTTTTACGCCGTTCGCGCCGGAAAATTCGTGCAAAAGGCGGTTGCGATTATGAAACGAATAGGAGCGGCGGTCGCTGTGGAAAAAGGCGTTCGGTGTGTTTGTAAGCTCGATAAATCCGGGGACTTCGAGGGCGTAGCGCGTAATTTGTGCCAAATCGTACGCCGTGCTGTGATGTTCGCCTGCGTCAAGACCGTTCGGGGTTTCAAAAATCGTGTTAACCGCGCCGATTTCCCGTGCTTTTTCCGTCATTGCCGCGCAAAAATCCTCAACGCTGCCGCCCAAATGTTCCGCAATCGCCACGGCGGCATCGTTGGACGATTCAAGCATAAGCGCAAGCATCAAATCGCCCAGCCGTACATTTTCCCCCGGAGACAGATACATTTTGACCTTAGGCGCGGCTGCGGCGCGTTTCGAAACCGTAACGATTTCGTCGGCACGCCCGCTTTCGATTGCCAAAATCGCCGTCATAATCTTGGTAGTGCTTGCCATCGCAAGCGGTTCGTGTTCATTTTTTCCCCACAAAACGCGCCCTGTTCCCGCCTCGGTCAAAATCGACCCGCTCGCCTCAACGTCGGGTTCATCGGCAAAGCAAACCGCCGTTGAAAAAGCCACCAAAACAAGCGCAACAATACATTTTTTCACACTTTTCACCTCATCAATAAGCAAAAATCCGCGAAGTCTCTCGCGATTTTTGCAAATATTTTTTGCCTAAAGCAAAAATATTTCTTACACTTTCTATTTTGCGCTAAAATTTGCTTGAATATGTAAGAAAAAACACGTACAATGGCTACAACTTGAAACTTCACGGAGGAATACAGATGAGCAGAAAGCCACTACTCTTGGAAAAATGGGACTTTATCGTGCTTTTAGGCGAGTCGGGCGGCGGAAAAGGTACGCTTGTGCAAAATATTAAACGCTATTGGCTGCCGGAACTTTGGTCGGCAAGCATGGGCGAAATTTTTCGCCAAAAAGCAACGGAAGATCCATATATCCGCGAAATGACCGAAAAGGGCATACTCGTGGAGGACGAAAAAACCTGCGGAATTTTCCGCGAATTCGCCCTTGCGAACACGCCCGGGCTCATCGACGGCTTTCCGCGAAACCGCGCGCAAGCCATAGATTTAATCCGCTTCGCCAAGGAAAACAATTGGCGAATCCTAGTTGTTGACATAAATTGCCGAATCGAAAAAATAATCGAGCGACTTTTGGCGCGAAAACGCCCCGACGATAATCTAAACATCGTATACAAACGTCACACCGCGCACAAAGAGTTGCATCCCGCCGTAATGGAGGAAATCCGCACACGACCGGATTTATTTGACATAATCGAACTTGACGGCAACACACACAATGAAATCGTATTCACGAGCTTTTTGCACAGCGTTTTGCGCCTCGTTGACATGCTTTATTTCTACGATATGACCGATATAAAAACAACTTTTGCCGTACACGACGACGAAACCACAATAAACCCCGCAATAAACCGCTGGGTCTGCGGTTTCCTCAAAAGCATACAAAAGAAGCTGAACGAAAAATAAAATAGGGACTTGCGGGAGGGGAAAAGCTATGCAAACTCTTTCACCGTCACAAGAAAGGCGCATTTCGATTCGTACAAACCTGCTTGGAGTTAGCGCGAAGGTGAGCAAGGACGGCTGGAAATGGGAAGAAATCGTTGTGAACGACATTTCCGACGGCGGCATCGGCTTCGAAATGCAAACGGAGTACCCGGTCGGCGAAAAGCTCATCATGCAGGGCGAAGCGTCGGATTTTGCGCGGGCAATGGACATCTCCTGCGACGTACGAATCGTCTTTGCAGGCACAACGGCGGACGGAAACTTCCTTTACGGCGCACGCTTTACAAACATGTCAAAAGCGCAAACCACGGGGCTTAGTGTCTTTATAGAGCTAATGGTTACGAAGTATCCGTCGCTTTTGCTTCAATGATAAACGTTGAAAATTTAACGAAAAAATACGGCAAGTTTTTGGCAAATGATAATGTCTCTCTGCGACTCGGCGCGACCACGCTGACGCGCTTTTGGCGCGCTTCGACCTTGCGGATAAAAAAAATAAAATCCGGAACGTCTTTAAAAATCCGCGAAAGCTGATTTTTTTTCGCGCTTGCAATCGGGCTTAGGAACTGTCCGGAAATAACTTGACTGTTTGGGCGCAGGATTTTTGTCGCAATGCGAGGAGCAAAAACCGCCGCGACCTAGAGGGTCGCAAGGT
>WRGX01000021.1 GCA_009786975.1 Defluviitaleaceae bacterium
GGGCGGTTTGCGTCCGTCCGGCCGGATTCGGACGCTCCTTCCCCCTTTCATGCGGTGCGGCGGGTGGTGCATTTGGTGCGGTGGTGCAATGCAATCGATTTCGGCGGCATCCGGCACGGAGCGGCGCGGTCAGTTTCAGGGCGAACCCCTTCCTGAGATGGCAAGACCCGTCCTTGGCATTGGGGCGACCGGTCGATTGCAAGTGAATTATAATTGGATAAATGCGCGCGGGTATGCGGAACCGTTCTAAGACTGGTTCCTTTTTTTAATGCCCTTCAAACCCACGCCGCAAGCGGCTTGCAAGGGGTTTTTCCCGAATCAATTTTTGATGCGATTTTGGGATAAGTTGTTGCGGTAAATTTTCTTTGGTCAAGCTCGTGGTGGGGTTTTGAAAATCTTGCCGTGGCTTCGAGACCAAAAAATCTGGCCAAAAAATCTATCAAAACCGCATCTATCAAAACCGACAAATAAATGCTTGCAAAGGTGAAATATTTGTGCTAGACTCCGTGCAGAAAACTACAGTTGACGCGGAAAAGAGTGGGTTGCGTACCCGCTCTTTCTTAATGAAAGGAAAACGGAAGGATTTCTATGCTTGCAAAATTGGAAGGGCTTTTCGCGCCGGTTTTTGAAGATTGTGGCGTTGAACTCTATGACATGGAGTATGTAAAAGAGGGCGGAAGCCGAATTTTAAGGATTTTCATTGATAAAAACGGCGGCGTGGACGGCGGCGTGGATTTGAATGATTGCGAGCGTGTTTCCCGTGCGGTAAGCGACGTTTTGGATGAACACGACCCGATTCCCGACGCATATCGGCTTCAAGTAGGCTCGCCCGGTATTGACCGCAGGCTTTCAAAACCCGAACATTTTGAACGAAGCATCGGAGAAAAAATTACACTGAAACTTTTTGCACCTCATTCGCCCGTTGACGGACGAAAAAAATTCACAGGCATACTTAACTCATACGACGGCGATAAAATCGCCCTAACCGACACCGAGGGAGAAAATTTCGAATTCAGTGCAAAACAAATAGCCGCCTGCAATATCCAAGGCGCGCCCCTCTAACCCTCTAGCATTTACAGGAAGGACATGGCAAATGGACAACGGACGAGAACTTATTGAAGCACTCGCGCAGGTTTCGCATGAAAAAGGTATCGACAAAGAGGTGCTTTTTGAAGCAATTGAAGCATCCCTTGTTGCCGCGTGCAAAAGACAGCTAAACACCAGCATTAACGCCAATATTCGCGTTTCGCTTGACCGCGAAACCGGAGTTTACACTGTTTTCGCGGAAAAATTAGTTACAGAAACGGTTAACGACCCGTGGCTGGAAATTTTACCTGCCGACGCGAAGAAAGTCGCCAAAAAAATCATCGTGGGCGAGCCAATTGAAATCGACGTTACGCCAAGCAATTTCGGGCGAATTGCCGCGCAAAACGCAAAGCAAGTCGTTGTGCAAAAATTCCGTGAGGCCGAACGTGAGATTTTGTTCAATGAATATATACAAAAACAACACAAAGTTATTATCGCAATCGTTCAGAGGCGCGACCGCAGAAACGTTATCTTGAGCATAGGCAAACTCGAGGCCGTTTTAGTCCCGTCGGAGCAAATTCCGCGTGAACCGTATCACTTTAACGACCGAATAAAAGTGTACGTAAACGAAGTCAAGCAAAATACAAAGGGTCCGATTGTTAATGTTTCGCGCACATGCCCCGAGCTTTTGGAAAAACTTTTTGAGCAGGAAGTGCCGGAAATTGTTGACGGCATCGTTGAGATAAAATCTGTTGCGCGCGAGGCCGGGAATCGCAGTAAAATCGCGGTTTACACACGCCATCCTCATGTTGACCCGATTGGTTCCTGTGTCGGACAAAACGGTCAGCGTGTGAATTTTATAAGTGCCGAACTCCGCGGCGAAAAAGTTGATATCGTGCTTTGGAACGAAGACCCCGCGAAATTTATTTCGAACGCGCTAAGCCCAAGTAAAGTCGTAACCGTCGCTATCAGCCCCGTCGGAAATGAGGCGCGCGTCGTTGTTCCCGACCACCAGCTTTCCCTTGCAATCGGCAAGGAAGGTCAAAATGCAAGGCTTGCCGCGCGGCTTACGGGCTGGCGCATTGATATAAAAAGCGAATCGCAAGCACGCGGCTCGGACTTTTTGGTGTTCCCCGAGCCCGAAAAATTGCCGCCCACGCCCGAAGAAGAAGCCGCCGCTGCGGAAATGGAAAACGCATACGCGGAGTTTTATGATGCATCTGCTGAAGAAGCTGCTGCCGTTGCTCCTGCTGACGGGGCGTATGATGACGGCGAATACTATGATGATGACGAATACTATGATGACGACGAATATTACGACGACGACGAATACTATGATGATGAATATTACGACGATGACGAATACTATGACGATGAATATTACGATGAAGCCGCCGCGCCCGCCGCGGAAGCTCCGAAAAGTGAAAGTTAGCCGCGTTCCGCAACGGCGTTGCGTCGGATGCCGCGAAATGAAGGATAAAACCTCGCTTGTTCGCGTAGTTTTGAGCGGCGGTGAAATAGCAATCGACGCAACATCGAAAGCACCCGGCAGGGGCGCGTATGTTTGCCCCGGCGCGGATTGCCTCGAAAAAGCACATAAAATGAGAGGGTTCGAGCGTTCGTTTAAGCGCGCCGTCCCTCACGAAATACCCTTGAAACTGAGTGAATTTATTTCTGAAAGGTAAGGTGGCAAAGTGCCAAAAGTTCGTGTCCACGAGTTAGCCAAAGAGCTTAACGTAAGCAGTAAAGAGATTATGCAAAAAATGGACGGTTACGGTAGTCCCGTGAAAGGCCATATGAGTTCTTTGGAGGATACAGATGTATCCCGCTTGAAAAATGACATGAAAGGGAGTCCCGCGGAGGCAAAACCGGAGTCGCGGTCGGATTTACGACCGGATTCACGACCGGATTCAAATGAAGCCCCGCGCGCTCCGAGACCAAGGCCGTTGGGCCCTGATGGTCAGCCCTTGCCGCCAAGGCCAAGGGCGCTCGGCCCGGATGGTCAGCCATTGCCGCGCAGGCCACGTCCGCTGGGTCCGGATGGTCAACCCCTGCCGCGCCGTCCGCGTCCGCTGGGTCCCGACGGTCAACCCTTACCGCCGCGTCCGCGCCCTCTCGGTCCGGACGGTCAGCCCTTACCGCGTCGTCCGCGCCCACTGGGTCCCGACGGTCAACCCTTACCGCGTCGTCCGCGTCCGCTGGGTCCCGACGGTCAACCCCTTCCGCCGCGTCCGCG
>WRGX01000022.1 GCA_009786975.1 Defluviitaleaceae bacterium
GGGGACATGTGTTGGAGTCGGCACATTCCCTCGAAGTCGTGAACAGTTTCCCGGCTCACGAAAAAACGAGTCGGCGAGTGTCACTCGCCGACTCGTTTTTTTATGGGCCAGTAAACTGCCCCCGGCTTCGAGGGAACGCGTCGCCACCGACACATGTCCCCGGTGCCCACCGCGCGCTTGGCGCGCTAAACTACACAATGCTTCGCGATATACGCCTCCATTTTCCCGCGAATTTCATCATCAATATAAACCTTCCCGCCGATTTCCCGATTGTGCAAATGCTCGATTATTTCAACAACGGTAACAAGCGGGTGAACCGTTATGCCAAAATCGCGGTGCAGTTCGGCGGAGGCGGTAAGCCCTCCCGCGCCGCGCTCTATGCGGTCTATCGAGATTACCATGTCGGTAATTTGCACATCTGCGGCGGATTTTAACAGGGGATAGACCTCGCGCACCGAGGTTCCGGCGGAGATTACGTCCTCGATTATTAAAAAACGGTCGCCTCCTGCGGGCTGATGCCCGACGAACATGCCGCCGTCGCCGTGGGTTTTTACTTCCTTGCGGTTAAAGCAATAGCCCGCGTTTATGCCGTATAGGCGGAAAAGCGCGGCCGCCGCGAGGGTGCAAAGCGGAATTGCTTTGTACGCAGGGCCGAAAAGTACGTCGAATTTGCCGCGCAGTTTTTCGTGGATTAACGCCGCGTAATATTCGCTTAGGCGTTCGGCTTGCTCTGCCGTTTTGTATTGGCCCGAGTTAAAAAAATACGGCGATTGTCGCCCGCTTTTAAGCGTGAAATCGCCGAACATTAAAACGCCGGAGGTTGCCATAAGTTCGATTAGGTTTGATTTGTAGTCGTTCGTTCCTGCGTGTTCGTTTCGCGTTAATTTATCCTTCATTACAAATACCCCTTATCTCGTCGAGATTTTTAATTTTTTGCTCGCGCATGAAATTTTCTATGCCGTCCAAAATTTCCATTGTGACGCGCGGGTTTGAGAAATTTGCCGTGCCGACGGAAACGGCGGTTGCCCCCGCCATAATAAATTCGATTGCGTCCTCCCACGTTGCCGCGCCGCCTGTGCCGATTATCGGAAGCGCGACGGCTTTCGCCACCTGCCAAACCATGCGCACCGCGACCGGTTTAATCGCCGGGCCGGAAAGCCCGCCGATTTTATTGCCCAAAACGGGCATTTTTTTGTGTATGTCGATGCGCATTCCAAGCAACGTGTTTATCAGGCAAAGCGCGTCCGCGCCGCCTGCTTCCGCGCCTTTTGCGATTGCTGTGATGTCGGTAACATTCGGCGAAAGTTTAACGATAACGGGGACGCGCGCGACATTTTTCACGGCGCGTGTAACTTCTTCCGCCATTTTCGCGTCGGTTCCCATTGCCATGCCACCCGCCTTGATATTCGGGCATGAGATATTCAGCTCAAAAAAATCCACCCCCGCCACGCCGTCAAAGTCACGCGCAACCGCAACGTAATCCTCCACCGTGCGCCCGCATAAATTCACGATAACCCGCGTGCCGCTTTGCCGCAGGAACGGCAAATCCTCCTCGATGAATTTTTTCGCGCCCGGATTTTGCAACCCGACGGCGTTCAGCATTCCGCCGTGGGTCTCGGCGATTCGCGGCGGCGGATTTCCCTGCCACGGCTCGTGCGACACGCCCTTCACGGTAATTGCGCCGAGGCGCGCAAGGTCAACAAATTGCGCATATTCGCGCCCGCTGCCGAACGTCCCCGAGGCGGTAACAATCGGCGAATTCAGCCGCGTCCCCGCGATATTTACGGATAAATCAGTCATGCCTTTTGCCATTCGCCGGGCGCACAAATCGCCATTAAAAATTGGTCGCCCGCGTTCCTCTCGTTTATTTTTCACGCTTCCACTTCAAGGAGATTTTAACATAGGGCGAAAAAAAGACCAACCGGTGTGGGGCTTGCCGGTTGGTCTTTGTAAATTCTTACTGCGTCATTCCGAAAATCTCGCGAATCAAGTCGGCTTTTACGTCGGGGGGAAGGTGAACGTCTTGCAATGCCTCGTTCAAATTAAATCCCATTTCTTGAAGCATGGCGAGTTTTTCGCTGTTGAAGGTGTTATTGAAGCCGTTTTCGTGCGCATTTTTCGCGGGTTCTTCCTCGCCGAAAATAAGGTGCGACCATGAGCAGTTGCGGCGCGGCCAGCCCTCCGCGAAAACGATGTTGTGACGCTGGGGGATACGCGGGTCGGGGCGTTCTTCGTCGGAGAGCGCGTCGAAGGCGGGTTTGTCGGGCATAAAGGCGCAGGGCGCGGCCATTGCCGCGAATTGCAAAGTGGTTTCGACGTTTTCGCCCTCCGAGCCGACGGTCGCGTCGCCCGTGTTAAAGGGAATTTCGTAGCGATACCAGCCGCCGTTGTGTTTCGCGGCCTTGATGTAGTTCCTGTTAAGGCGGAAAATCATGGGGTTTTCGTCGTCGCCTTTGAAATAAATCCTAAACTGGCAGACCTCGGAGTTATTGTCGTTCTCGCCGCCGTTCAGCCAAAATGTGAAAACATACGGGGTGTTTTTTTTAAGCGAAAGAGTCGGCGAGTTGATTTCCGACCAATTATAATCCCAATCGCCAATGCACCAAACCTCGGTCATTCCGCCCGACATGTCCGTAATTACGGCGCGGTCGGCGCGGTTGTTCTCGAGGCTTGCCTCTGCCTGCCACTTGCGCGGCTCGAATTCCAGCCGATTTGCGCACTTCCATGTTGCCATGTTTTTGTTTGTATTTTCCATGTTGTCCTCCGATTTTGATTTATTTGAAATCAACGGCGGACACGCTAAAATCAGGGTTTTTTCATTATCGTCGGTCTGAATGAAGCGTGCCCTGCCGTTTTTAACAAGCCCTTTGGCTCGCTTTGGATAGGTTGCTTCATATTCATTGCCCTGCGCGTCGATAACGCGAATGTTTTTTGTTATGGGTGTCGTCCCCTTTCATAAGATTTGAAATGCGTCGATTTGCAGTGCGATTTGCAGCATTTGAGCGTGTTTTTTTGTTATGGGTTCTCTCCCCAGCACGGCTGATTTTAGCACAAAAAAAAGCCCCGCACAAATCGAAAAGCGCGCCAAGCGCGCAGTGGGCACCGGGGGCACATGTCGGCGGCGGCGCGTGCCCTCGAAGCCGGAAGCCGTTTCCTCGGCGACGAAAAAGCGCGCCAAGCGCGCAGTGGGCACCGGGGGCACATGTCGGCGGCGACGCGTTCCCTCGAAGCCGGAAGCCGTTTCCCGGCGTACAGAAAAAAATGAGTCGGCGAGTGACACTCGCCGAC
>WRGX01000023.1 GCA_009786975.1 Defluviitaleaceae bacterium
CCGCCGCGACCTAGAGGGTCGCAAGGTTTTTTGCGACGAAGCAGTGCGGCAAAAAGACAAGCCCAAACAGGCAAGTTATTTCCGGACAGTTCCTTACCTTGTGTATAAAAAAAATTCGGCGGAGGTGGCGCGCATGAAAATTATTACGGTAAATTTGAACCCGTGCATAGATTGGCAATATTCCGTGCAAAACTTCACGCACGGCGGGCTTAATCGCGTGCGCCGAACCCGCGAGGACATTGCGGGCAAAGGCATAAATGTTGCCATAGCTTTGAAAAACTTGGGCGCGTCGCCGCTTTGCACGGGTTTTAATTTTGCGGAAAACGGCGGGCTTCTCACGTCAAAACTCGACGCGTGCGGCATATCGCACGATTTCATCGAAGTCCCCGGCGCAATCCGCACGAACATAAAAATGTACGAAGAATCCACGGGCGAAATGACCGAGCTTAACCAGCCCGGTGCGTTTGTCCCCGAGGAATTTCAAGAAAAGCTCCTATGTAAATTGAAAAATTTCGACAAAAACGCAATCCTCGTCCTAAGCGGAAGCCGCCCCCAAGGCGTGCCCGCCGACTTTTACGCAAAAATCTGCCGCGACCGAAGCGGCACAATTTTTCTCGACACCGAAGGCGAAGCCCTGCGCCTTGCAATCGAAACGGGCAAAATTTTTGCTGTTAAACCAAATTTATTTGAGTTGGAAGCCCTTGGCGGAAAAACTTTTTCAAAGGTTTCTCCCCAAAATCTCCCCAAGCTCGTCTGCATATCAATGGGCGCGGACGGCGCGGTAATGGTAACGCAAGGCGGCGAAACCTTCGCGCCCGCGCTTGACGTCGAAGTACGAGGTGTTGCGGGCGCGGGGGACGCAATGGTTGCGGGCATGGTTTACGCGCTGGCAACAGGCGCGCCGCAAGAGGATTTTCTGCGATACGCGGTTGCCGCCGCCGCCGCGTCGGTAGCCCTCGACGGCACGCAAATGTGTACGCGCGAGGGATTTGATAAAATGCGGAACAAAATATCAATGCAATGAAGTATAAACAGCCCTATAATCCCCTACCCCGTCCAGCCGAAAAGAAACCGACTTTGTAAATCCATCAAAACCGGATTCAAGCCGGCAAATAACAAGGCTTGCTTTATATGTTTCCATGATGCTGAAAATTGTCATATACCCTATGCCGCTGCCGCCTTCGCCAAGGCGTGTAGATGCGGGCTTTTTACCCAAAGTCTCAAGCGTTTCCGCCTTAAAAGGAACCCCGCTGTCCAAAACGGTAATTGCAAAAAAGCCGTCCTCGTCTTTGCCGATGGAAATTTGAATTTGCCTGCATTTACACGGCGCGGTTGCGATTATGGCGTTTTCAAGCAAATCGGCAACAACGGTTTCAAAATCAAGGAAAGAAATCGCGGCTTCGTCAATCGAGGACAAATCGCAATCCACCTTCATTTCGATTTTATTTTGCTCCGCTTTAAGCGTCATCTCTTTAAGGATGCCGTCTATAAGCGGATTTTTTGTGCCTATCGCCTCCTGCAAAGCGGGGATTAGCTTGGCGTCTCTGTGAATCATGTACGCCATTGCTTTATTTTTGGCATCAGGCTGCATTTTATCAAGTTCTTCCCGCTCCCTAAGCATCTGTTCAATTTTTTCAAGAACAATTTGCGCGCCGACATAAGAAAGAGGCTCAAGCCCGACTTTTAAGCCCCGCAAAATTTTATTTTCATACAAAATTCTTTCATACATTACGGCATTGTCGGCTTCAATTTCCAGCCTGTCGCGGTTTCGGATGCGCGCGATGTACAATTTAAAAATTTCTTTCCGGCACCAAAAAATAATCCCGGCGATGCAAGCAACAACGACGGCAAGAAGCGCGTAGCCCGTTTGGGGAGAAAGCCCGCGATTTATAAGCACGAGCGAACAAATAAGAATACCGCTGATAATCACCCCGACAATCCCGCTCCATTTATTGTGCAAAAAGGGAAAGCCTTTTCGGAACCGTTTTATTTTGAAGAAATAGAATAATGCCGCTCCCGAAACTATCGAAGCCAGAATAGTAAGCAAGCCTATGCTTCCATGCCCCACAATCGGATAAAGTAATACAGCGGAAATGACAACGACCGTAAATAAAACACCGAAACTAATCCCAAAAGCCAGCAATGTAGCCGTCAACGCCAACCCCCATTTTACGCCTGTTGCCTTTCCTGCAAAAACTACAATAAGAAAAAGCATCAAAGCAAATCTCAACAGCGGCATAACTTCGCTAAGCAGGAAAATGACGCAACCTAAAACGCAGGAAAAAACCACCTCTGCCACAACAATCCTATATGTAATTTTATGCGAGACATTTAACAATTTAACGAACACAAAAAAGCTAAACAGTATCAGAATAATAAACGTGGCTAATTGAAAAACATGCTCCACCTGTAGTATCCCCCAATAAAAAACCGACCATTATGCGCAAGCACATATGGTCGGTACATTCCGGAGATTCAGTAATATCAACCGCCAAATACCCGTGAAACCATTGACCATACGTTTTCCCACATGTCCGTTCGCCCCTCTCTGTCGTGTATTTTTTATACACACAGAATAAGACTAAACGGGACAATAATGTCTTTTTTTTTGTATTTTAATTACATTTTTGAGGCTTACTGCGAGTAAAATGTCGCTTATCCGCGAAACTTAGCAATTTTCTTCCACTTTAAAAACAAAAAAACATAATCCATCCATACTCCCCCCAATTCCCCCAAATAAAAAAACCGACCACTATGGGAAGTATATGGGTCGGTTTTTGAGAAGTTTTTGAGGAATAAGTATCGCTAAATCAACCTCCCCACATCCGTGAAACCATACTCCATACGTTTTCCCACATGTCCGTTCGCCCCTCTCTGTCATGTATTTTTTATACACACAGAATAAGACTAAACGGAATAAAAATATCTTCTTTTTTTGTGCTTTTATTGAATTTTCGAGGCTTGCTACACGTAATTTGTCGCATTCCGACAAAACCGGCCAATTTTCTTTCAAAAAAAACCGACCATCATATTAGCACACAGGTCGGCATTTAGGGATACGGAAATAAAATTAAGTTCTAAAAGTTTCTTGGTTTGTGTTTGTTCATCTTATTGCGAATTTGCTAACCTGTCCTCCCGAAAAGTTATAGCGTAGCAACCGTCAAAAATCAAAGATTGGGAAGATTTGCCGCAAATCAACAGCATTTCACCTCCTTTCCCTGTGGTTTATTTGTTTGTTTTCGCGCTTATTCTTGTGAAAAACCGAAGTCCCGGGAGCCTCGGCGGGTTGCCGCGACGAATA
>WRGX01000024.1 GCA_009786975.1 Defluviitaleaceae bacterium
GCAGTTATGTATAGATGCTTCGGTATTGTAAATAAGCGCGCCAAGCGCGCAGTGGGCACCACGGGCGCAGTGAGCGAAGCGAACGTTTCCCGCGCCACCGGAGACATGTGTTGGCGGCGGCGCGCTCCCTCGAAGCCGGGAGCAGTTTTCCGGCCCATAAAAAAAAGAGTCGGCGAGTGTCACTCGCCGACTCTTTTTTGCAAAACAAAAAAGCGCGCCAAGCGCGCAGTGGGCACCACGGGCGCAGTGAGCGAAGCGAACGTTTCCCGCGCCACCGGAGACATGTGTTGGCGGCGACGCGTTCCCTCGAAGCCGGAAGCAGTTTCCTCGCCCATAAAAAAGCGCGCCAAGCGCGCAGTGAGCGAAGCGAACGTTTCCTGCGCCACCGGAGACATGTGTCGGCGGCGACGCGTTCCCTCGAAGCCGGAAGCGATTTCCCGACCTATAAATAAACCGGGGCGTGCGGGAACACGCTCTACTCCACGGCAGAAAGCATCCCTTGCACATAAGTCGGCAAGCAAAACGCACCCCTGTGTAGGTTCGTATTGTAATATTTCGTTGCAACGCCAAGAGCGTTCCATTTTTCCGCGTTTAAATCGCGCACGGGATGCAGACCTTTTGATGCGAATCCGAAAAGCCAATGCCCCGACGGGTAGGTCGGAATATGGGCTTGATATACGCGGCTTGTTTCGAAGGATTGCACGATGCGTTTATGGACACGACGGACTATTTGAGCGTCTTTCTCGTAGAAAGGGCTTTCGTGCTGGTTTATCAAAATTCCGTCGCTTTTTAGGGCGCGGAAGCAGTTGCCGTAAAATTCCATGGAAAAAAGACCTTCGCCCGGACCGAAGGGGTCGGTTGAATCAACGATGATTACATCGTATACATTTTCGCGACCGCGCACGAAACGAAGACCGTCTTCGTAAAAAATTTCGACGCGGGGGTCATCAAATCCGCACGCCGTTGTCGTGAAAAATTCCTTGCAAACCCGCACAACTTCGGCGTCGATTTCCGCTACGTCGATTTTTTTTATCTGCTCATACTTCGCAAGCTCGCGGACTGCGCCGCCGTCCCCCGCGCCGATGACCAAGATATTTTCAGCGCGGGGATGAACCGCCATCGGCACATGTGTAATCATTTCGTGGTAAATAAATTCATCTTTTTCGCTAAGCATCATAAAGCCGTCGAGGACTAAGAATCGCCCGAATTCCGGCGATTCGAACACCTCGACGCGCTGAAATTTACTTTGCACATGCGTCAGTTGCCGCGAAACCTGAATCGACAGTTTCACATGCGGCGTGTGCATTTCGCTGAACCACAGCTCCATTTTTTCACCTATATTCGACATTCGCTGAGCGCACAAATCGCCATTAAAAATTGGTCGCCCGCGTTCCTCTTGCTGATTTTTCACACTTTTAGACATTCGCTGAGCGCACAAATCGCCATTAAAAATTCGCCGCCCGCGTTCCTCTTGCTGATTTTTCACACTTTTACACCCATCAGACAATCTTCCGAGCGGGCTGTTATTTTTACTTTTCTTATGGTGCGTACCAAATTTTCGTGGCTTTCGACCGTAACGGCGCAATAATTTTCTGTGTTTCCCACGAAAACGCCGCGGGATTTTTCTTTTTCGAAAAGGACGTTGGCGATTTTGCCGATTTGGGCATTTAAAAAATTTTTTTGAAGCTCCGCCGCAAGAGCGCGCATGATTTTGCCGCGTTCGTGCAGTATTTTCGGCGGAATTTGCCCCGAAAAACTTGCGGCGGGTGTGCCTTCGCGCGCGGAATATTCAAATACGTGGATTTGCGCGAACGCCATTTCGCGGGCAAATCGCAGGCTTTCTTCAAAATCGGCGTCCGTTTCCCCGGGGAAGCCGACGATAATATCGGTCGTAACAGCGGCATTGGGGCGAATTTTTTTTAGCGCGGTGACGACGGCGGCGTATTCGTTGGGGGTGTATCGGCGGTTCATTCTCAAAAGCGTGGCGTCGCAACCGCTTTGCAGGGATAAATGAAAATGGTCGCACAGCGCGGGCGATTTTTGAACCGCGTCAAGAAATTCGTCCGTAACCGCCCACGGGTCGATGCTGCTTAATCGCAGACGCGGGACGCCGCAAGCCGAGATTTCTTTAATAAGGAAGGAAAGGGAATTCGGATTTGAGGGAACGGGGCGCATCTCAGACGTGTCCGCGGTGCTAAAAGTTTCTTTAATAAGGAAGGAAAGAGAATCCGGCTTCGAGGGAACGGGGCGCATCTTAGATGTGTCTGCGGTGCCAAAATTTTGCCCGTATGCGGCAAGTTGTATGCCGGTAAGCACGATTTCAAGCGTGCCGGAAGCAACGAGTTCTTCCGCTTCTGCCAAAATTTCATGCGGCGGTCGGCTTTTCAATTCGCCGCGTACATGCGGCACAATGCAATACGTACAAAAACGGTCGCAACCGTCTTGTATTTTAATGAAGGTTCTGGTTTTCGTTGCGGTCGGCGGCGGCGCGGCAGGGTAAGGGGCTTGGCGCGCTTTTTCATGGACCGGGAAATTGCTTCCGGCTTCGAGAGAACGCGCCGCCTCCGACATATGCCCCCGGTGCCCACTGCGCGCTTGGCGCGCTTTTTCAAAAAAGTTATGCGGCTCGCGCGCGTCGAAAACGAAATCAACGCCGTCAATTTGCGCGGAATTTTTCGCCATGCATCCGCACATTGCAATGCGCGCGTTCGGGTTAAATTTCCTTGCGCGGCGAAGCATTTGGCGTGATTTTTTATCGGAAACATGCGTAACGGTGCATGTGTTTATTACAAAAATGTCGGCGTTTTGGTCGAAATCGCGGGTGCAAAATGCATTGTGCCCGCGTGCGCAAAGTGAGGCAACAAGCGCGTCCGCGTCGCATTGATTCACCTTGCAGCCAAGGGTGTGAACGGCGATTTTCAGCATTTTCAGAGCATTTCCCGCAACTGTTCTTTAATCGTTTCCGCTTCGGGCATGACCTTGTCCGAGGTCGCGAAAATATGAACCGCGCCCGGCCTGCAATCCGTCTTAATTAAAAGTTCAAACGCGTTGTTTTTATATTTTTCAACGGGCATACTCGCGGTTAAAAGCACATTTACAACCGTATTTTTAAGCCCGGCGTTTTCAAGAAAAAACCTTGCGGGCGCGGCAGGTTTTCCGCCCCAAACGGGTGTACACAAATAAATTTCGTCGGGCAATTCGCCCGGCATGTTTGTAACAGGAAAAGTTTTGCCCCCCAGCGTCAGCCCGAGTGCCTTGAAAATAAAGCCCAAACCGCCCTTTTTATTCAAATCGCATTCAAGCTCACACACGTCTTGTTTCAATACTTCGCCCAGTGTTTCGGCGAAAACTTTTGTTTTGTTGCTTCTGCTGTAATAAAAAATCATTCGTGCCTCCAAAGGGATTTTTGCAATATTACCATCTTGTTACAAAAAAAAAAAGAGTCGGCGAGTGTCACT
>WRGX01000025.1 GCA_009786975.1 Defluviitaleaceae bacterium
CGCCATTTTCATTGTCCTTTTTTATGGACAGTTTACACCTTTTTTTGATTATGTTCTATAATTTATTGGTCGGTGTATTTACAAAGGGCAACACTAGTAAACTGCATCCGGCTTCGAGGGAATGCGTCGCCACCGACACATGCCCCCGGTTCCCACCGCGCGCTTGACGCGCTTTTTTCGCGTTGGCGGTGGTGCTTGCGGCGTGGTATAATGCGGATGTAAGTGGGAGTTGCGGCTTCTGAAAAAAAATTTTTTGGGAGGATACTTATGTGGGATTTAACATTACCGTCGCTTTGCGAGACATTTGAAAAAAACTTTATGATGGGGAATATTATTTTGTCAAAAGAGCTTGATAATCCGGAAATTATGGCGATGTACAAGCATCATTACAATGCTGTAACCGCGGAAAACGCGATGAAACCGGAACATATTTCGTCCGCACCCGGTGTTTATGATTTTGAACACGCGGACAAAATTGTAAAATGGGCAGAGGAAAATAAAATCGCGCTTGTCGGGCATACCTTTGTTTGGCACGCGCAGTCCGCGCTGTGGCTTAATCGAAACGAAGACGGCACGCCGATTTCGCGCGCCGCCGCCAAGGCTAACTTGGAGGCGTTTATTCGCGAGTACGGCGAGCGATACCGCGGAAAGGTGTATTCGTGGGATGTTGTAAACGAGGCGTTTATTGACAGCGACGTCGGGGGGCGGCCGTATAACGGCAATTGGCGCGATTATATCCGCCGCGAGTCGGAGAATCCGCGCGCGGTGGGGCATTGGTTTTTGGCTTATGCAAACGGCGCAGGCGCGGGTGAATGCGGCTCGGATTATATGTTCGATTCGTTTTATTTTGCACGAAAGTATGACCCCAACGCGATTTTGTATTACAACGACTATAATGAGGAGTTTCCGCACAAACGCCACGTAATCGCCGACATGGTAAACGATATTAACGCGCAGTGGCGCGCGCACGCGGAATACGACGGGCGGCTTCTTATTGAAGGCATCGGGATGCAAAGCCATCATAATCATATCCACACCGATGTCGCCCAAGTCCGCACCGCGCTTGAGCTTTTCACCAAAACCGGCACGAAAATCGCCGTCACGGAAATGGATTTCACATTCGGCTCGCAACAGGAGCCGTCGCGTCCGCTTTCTCCGGAAGAATCCAAAAAGCAGGCGGAAATGTACGCCGCGCTTTTTAAACTGTACAAGGAATTTTCCGTCGAACGCGTGACTGTGTGGGGGAAAAATGATAAGCTGAGTTGGCGCAGCTGGGGTTCGCCGACGTTTTTTGACGAAACGGGCAACGCGAAAGAGGCATTCCATGCCGTTATCGCCGCCTCGAAGTAGGGAGAGAATTTTTTTTGGACGAGAACAACGAAAACATCAACGAAAACAACGAAAACATCAACGAGAACAACGAGAACGACAATAAAAAAGACAAAGATAAAAAACCGAATCCGTCGCGGCTTCCGAATGTTCTGATGCTGTTTGTCTTGGCGGTTTCGATTTTTATGTTGCTGAATATGGCGTGGGGCATGTTTTCGCGCGAAGAGCCGCGGCAGATATTATACAGCGAGTTTGTCGCGTATTTGGAGGCGGAACGCGTCGAGCTTGTTGTCGT
This sequence comes from Defluviitaleaceae bacterium, assembly GCA_009786975.1. GTDB lineage: Bacteria > Bacillota > Clostridia > Lachnospirales > WQUN01 > WQVC01. The sequence goes on from WRGX01000025.1 coordinate 1,625, forward strand.
TCGCCCCGACAGGCTTGAGATTACGTTGCATCCGGAGGGTTGGATTCCGGAGGATGCGGAAGATGACGGAGAGTACGAAGAAGAAACAGAAGAATCCGCAGAACCCGAGCAAACGGCGTTTGAGGAGCTTTTTGCCTACATTTTAGAGATGCTTGTCCCGCAAGACCCGCCCGAAAATGTTGTTCACACCGGACGTATGCCCGACCCGCAACTGCGCGAAATGCTTGATTATCACGGCGTCGAGTACGACGCGCCGATTGTAACAAGCACGTGGATGCGGGACTTTTTGTTGCAAATGGGTGTTTTTATGCTGATAATTTTCCTGATGCTGTTGTTTTTGCGGCGCATGATGGGCGGAATAATCGGCGGAAAAGGCGGAATTATGGGCTTTGGGCAGTCCAACGCGAAGGTATATATGGAGAAAAAAACAGGCGTTACCTTCGATGACGTCGCGGGACAGGAAGAGGCAAAGGATAGCCTCACCGAAATCGTTGACTTTTTGCACAACCCCGAAAAATACGCGGAAATCGGCGCGACACAGCCAAAGGGCGCGCTCCTTGTCGGTCCGCCGGGTACGGGAAAAACCTTGCTTGCCAAGGCTGTCGCGGGCGAGGCGGGCGTTGTGTTTTTCTCGCTTTCGGGTTCGGATTTTGTTGAAATGTTCGTTGGCGTCGGCGCGTCGCGCGTGCGCGATTTGTTTAAACAAGCGAACCAGCAATCGCCGTGCATCATTTTTATAGACGAAATCGACGCAATCGGCCGCAGTCGCGACCAAGGCAGCAACAACGACGAGCGCGAACAGACGCTGAATCAGCTTTTGGCGGAAATGGACGGCTTCGACTCGTCCAAGGGCGTCGTAATCCTCGGCGCGACGAATCGCCCCGAAATTTTGGACAAGGCACTCCTTCGCCCCGGACGTTTTGACCGAAGAATTAACGTCGAACTGCCCGATTTAAAAGGTCGCATCGAGGTGCTTACGGTTCACGCGAAAAAAGTCAAAATGTCCGAAGCCGTTGACCTCAAGCGAATCGCGATGATTACGCCGGGCGCGGCGGGCGCGGATTTGGCAAACATGATAAACGAGGCCGCGCTTCACGCCGTTCGCATGAAGCGCACACAGGTCGAGCAGGAAGACTTGCTCGAGGCCGTCGAGGTCGTAATCGCGGGCAAGGAGAAAAAAGACCGCATTATGACCGAAAAAGAGAAGCGAATCGTTGCCTATCACGAAATCGGCCACGCCCTTGCGCGCACCACGCAAAAAGACGCCAAGCCCGTTGAAAAAATCACAATTGTGCCGCGAACAAAAGGTTCGCTGGGATATGTACTTGCCGCCCCCGAGGAAGAAAAATTCATGCACTCGAAGGACGAAATGCTTGCGGAAATCATAGTGCTTATGGCAGGTCGCGCCGCCGAGGAGGTCATTTTCAACACAAAAACCACGGGCGCGTCAAACGACATCGAAAAAGCCACCCAAATGGCGCGTTCAATGGTCTCAATGTACGGCATGAGCGAAAAATTCGGCATGATGGGGCTTGAAAGCATACAAAATCGCTATCTCGACGGTCGCGCCGTATTGCAAGTTTCCGACCAAACCGGCGCGGAACTCGACATCGAAGTGCGCGGCATAATCGAAGACTGCTATCAAAACGCCCTCGATTTGCTTCGAGAAAACAAGGACAAATTGGATGAACTTGCGGAATATTTATTTAACAAAGAAACAATTACAGGCGAGGAATTTATGGAGCTTTATAATAACTTGACAGTCCAAACTTCGAATTATGGAAAGTCAAGCGCGACCACCGAGCGGTAGTCGCAAGCAACAAGTAAAAAATGCTTAAAGACGGGTA
>WRGX01000026.1 GCA_009786975.1 Defluviitaleaceae bacterium
TTTCGGCTTTGGGCAACTTTAATTTCGCGTGAATCGGCTCTATTACATAGCCCTCGGCGTAGCAATACGAAAGAAATATCCGAACGTTGCGCATGTAGGTTCGCACCGTGCGCCGGGTTAGTTTTTGGTTTTTAGGAGTCCAAGGCTCGCACATCGAAGCCGGGAGCAGTTTTCCGGGGCAAAAAAAATGAGTCGGCGAGTGACACTCGCCGACTCATTTTTTTTATGGGCTAGGAATTGCTCCCGGCTTCGAGGGAATGCGCTGACTCCGACACATGTCCCCGGTGTCCAATGCGCGCTTGGCGCGCTTTTTTATTGCGCCGTTGCCGCAGACAATAATTTTTTAATTTTTACCGGGGATAATGACTTTTGGAATTTTGCCGCACATTTGCCGATAAAATTGTGTTAAAATTTCTGTAATACTTACGCAATAAAATCGGTATATTACATGAGAGCCGGGAGGAAGTTATGCCGGAGCAAAATACGTTCGAGTTCGTGTATGAAAAATACAAACGCTTGATGTGGACCAAAGCGTACGATATTTTGAAGGATTACGCGCTTGCGGAGGACGCAGTAAGCGAGGCGTTTATCCGCGTGTATCGCAATTTTCACCGCATACAAGACCCCGCCGCGCCGCAAACCGCCGCGTTTTTGGTGACAATTGTGAAAAATACGGCAATAAATATTTACCACAAGCGGAACAAAATGTTGCCGACGGACTTTGACGAATTCGAGCGCGCGGATTCATATAATATGGAAGAAGACGTGGCGACGCGCGACGAAGCCGAACGCGCCACCGCGCTTGTCGACCGTTTGGGCGAATCGGAACGCTCGGTTTTTCTGCTGAAATACGCGCACGATATGGCGCACAAGGATATAGGTAAAATGTTGGGCATCAGTGAAAATAACGTAAACGTGCGCTTGCACAGGGCAAAGAAAAAATTGGCTGATATGGCGAAGGAGGTGCGACCGTGAGCGAGCAGGATTTTAAAAAAATGGCGGATGATTACATCCGCGAAAAAGGCGAGGAAGCACAGCCTCTTTTCGACACAGGCGAGGCGAACAAAGCGAACAAAGCGAACGAAGCGAACGTTTCCCGCGCCGCCGAAAAACTGTCTCCGGAGGCGGAGCGCGCGCTCGAAGCCGTGGACGCCCGCGTGCGCCGCGAAATCGCGCAAATCGCACGCGCCGACGCCGCGAAAAAACGCCGCAGGGTCTTTGCCATGTGGGGTTCGCTTGCCGCTTGTTTTGCGGTTGGGGTTGTTGTTGCCGCGTATGTATTGAATAATCCGTTTGAGCGGCACGCCGCGCTTGAAGATTACGCGCAAATCCTTGGCGTGCAGGAACTTTTTGACGAGCAGGGCGAGCCGCTTGGGCGATACATTTCTTCCGTGCCTTCGAATGAAATGCCCGTTGCGGATGCGGCGGATATTGCGCGCGAGCGCGCGATTGAGGACGTTTCGATTGGAGCGATTGCGGAAGACCTTATTGCGGAAGACCTTATTGAAGAAGAAGCGGAAATCGAGGCAGATGACGGCATCGCGCAATTTTTCGGCGGCGACGACGTCACTGCCCGCGGTGGTTTGGCAGGCGATGCAGAGATTGTCGAATACGGCGGTGTTTATTGGGTTTCCGACGCCGACGGTGCGCCCGAGCCTGAAGAATTCCCCCGCGAATCCCTCCAAGAATTAATTGAAGTCGCAGATGAAGCCGCCGATTCCGACGATGCCCCCGAATCATATGGAGATTTCGCTTTCGACGGCGAAATCGCTGTGGCTGCGGAGGCACCGCCGGCACCGCAAGCCCCGCCCATGCCTGCGCCGGAAAATCCCGGTCATGCCGTCGCGGGCGGCGCGCCGCAAGCCCCCGGCGCGGGATTCGACGACGCACTTTTCTACGGCGCGCCGTCGGAAAATATCGGCGTAACCGCCGCGAACGTCCGCGTATGGTTCGTCGACCGTGAGTGTGGCTTTCCGGCGTATCCCGCGTATCGGTTTATGGATTTGGAGGGCGTCGGAAATTATCGCGAATTTCTTGCCAAAGAAGGCGGCATTCGCATCCTTTTCACAACAGAAACAACTGTCCCCGACTTTCAATTTTTGCACGTCACCCCGGACATCGACAGGGAAAACGCTCGGCGTTATATAATCGGCTCGACCCTTCTTTCCGTAAGCGAACTTACGCCCGACGCGCCGATTCTTCTGCGCTGGGGAAATTACGGATGCTTCGCGGCATCCCACGCGTTTTCCTTCACCGACGAAACGGGTGGAACGAGGACTTTCGCCCTGCAATTTTGCAATATGAGCGGATTTTTGATGGTTAGTGAGATTTAGGACGCCCCATCACTCAAACAATGCCGTTGAAAGATACCGTTCACCCGAATCGGGCAGGATAACGACGATGCGTTTGCCTGCGTTTTCTGCGCGTTGTGCGATTTCTGTCGCTGCGTGTGTTGCCGCGCCGGATGAAATGCCGACTAAAAGGCCTTCGGTCCGTGCGAGTTCGCGGGAGGCGGCGAAAGCGTTTTCCGTTGTGACCGTGATAATTTCGTCGTAGATTTGTGTGTCCAGAATTTGCGGAACGAAGCCTGCGCCTATGCCTTGGATTTTGTGCGGGGAGGGATTGCCGCCGCTTAAAACGGGGGAGTCGGCGGGTTCGACCGCTATGATTTTTACGCCGGGGTTTTTTTCGCGCAAAAAACTGCCGGTTCCGGTTATTGTGCCGCCTGTGCCGATTCCCGCGACGAAAATGTCCACCCGACCGCCTGTGTCCGCCCAAATTTCCGGACCGGTGGTTTTTTTATGCACGGCGGGGTTTGCGGGGTTGTTAAATTGTTGCGGCATAAACGCACCGGGGGTTGCGGCGACAAGTTCCTCGGCACGCGCAATCGCGCCTTTCATGCCCTTCGCGCCCTCGGTAAGCACGATTTCCGCGCCGAATGCCGCAATCAGTTTGCGCCGCTCGATGCTCATTGTTTCGGGCATGGTGAAAATTGCGCGATAGCCCTTCGCCGCCGCTGTGAACGCGAGGCCGATGCCTGTGTTGCCGCTTGTCGGCTCGATGATTACCGCGCCGGGTTTTAACGCGCCGCGTGCTTCCGCGTCCTCAATCATCGCCAGGGCGATGCGGTCTTTTACGCTTCCGCCGGGGTTGAAGTATTCGAGCTTTGCGATAATTTCCGCGCCAAGTCCGCGCTCCGAGGCGAATTTTTCAAGCTGTAACATCGGCGTTTTGCCGATAAGTTGTGTTAGATTTTTTGATGTCATTTTTTCGTCTCCTTTTTTGGTTTTTGGGCGTAGTGTCAACACGCCCTTGATTCGCGAAGAGGGTTTTTGCAAAAGTGTGAAAAATCAGCGAGAGGAACGCGGGCGAGCGATTTTTTAATGGCGATTTGTGCGTTCCGCGAATGGTGAAAAGTGAGTCGGCGAGTGACACTCGCCGACTCACTTTTGAAAATCTCAAACCGTCGCAAGCCGAGCAATCGCATCCTG
>WRGX01000027.1 GCA_009786975.1 Defluviitaleaceae bacterium
TCAAGTGAGTTTTGGCAAAAAAATAAGGCCTAGACCTCATTATTCCTTACTTTTTTGATGCGCGCTTCAGCCCTCAAGTGTCAAACGCCCGGCTTTTCGCGCTTGTATCAATTTTGACGTACAAACGCCCTATTTGAAAAATTTTGCGCATTTGATATAATCTTGATAATCTCATTTGTTTGGAGGTTTCATTATGTTGAAAAAAATTTTTGCGGTGTTAATTTTCGCGGTTATTGCCGCGATTTTTCCTGTGGGTTTGCACGCGGCGCAGACCACGCGCACCTTACAGCCCGGAAATGTGTACGAATTCAGCGGGACGGACGCGCGGGTTGTTTCGCATGTTAACGTTTCCGGCGGGCGGTATGAAATTGTTTTGCGGGACGCGGACGACGAGGTTACGCGATTTGGGCGGGCGAGCGGGCGATTTTCCGTAAGCGGCACGGGCGCGGCGGAGGTTTCGCCGATTGTGCCGATTAACGTTACGTTCGATTCGACGCGAATTAGCCTGACTTCGCGAGAAGGGCGCGCTTTTAGGCAATTCGAGGTTTGGGCGGGTGAGGGCGCGTTGCGGCTCGAAAATTCGACGAACGAACCGTTGCAAATTCGGCTTGGCGGAGTGGCGGGATTTGTTGTTTATAATCGCGTCGGCGATGTTGTGGATTTCGCTTTGGGGGACCACGAAGAACCCTTGCCGATGCTTACAATTCCCGCACGCGGGCGTATTGACCTTGAATCCGATTGTGATTCGTCGCTTGCGGTTTATTTCCCCGCGCGTTGGTACGGCGAGGAAATTTTGGCGGAATTTACAGATGTTTCCGCCATCGAGCGAATTTTTTTGACCGCGAATCAGCCGCGCACAATTACCGCGGAGGAAAATCTTACATTGAGCTTGGTCGGCGCGTATGCTGATACGCCGCTTTCATATGAATATGTAGTCCGCGGGCGCGACGGGCATGTAATTCGCTACGGGGAAGGGGAGGGGAATGAGCTTCAAATTGCCGCGCGGCAAACGATTACGCTTACGCCGCTCGAATCCGGGCAAATTTATTTTCCGCGCGCGTGGATTGCGTTGCTTGATGATTTGCACGGCGAAAATGGCGCGGCGGCTCCGGTTTATTTGCCCCTTCGCCCGCGAAGCTCGATTGAAATTTCAAACGATGACCCCCTTCGCGCGCACACGATTTTTGTTCGATGCGCAGAGGAAACGGGTGAGGAATTTGGCTATGAGTACGTAATGTTTTACGACGATGAGATTTCCTTTAACGTGTTCGACGATGTTCTTACGCCGCAAGCGTCGATTGTGATTCCGGCGGGTGCAGTTGTGATTTTGACCGCGACGCACGCCTCCGAAAATTTAGCCATAGGCATACCCGATGTTCCCGCGATTACAACGCGAAATGTCACGGCATCCGCGCTGATTCGCCGCACGCTTGGCGAGGGCGAATCCATTTTTGTCTCAAACGAAGGCGACGACGACGCGAAAATTTTAATCCAAACCGAAGAAACCGTCGATTACGTTCGGTATGACGAAGACGGCGAAATAATTTCCTTCGGTCGCGCAGGAGACGAGTACATTTTAATAGAAGAAACGCATTCCGTTTTGCTTACCGCGACGGACGACTCGGCGGTATTAATTTTCCCGCGCGAGCCGCTTTTGGTGCTTGAAGAAAGCGAAAATGCCGCGCTTGTACGCCGCGTAATTTCATCCAGCGATATTTTGCAGATAAATAACAGCGACCGTTGGTACAATCGCGCGCTTCTTGTGCAAAACGAAAACGAGCGGGACGGCGAGTTTGATTTTATTATAACAAACGCACAAAACGCTGTTTTGGAATACGGCGCGGTTGAGGCAGGGCGGTATGTTTTGCCGAACTCCGGCAGGATTATTCTCGCGCCGCGCAGAGGTGCGGAGTTTTCAATAGCGTTTCCCGCCGAATTTGCGCGGCATTTTAGAATCCGCGAAGCCGCCGAACAGCCTCTGCACCGCGTTACACTCACGCCGGGTAATTCGCTTACGCTTTTTAACCGCACGGATTATGTTTTTGCAATAACCAACAACAGCCGCGCGGGCGGCGCGGGTTTCCACGCCTTCGGCGAGGGCGAATGGGTGCGCCGTTTTGACCCCGAATGGGAGCAGTATTTTTACGAATTTGTGCCGCCGCGCCCGGTTAATATCGAGCGCGACACGCCCGAACGCGGCAGTATCGAACTGCCCGCGAACTCGCGCCTGGAAATAACCGCCGCTCTGGGCGAAGATTTGGAAATTTTAATGCCGCGAACATGGGCGCGGCAACTGGGTTTGATTAGATGAGGCGGCGAGGCCGCGTTTCACCGATGACATACATCGGCGGCTGCAAGCCGAAGTCGGTCGCGCTTTTTGTTATCCTGCTTCTTTTAGCCGGATGCGCCGCGCTTCCGATTGAAGAAGAACTCGCGTTGCCCGAGTTTGACGCGCCGGACGCGGTGCAGTGGCAGACCGTCACGGTGCATCACGGCGACGTTATTTCCGAAATTGTTCTCGCGCCGATTATTTCTATGGAAACGCGTGATGTTTTGCGATTTTCGCAGGTCGGAGTCGAAATAGAGGGCGTTTTTGTTGCAAACGGCGACGAGGTTCGCGAGGGGCAAATTATCGCCGAGCTTCGTTATCCCGAGGTCGTCGAGCGCGTTGAAGAAGCACGGCGAACGGCGGCGCGGCTTGCTTTGGAGCTTGAGCAGCTTATCGAGCGGCACGAATTCGCGCTTGATGCGGCGGAAATAACGGGCGTGCCGATTGATGACGCAAGCTATTTAACGGGGCGCGAAAATTTGGAGCGGCAAATTTATTTTCACGCGCAAGAATACGCATATCTTTCGCGCCAAAATGAGGCACGATTTGTGCGTGCGACGGCGGACGGTGTTGTACAAAATGTTATGCCTTTCGCGGAAGGGCTTTGGACGCACCAAACCGGCGCGATGGCTCCGATTAACCCTGTTGTTGCTGTTTTGGAGGACCCCGAGCGCGTGTTTTTTCGCGCGCGTCACGCCGTTGACCTCGAGGCGTACGCCACCGATTATATTCAGCCCGGCGCAAGATTTGACATGACAATCGTTGGGCAGGCGTTAATTCTTGAAACAGAGGTCATCGATATCGCCGAGTATGGCATCGACGACGACGAACATATTTGGTTTCGCATAGTAGGCGATGAGTATCTGATTTTTGAACAAGGAACGGTAGGACGCGTTGTGCATGTGCTTGAGGAAGTGCGCGACGTAATTGTCGTCCCTTCGCGCGCGCTTTTTCGCGTAGGCGAACGGGACGTTATTTATGTGCTTGAAGACAGCGTGCGGCGAATGCGATTTGTTGAAACAGGCGTGCGCGGCCGCGAATATACCCAAATTCTGCAAGGAATTCAAATAGGGGACTTGGTGATATTGTGACAACAAAAAAAATTACAAATGTAAGTTTTTTTGAAGAGGGGGTTTGGGGGAGAAACTTTTTTTTCAAAAAAAGTTTC
>WRGX01000028.1 GCA_009786975.1 Defluviitaleaceae bacterium
ATGCACGGGAGGGGGAATTTTCAAAACGAGTCGGCGAGTGTCACTCGCCGACTCGTTCCGACACCCCAAAACAAGGCGGGAAATGCCCTCCCGTGGGCGCGGAAAATGTAATGCTGAAAATATGCAGTCGCTTCCGCGAACTCGGCGGGCGAATGTGTACGATTGGTTCGGATGCGCATGTTCTGAAAAACGTCGGCTACGGCGCGAAAATCGGCGCGGAAATTGCCGACGCGGCAGGGCTTGCGGTTGTACATTACAAAGAAAGGAAGCCGATTCGCTGTGGATAACGAAAGAAGCGAAGCAGAAGCCGGCGGCGGGTTTGTTAAACAAGCGGCGATTTTAGCGGGGGCTTCTGTTTTTGTGCGACTTTTGGGGTTTTTTTATCGCATTCCGCTTACTAATTTAATCGGGCGGCAGGGGGACGCTTTTTATTCGTCGGCTTATTCGGTTTATGTTCTTGTGCTGAATTTGACGTCGGTTTTTATGATTGCGACGGTTTCTCGGCTTACAAGCGAGCGAATTGCTCTCGGGCAGTATCGCAACGCGCACGCGCTTTTCAGAACCGCTATGATTTTTTCGATGTGTTTGGGCGGGCTGGGGTCGCTTTTGATGTTTTTTGGGGCGGGGCCGATGGTCGCGTTTTTTAACGAGGATGGGATATTTTCTGGTTATTTCCGGCTTTCTGCCGGGTCGGTTTATGCCATTCGCGCGCTTGCCCCGGCGGTTTTTGTTGTGTCGGTTCTGACGGTTTTGCGGGGGTATTTTCAGGGCATGAAAACGTCGATACCTACGGCGGTTTCGCAGGTTGTTGAACAAATTTTTAAGGTTGGGGTCAGCTTGTGGCTGGCTTTTTTGTTTTTTGACGCGGCGAATATTTCCGCGAGCTTGCCCGGCGCGGCGGCGGGCGCGGTCGCGGGAACTACGGTTGCGGCGACCGCCGCGCTTGGGGTTTGCGGGTTTATTTATTTGATGGTTGCAGGGGCGTTGAAAAAACGCGCCGACGAGGATGCGACGGAATTTAGGGAAAAACGAGCGACACAGCTTGCCGCAATTATCAAAACCGCGATGCCCATGGTCGTGGGGCTTTCGATTTTTGCGGTTTCCGGGATTTTGGACATCGGCATGGCGAACGGCAGAATCGCGGCGTCGGGCGTGTTTTCCGAGGCGGAAATCGACGTTTTTGTCGGGCAGTTTACCGTGAATTTTGTTTTGCTTACGACACTGCCCGTATCGCTTTCAATGGCACTTTCCGCCGCTGTTATCCCCGAAATTGCCGCCGCGCACGTCACTGCCGACACTGACGCCGTGCGCGAAAAAACACGGATTGCACTGCGTCTGGCGATGTTTTTGGCAATCCCCGCCGCGATTGGGCTGGCGGTTATGGCGGAGCCGATAATCCACTTGCTTTTTCCGATGCATCCCGACGGCGCGTTTTTGTTGCAACTTGGCGCATCGAGCGTGATTTTTTGGTCGGTCGTGCATGTTTCGACCGGGGTTTTGCAGGGGTGCGGGCATGTTCGGTTGCCTGTTATTGCTGTGCTTGTCGGATTCTTGATAAAACTGCCGCTGAATTATTTTCTTATGGCTTTGCCGCAAATTAATATCCTTGGCGCGGTTATTTCGACCGTGGCGTGCGCGTTCGTTGCCGCCGCGATTATTTTAATCATGTTGCGCGTGAAAATCGGGATTTTCCCCGACTTTGTCGGCACGTTTTTTAAGCCGACCATAGCGGCGGCGGGGATGGGGCTTGTGTGTTTCGCGAGTTATAACATTACGTACCTTTTCGCGGGAAACGCGGTTGCAACCCTTGTTGCCCTTGCGGCGAGCGGGTTTTCGTATGTAGCCCTTATGACCCTTGTTCGAGGCTTCGGCGCGCGAGAGCTTGCGGTGTTGCCGTTGCCCGCCGGGGTGAAGAAATTTTTGCGGTATTAATCGGGATTACATACGCACATCGCACCCCCTCGCAAACGAGTATAAAAGCACCTCGGAGACCGCCGTATCTGTGGATTTTTCCAGGGCTTCCTTGTAAATTTCAAGCTGTGTGCGGTGTTTTTTTGCCCATTCATTAAGCTCCGTGCCGTGCGGAATGAAGTCGTTTTTGAAATCAATAAGAACGATTTTTTCGTCTTCCTCGAAATGGCAGTCGATTATTCCGTGGACGAGGATTTTTTCACCTGCGCCTGTATCGCCGTACAATTTCGACGCATCAAGCGCAAGCACAAACGGTGTTTCCCGAAAAATCCGACCTTGTTCCGACGCTTTTTTCAGCCGTTCGCCAATCGGCGAGTATATCAATTTTTCGATTTTGCCGCGCTCAATCGCCTCGAATTCCTCTATGTTCAAAAAATTTTTCGCCAATAATTCGCGCAACAATTCCTCTATTTTCTCGCGCGTTCTATGCCGCACAAAATCGATATGCTCCGTCACAACATGCATCGCACTGCCCAGCCGCGCCGCCGTCACGCCCCCGGTTTTGTCCCCCGCCAAAAACTCCGGCGGCTCAAACGAAGGTGACAACTCCTCCCGAAAACTACTGTCCGGCGTGATATCGTAGAGCCGTTTTATCTCGGAGATTGATAGTTTTGATGGCAAAGCGTTTTTATGGCTTTGAGGGAGAGGATTTTGATTGGAGTTTTCACAATGTAAATTTTTTTGAAGGGGGGCCGACCCCGACGAACCCGCGTGGCGGCAGTCCGCCCGGTCAGGGCGCGGAGTGCGCGAGAGGGTTTGGCTCCTATCAAAAAGCCCCTCCCCCCGATGCTCACGAATTTCAAAAAATTCCTGCGCGGAATCATCCAAAACGCACGGCATTATCCAGTCCAAATACGCCGACGCGGACAAATTGTCTGTCCATTTTTGCATGGATGTTGCGTTGGCGCGTCCCGTTAGGATTAGGCGTTCCTGCGCGCGGGTTGTTGCGACGTAGAGGCAGCGGAGTTCTTCGGAGAGATTTTCGCGACGCGTGAGTCGAGCGAGTGCGGCGCGCGCCAATGTGTTTGCACGGGTTCGCAACGCGGTGTTTATGTAATACGGGCCGACACCCAGGTCGGAATGCAGGATTATTGGCAAACGTTCGTCCTCGGTGTTAAAACGTTTGGCTAAAAACGCGCAAATTACAACGGGAAATTCGAGACCTTTTGATTTGTGGATAGACATCAGGCGCACGGCATCGTCGATTTGTACGGGTGAGGCGGCGGCGGAAAGCCCTCCTGCTTCGATTAGACGCTCGATGTATCGCGTGAAATGAAACAATCCGCGCAGGCTGGTCGCTTCAAATTCAATTGCGCGCTCCAAAAGCAATCGCAGGTTTGCCTGTCGAACCGAGCCGCCCGGCATATTTGCAACATGTGCGGGATAGCGCGTTGTGTCGAAAATTTTTCCGATTAAGCGGCTTACGGGCATGTAAACCGCCGCGTCGCGGAAAATTTTCAAATCGCGCAGGAAATTTGCCGCTTTTTCGTGCAATAGGAGGCTGCATCCGGCTTCGAGGGAATGCGTCGCCGCAGACACGTGTCCCCGGTGCCCACTGCGCGCTTGGCGCACTTTTTCGTGGGCAAGGAAGCTGCAT
>WRGX01000029.1 GCA_009786975.1 Defluviitaleaceae bacterium
TCTGCCGTCTGCGAGGGTTGCGCCGGATACGGTCAGGGTCAAATCGTCGGCGTAGAATGTGCCGCCGAAGGTTACGACGCCTTCCGCCGCGTTTGCAATGTAAGTGCCTCCGGCGGGTACGCCGTTTACGGTTATGCCGCCGTCAGGGATTGCGAGTCGCTCGGTAAGGGTTGCGGATGCGTTTGCAACGGGGATAGCTAAGTTGGTTTGCGAAAGGGTCGGGGTGTCGAGGCGGAAAAGGTCTGTACCCGGGGTGAAGTCCTCGAATAACGCAGCATGGTCACCGATGAAATATGCTGTTGCGTCCACCGACGCCCTGCTGATTCTGCTGCCTGCCCCGAGAGCCATTGCCCCCGCGTTTGTTAAAAGCACGGCAACATTGCCGCGTGCGCGAACGGTAGGTTCCTCATTTGTAAAATTGTTAATTGTGCCGCCGTTTATAACAAGCGAACCCGAACCCGACGAAATCACACTGTGCCAAGAGCCGGGTCCTTCGATTGTGCCGCCGTTTATAATTACCTGTCTGGAAAATACCGCACTAATTACGGATCCGTTGGCTCCGCTTCCGCGTATGAGTCCGCTTTCGACCATAAGGGTGACCTCTGAGCCGCTAAGGTGTATTGTGCAACCGCCGTGACCGTCGTTTATCAGCGAACCGCCTTCGATTATTATGGAAACAGAATTCTGTGCGTGAAGGACGCATCCCCCTTCAGTATTATTGTCCATAATAGCTAAATTTCCGGCCGGGCCGAGGATAAACGTACCCGCACCCGTCAAAGATATCATTCCGACTTGGTTCTGTGTCGCCAACAGCGGACCCAGACTCGAATAGTCCGCGTTCCAAAGAACTGTGCGGTTTGCGGGGATATTTATCGTAAGCATACCGGCCGGGACTTCAAGCGAGCCGGTTACTTCGACGGTTGCGCCCGGCAGTGAGGTATTCAGCGCGGCTTGCAGGGCGGGCTGGAACGCCGCGCGGGTTGTGTATTGGCCTTGGCCGTTGATTTGCAAAAATTCCGTCGGAAGCGTGCCTGCCGCTTGCCAGTTGTATGTTATTGCGGCGTTAACATTTCGGAAAAGCGTTGCGACAAAAAGATATGCGGTTCGGCCGCCGATGTCGATAAGGTTTGGCGCGCCGTCGCTTGTAAGCACGTGAACCGTTGCGCCGTCTTGCCCGTGGCGCAGACGCGTTTGGCCGCTGATTGAACCTGCCGGGTCACTTGGCACGACGATGTAATATCGCGTACGCGAGTCGGGGTCGTTTATGCTGATATTTAATACGGGGTCGGCGGCGGTTTCGCCGCTTAAACGGTAAAACATGTCGAGTGACGCGCCGCGCGGCGGTGTTCCGTTGTAGCCGGAGAGGGAAATATTTCCGCCGGAGGGCAATTGCGCAAAAGCCGTTCTTGCGCCCAAGTTGAAAAAGCTGGTGCCGTTCATAGTGACGCCGTTACTCCCCCATATGGGGCTCGGGGACGTGGTGTCCATTGGTATCCCCAAGCCGGGACGAATTCCCCATAAATTAAACGCGCTGAAAGTTTCGTACGGCCAAAATTGTGGGGTTTGCGAGCCGCGAATCGTTCCACCGTCCGATGCAAATGCCTCCATAAAGATGAAATAAAGCAGGTCGAAGGCGAGGTCGCCCGTCGCGCCGGTTGAACCTGTCAAACCCGCCGAGGCGAAAGCGTTCCCGACAACCTCGGTCATTCCCATCGCCTCAATGGCATCAAAGTGATTCCAAAATGCCGTGCCGTTTGTTGTCGGCGGAAAATTTTGCGCAAAAAACTCGTACATTGCGCCTGCATAGCACGCAGCGGCAAGCTGTTGCATCAGCATCGAGTGTTGCATACTCATCGAATAATTTTGCGCGCTGTTGTTAAAGTTCAAAAAGTCCCCTACCCTGCCGTCGGAGGGATTGGAATAGTGATTTTCCGCCGACGTGAAAAATCTGCTTTGTTGGAATCTTGCCACGCCGGCCTCCGCCCAATAAACCATCGCAAGCATACTGAGGGCCTCGTTTAGCCAAAGAAATTCCTGCTCGTTTGGGGCGTAAACGCCGAAATGCATGTAGAACAATAAGTGTTGCAATTCGTGCGCAAAAAGCGGCGCGGAATCCCATGAGCTTGGGTTCATGTGAAAAATGGCGATGGGGTCGTTGCCGCCGATTGTCATAAAATTCAGACTCCAAAAGTATCCGCCGCTAAATCCGTTATGAAATAAAACATTGACCCTGCCGTCTTGGTGTATATCGCCGACTCGGGTCATGTTGCTGAAAGGCGTGACTATTTCGACACCTGCGAACGGCGCGAAGTCTCGCGTCATTCGGGACGTAATCTCGTCGTACATGATAATTGCTTCGTCCAGTTGCTCGTCGGTCGGACGATTTGACGTTACGCTGTCCAGTATCCAAATATTTACGTTGCTGCCCTGCCGAACAAGCTCGCCGTAATGCACAGGTCCGGAGGTCAAGTTGAACGCATTAAACTGCCGCCTGCTTCCCACGACATAGTTCACGGGCGTAAAAAACGGCGCGATACCCGCGTAATTTTCGTTAACGGGAATCAAATAGCGCGACATATCCGGCGGCGATTTGTGCGGAATTTCCGTTTCGTCGATAACGGTTCGACGTCCCGCGCCGAACTGCCGAATTCGCGGCGAGAAAAGCTCATGCCTAAGCGTATCAAGCATTTCGTCAAAGTTTTGCGCTCCCGCGGTCGGGCTTGCGCCGTCCCCGGTAAGGGCGAACGCCTGCGCCGTCGGCGTAAAAATAATCGCCGTAATAAGTATCGGTACTAAAATCAGACGTGCAAAAATTTTTTTGTACATGAGATAGCCCCCCAATTTTTCATAGTTTACCGCTTGTTGAAAAAATTTTCAAATCGATGATGCTATCACTAACTTTGTATGCAGGGAAACTGCTCCCGGTCCCGGCTTCGAGGGAATATACCGACTTCGACACATTCCCCCGGTGCCCAATGCGCGATTAGCGCGCTTTTATAAACTTTGCAAAAAAAAAGAGTCGGCGAGTGACACTCGCCGACTCTTTTTATGGGCCGGGAAACCGCTTCCGGCTTCGAGGGAATGTGCCGCCTCCGACACATGTCCCCGGCATCCAATACACGCTTGGCGCGCTATTCAATTTGCACTGCCGCTTCCGTCGTAACATCCACATCCACCGGCAAATCCTCCTCCGTCACAACATCCATCTGCAAAGCCGGGTCGGTAGTGCTGTTCATTTGCACTGCCGGCGGTGTTGTGGCATCGGGGATTTCCGCATAGGGCGGCGGTGCCGACGGTGGGGCTACCGGTGGCGGGGTTTCACCGTAAGCGGTAATCACCGCGCGCGTAACGCCCATTATTGGACGGCCGCGAGAGTCGCGGCCGATTTCTCCCCAAGCCGTATGAAGCGTTCCGGTTTCGCTTGCGGCATTGCCAGACCATGCGCCTCCGCTTATTCTTGCGGTTGGGTGCAGTCGGATTTGGTGCGTTCCGGCATTGTTTGCATTAATGCGCGGAACGGCGCGCCAGCTGTTGTTAATCCACGCGCGATACGGGCGCAGTGCGTCGGGGTCGATTCTGC
>WRGX01000030.1 GCA_009786975.1 Defluviitaleaceae bacterium
GGGGTTTCGATTGACCACATTCTTGATATGCTCAGCAAAGTCCTCCTCTGTACGGGTTGGCTGCACCATAGGTGCTACGATTTCACCCGTTGCGACAACGATGATTTTGTGTTCACTCGTATTACTGATTCGGAATACCCTCTGTAAGTGATTAAAAAAACAGTAAATGCACACAGGAAATTTCCCAATCTAACTGCATTTTAAGTTGCATTTAGTCTGGAAAACCCGGTTTTCAGGCTTGTTTGCCATGCCCTTTTTTATCGGCTTGGGGTAGTTTTGGCTTATGATTATCTGCCTTTGCACTGTCATGTTTTCTTACCTTCTTTTTTTTCAAACTAAATGAAACCTTTTTTACTACCTTTTTTCATACTAAACGCATGTGTCGCCTCCACTGTTGCACTTACTTTGGGAATTTACGAAAAAATAACCCCGCAGGGCGCATTTGTTCTTGCTTTTTTGCATGAGCGTTGGTTTTGGACTCGTAAAGATGCGCGTCAAACATGGGATTTTATCATAAAAAATCCCTCCCATATTAACTTTTCTTTGATACTGCGAATACAATATTATATCAAAATGCAATTGTAATCGTTTTGTAATTGCATTTTTCCCAATCCGGCTTTATCCTAGATAAAATCACATGTAAGGTGGTTTTTATGATGACGAAAATAAAAGATAATCCAAACAAAATTTTTCGCGGAATTGTATTCGCGGCTGTTTTGTTTGGATTATTTTTTATTCCGCTCAGCGTCTATGCGCGCAGCTGGGAGTTTTCGCCGGAAGACGCCGCGCCTCCGGGGGATGTGCAGTTCAATATTCCGGGGCAAATGCCGATTATTTTGACGCATCCCTTGCCTGAATACACCCGGGAATACACTCGGGAGTATTTCCCGCCGTTTTACGAATCGCATGAACCATACGAATCACATGGATACGAACCATCGTTTTTCCGCCTTTGGGAGTCACACATGCACTCCGAACGTCCGCTTACCCGCCGTCAAGAAGGGCTTGATATTTTGGGGACAATCCCCGACATTTGCGAATCTTTCGATGCCGCATATTTTTTGAACGACTATATATCGGAAGATATTATTGCATCGCTTGTGGGCGAGGCGCGTCGGCTTCGAGCGCGTTCCGTTTTCTTTAGCCACGAATATCACTCGACGGAACGCACCGTTTCGCTCGTAATTTACGCCGAGGTGACCACCACGCTTCCGCATACCCTTGTGCGCAGCGTGAATTTTTGCGCGCAAACGGGGCGGCTCCTTTCCATGAATGAAACCGTCGACATGGAAATCGCACCGCTTGCTGAGCGCATCTTGACCGAAAGAGTGCGCCAAAATCCTGAACATTACTATGCCGCACTTTCCTCGCCGATTACCGAGCGCGCGTTTTACTATGTCAACGGGCGACTCGTTATTTTATTCGACGGCTTCCGCCTGTCAACAAGAATCGGTGACGTGCAATCCATCGAACTCTCGCCTCAAAATATAAGAACCGTCGTCCTGTTCCCTCACGAATATCGCACCGACGGCCCCTACGGCTTAAAAATGATTCCGCTTCGCACCATGCTTGCAGACCGCCTAGGTTTCGAAGTTGACTGGGACGAATACGAACGCCGTACAATCGTACGCCGCAACGGCCTGGACTTAATCGAAATGCACGAAAACGACAACGAGTACATCGTTTTCGGGACGCACCGCCGCTCGCTTGAAGCCGCGCCTCAAACAATTGACGACCGCATACACGTTCCGATAACATTCTTCGACCAAATCCTGCCATTAACCACGTTTTCATTCGAAATTGACGGAAGCATTACGTTCCTCTCATATTTGCCGCCCTCCGAGGCGGAGCTTGAATCGTAAGAAATTTCCGACCACTACATTGAACCAAATGTTTCAAAATGATATCGCGACATGTAAGCACAATAAAAACAGAGGGGGAATTTCACATGACAATACGTTCAATGGCGCAGAGTTACTTGATGAACCAAGGATTTTTTATTCGGGGGTCTTCTTTCACGCCGCCTCCCGATTGGCAAAATCCCCGAGCAAATAACCAGCCCAATGTTCCCGTAACCGATGCAAGAATCAGAACCGCGGGCTACAACATCAACAGCGCAATCGACGACATAAGAGACGGAAACGCCAATCGCCTCGAAGGGCGCACGTCGAACGCCGATGTCGCAACGGTTGAAGTGAACAACGCGCGTTTGATTGAGTCGATGATGCCGCGAAATACAAGCATCAATGTGCGGCAGACCGCGACGGCGCAAACAAACGAAGGCGAAGCCCTCGAGTCGAACGAAAGAGCTGTAGATTCCGGCGCGTACACTTTTGAAATTGAAGCGGGCGGCAGAACGCAAACCTTCAATATAAATGTGCTGGACACCGACGATAATGCGTCGATTCAGGCAAGAATGGCCGCGGCCGTAAACGCCTCAAACATAGGCATTACCGCAACGGTTCAAACCCAAGGAACAGGCGACGAAGCAACAACCCGCCTGACATTTACAGCCTCCGAAACCGGCACAGACAATACGTTTGCCGTAACGGATGTTTCCGGCAATTTGGCGGAGACAATGGGCGTAAATGAAACAACCGCGGAAGCACAAAACGCCGTATTCTCAATAAATAACGGCGCGGAGCGGCAGTCTCAAACAAACCAAGTCAACATCGCGCCGGGAGTTACGGCAACCCTGCAAGGTGAAGGTCAGGCCGACATTAATTTCCGTCGCGACAATGAAAATCTGATGAATGCTGTAACCGACCTTGTGAATTCGCTAAATGCGTCGCTTCAAAATGTGAATCCGAATGCCGGTAGCGGCTCCTCGCAATTTGTATCCGACATACGGGGCATGAACTTTTCGTTTGCGTCATCGCTTGCTCGCGTTGGAATTCAAGTCGGCGGGGACGGGCGGCTTTCGATAAATGAAACTCAATTTGAAAGAGCGGCCGAAGACGGAAGCCTCAGTCGCATGTTTGAAGACGGAAATTTCGGCTTTATGGGTCGTGCGTCAAACATCGCTTCAAACGCCGCGAACTCAAACCTGTACAGAAATACGCCAAACCCTGTGAACTTTATGTCGCCCGGAAGCAATTTCGATTTCGGCAACGTAAACGACACATGGGCTATGATGAATTTGTTCCAATAAATCCGTTTTTAGAGGTCGGCGTCTTCTAAAATCCAAACCCTCATGCCTCCGGGTTCGCGATTGCCCCATCTGTAGTACGGGATGGGACACTAGGAATGTGTAAAGTTTATCTTCTTACGTTTCCTAACCGCACCAACCCTTTTTACCGTCAGGTGATGACATTATGGGGAAATTTATTTCGAAAATCGCTTGACATGGTGCATTTGTTCGATTACGATGTGCGCAAGTTTGCAAGGCGACACCTTCTAACGCCGTCTTTAGCAAGCGTCCCTATACGACAAACGGTAGCCCCGTCCCTGCGTAATAAACGCCTCTGCATTGTCAGGCTTTTTCGGTCGCCACCTTGAAGCTCACCCTGTAACAACATAGGGAACAATGCCCGCTTTCTTGCACAATGAATTCATTCGCGCGAAGGTGCTTGGGGCAAAGTTCCGATTCGGACGTCCGAA
>WRGX01000031.1 GCA_009786975.1 Defluviitaleaceae bacterium
AAGCAGTTTCCCCGCCCCCAAAAAAAAAGAGTCGGCGAGTGTCACTCGCCGACTCTTTTTTTACAGCCCGGAAAACTGCCTCCGGCTTCGAGGGAACGTGTCGCCGCCAACACGCGCCCCCGGTGCCCACCGCGCGCTTGGCGCGCCGCTTGACAATCGCCGTGAAACCACGCATATTCTTCACATGTTAAAATCTTTTGCAAAACTGATGCGGCCAAAGCATTATGTAAAAAACGTCCTGATTTTCGTGCCGCTCGTATATTCCTTCAACTTAACAAACGCGGACATGCTACTCCACGTTTTTATTTGCTTTTGCGCAATGTGCCTGGGCGCGTCGGGCGTTTATGCGGCAAATGACATCGCCGATTGTGAAAAGGACAAACTGCACCCGAAAAACAAAACGCGCCCGGTCGCCGCAGGGGCCATTTCAAAACCCGTCGCGGCGGCGTTTGCGTTATTTTTATTCCTTGCGGGCGGCGCGCTGATGTTTTTATTCGGCGGCACGAACGCGCTGTTTCTTACGGCGGCGTTCGTGATTTTAAACCTCGCGTATTCCTTCATATTAAAAAATATCGCCGTGGTGGATTGCTTTTGCGTTGCGGCGAGTTTTGTTTTGCGCGTGTTTGTCGGCGGCGCGGTAATCGGTGCGGGCATTTCGGAATGGCTGTTTCTTACGGTTGTTGCCACCGCGCTTTTTCTCGCCTTCGGCAAGCGGCGCGGCGAGCTTTTAAAGCTGGGCATAGGGGGTGACGGCCGCGAAGTTCTGCGCGCGTATACCCCCGCTTTTTTAAGCGGCATCGTCTTCACATGCGCGGGCGCGGGCATTGTTTTTTACGCATTGTGGGCAATGGAAAGCACCGCGTATGTTCTTTACACGGTGCCGCTCGTTATTTTTATTATCTGCAAATATCTGCTTTCCGCCGAATCGCCCGAAAACTCCGAAAAAATAATGGGCGACCCCGTTTCCATTGTTTTTTTCGATAAAATCTTGCTTGGCGCGATTATTTTTTTCGGGGTTTTAAGCGTCTTCTTTTTATATGTGGTAGAATAGCGCGAATGGCGAATAAGTGTGAAAAATCGAAGAGAGGAACGCGGGCGGCGAATTTTTAATGGCGATTTGCGCGCTCAGCGAATGGCGAAAAAAATGAACAAAAAAATATTAGCGGCCGTTGTAATTTCGCTTATCGCGGCTTTTTTAATGCCGATTGCGGCGCAGGCGGAATTCGGGCGTGCCGTGCGAGTCGGGCTTGTGCGGGATTTTCATAATCGCGAAACCATTCGCGTTCACAATACGTCGATTTTCCCCGGAATAAGCGTCGAACAAGGCTTCCAGCCGACGGACGAGCTGCATTCCGCAAACGGCTTCACCGTCCGCGCGGGCGGCGGAGGCGTCGAAATTTTGGCAGACGGACGCGTGGTGTACACACTTTCGGGCAACGGGCAAATTATGGCAAGCGACACCGAGTTTGTTAACCTCGGAACGCATCGTTATCGCGGAATAATGGAATTTGTGCCGTCGGGCGGGCGAATCAGCGCGGTAAACGTGCTTTCGCTTGAGGAATATCTTTTCGGCGTTTTGCCGGCGGAGATGTCGCACAGCTTTGAACTTGAGGCGTTGAAAGCGCAGGCGGTTGCCTCGCGGTCGTTTTCCTTCGACCAAATTATGCAAAGCAAGCATCCGCAGTCGCAGTTTGATATTTGCGACACGACTTGTTGCCAATCATATCGCGGCGCAGAGGACGAACACGAACGCGTAACCCACGCCGTTTTGGCGACGTATGGGCTTATGCTTTTTTTTGACGGGCGCGTTATCGCCGCGAATTATTTTTCGTCAAGCGGCGGCGCGACCGAGAATTCCGAGGACGTGTGGTTCGAAGCACGGCCATACCTGCGCAGCGTGAACGAAATTTTCGAACACAATCCGCGAGTGTGGGACCGCACGGTTACATGGGCGCAAATTAACACGGCGGCGTCGAACGCGGGCGCGCGAATCGGCACGGTTGACGGAATCTCGATTTCGCGGCTTTCGCCGGGCGGGCGCGTTTTGGAACTCACGTTGCACGGAACCGGCGGCACATGGGTGGTTCCGCGAAGCGTCGGCGTTCGCGGCTTTTTCAGCTCAATCGGCGGAACCTTGCCGAGCCGCTACTTTAGAATCGCGGGCGCGGGGCATACGACCCCCGCCGTTTCCGTCACGGACGGCGAGCAAACCGTTTCCGCGCCGCTGAATTCCTTCCACGCCATCGGCACAAACGGCGCAATCGCGCGCGTAAACGCCGCCTACGTTTATGACGGCGAAACCACCCGCCGCATCGACTCCACGCCAAATATCGCGCGCGGCGGAAGCGGCATCACGATAACCGGAAGCGGCTGGGGGCACGGCGTCGGCATGAGCCAAATGGGCGCGGAGGGCATGGCGCGGCTGGGCTTCAAATTCGATGAAATTTTGCATCATTATTATACGGGAGTTGAGATTCGCAGGAATGAATAAATCAGATTTTTTTTATGAGTTACCGAAAGAACTAATCGCACAGCAACCGAATGAGCGGCGCGACGGCTCGCGACTGATGCATCTGTGCAGAAAAACCGGCGCGGTTTCGCACAAAAATTTCACGGATATTGTAGACTTGCTAAACCCGGGCGACTGCATCGTTATCAACGATTCGAAGGTTATTCCCGCGCGGCTTGCGGGCGAAAAAAACATTGAAATGCTGTTGCACGAGCGGCTTGAGGACGGAAGATGGTCGGTGCTTGTTAAGCCCGGAAAAAAGGCGCGGGTCGGCGACGAATTAATTTTCGGCGGCGGCCGTCTTGCCGCGCGCGTTGACGAGATAATCGAGGACGGCTTGCGCGTGGTTTCGCTTACACACGAGGGCGACTTTGAGCCGCTTCTGGAAGAAATCGGCGAGATGCCCCTGCCGCATTATATTGAAGAAAAACAAACCGACACCTCGCGCTACAACACGGTTTACGCCACCCACGAAGGCTCCGTAGCCGCGCCGACGGCAGGCCTCCATTTCACCGACGAAATTTTGCAAAAAATCGCCGCCAAAGGCGTAAAAATCGCCCGCGTGACTTTACACGTCGGCATAGGGACATTCCGTCCCGTCAAAGAAGATGACATCACAAAACACCATATGCACAGCGAATATTGCCGAATCGAACCCGAAGTCGCCGACATGATTAACGCAACAAAAGCCGCCGGAGGCCGCGTAATCGCAATAGGCACAACAAGCTGTCGCACAATCGAATCCCGCACCGAAAGCGGAACTGACGGCGCGCGCGTCCTCGCCGGGTCGGGCAAAACCGACATTTTCATCTATCCCGGCTACGAATTCAAAATCATGGACGGCCTGCAAACAAACTTCCACCTCCCGGAATCCACGCTGATTATGCTGGTTTCGGCATTCGTAACACGCGAAAAAATCCTCGCGGCTTACAATGAAGCCGTACGCGAGGAGTATCGGTTTTTTAGTTATGGGGATGCGATGTTGATTGTGTAAGCGCGGCGCGCGCAGTGGGCACCGGGGGAACGTGTCGGCGGCGACGCATTCCCTCGAAGCCGGGAGCAGTTTCCCGGTCCGTGAAAAAAACGAGTCGGCGAGTGACAC
>WRGX01000032.1 GCA_009786975.1 Defluviitaleaceae bacterium
AAATATTATATCGTATATCTTTTTTTTTACAATCGTGTTAAACTTTTTGGAGATGTAAAGGGAGCTGTAAAATATGGTAAAAATCCATCCCAGCGTTTTGTGCGCGGACCACGGGAATTTGGCGGAAGATATAAAAAGGCTTGAAAACGCGGATTATTTGCATATGGACGTTATGGACGGCGATTTTGTGCCGAATTTCGGCCTCGGAACCGACAGCTTCACCTGCGTGCGCAAGCACTCCGACGTTCCCCTCGACGTCCACCTGATGATTCGAAACCCCGCGCGGCACATACGATATTTCCGCAAACTGGGCGCAAGTATAATAACGGTCCACCCCGAAGCCGACACGCATATCGCAGGCACTTTGGCTCTAATCCGCGAACTTGGCATGACGCCCGGCATCGCGCTTAACCCCGGCACCTCCGTCGAAACCGTAAAAGAAGTTTTGCCCCTGTGCGACCACGTCCTGGCAATGACCGTAAATCCGGGCTTCGCCGGGCAGGAATTTTTGGAATTTACACTGGGCAAACTCGCCGTCCTAGGCGAACTTGCACAAAAACACAATTTCGCCCTATGCGTAGACGGCAACATAGACGCCGACCGCCTGCAACAACTGCGCCCCCTCGGCGTAACAAATTTCGTAATAGGCACCGCGCTTTTCCGAGACGGCGACCCCGCAGGGATGATGCAACGGATTAAAGACGAAAACGCATGAAAATCTATCAGGAGGTGACAGCATGGGAATGTCTGACAGGCAATTTGATTCGCATCAAAAAAACTTGCAAAGGCGGCTTGAAGTCGCCTTGAAAGAAATCGAAGAAAAGGGCTTGACCGACGAATTAAAAAAGATAATCAGCGACATCGACGAACAATTAAAACAACCATAAACTCGAAACGACCACAAACTCGAAAGGGGATATTTAACATGTCCCCCAAACAAACTCGAAAGGGGATATTTAACATGCAATACGGATTTTTCGATGACGCCGCACGCGAATACGTGATTACGCGGCCGGACACGCCGTACCCGTGGATAAATTATTTGGGGTGCGATGATTTTTTCGGGCTTTTTTCAAACACATCGGGCGGATATTGTTTTTACCGCGACGCACGAATGCTTCGTCTTACGCGTTATCGGTACAATAACGCGCCGGCGGACATCGGCGGGCGGTATTTTTATTTGCGCGACGGCGAGCAGGTCTGGTCGCCTTCTTGGATGCCGATGAAATCCGCGCTGGATAAATACGAGTGCAGGCACGGCATGGGATATTCGAAAATATCCTCGTCGCGCGGCGGTCTTGCGTTTACTCAAACGTCCTTCGTGCCGCGCGGCGATACTTGCGAAATTCACAAAATCGTTCTGACAAACGAATTCGACACGCCGAAAAATATCGACCTTTTCTCGTACGTCGAGTTCTGCCTGTGGAACGCAAACGACGATATGACGAATTTTCAGCGAAACTTTTCAATCGGCGAGGTCGAAATCCACGGCTCCGCGATTTATCACAAAACGGAATACCGCGAACGCCGCAACCATTACGCCGTTTGGGCAGTAAACGTTCCCGTCGCGGGCTTCGACACCGACCGCGAAACCTTCCTCGGCCTCTACAACGGCGCGGACGCCCCGCAAACCGTTTTCGCGGGCAAGGCGAATAATTCCGTAGCGCACGGGTGGTCGCCGATTGGTTCGCATCATATTAAAGTGCAGCTTGCCCCGGGCGAATCGAAGGAAATGGTTTTTGTGTTGGGTTATTGCGAAAATCCCGAGGAAGAAAAATGGGAAAAACTCCACGTTATAAATAAAAAACCCGCCGAGGCTCTTTTGAAAAAATACGCCACTCCAAAAGCCGCCGACAAGGCTTTAAAGGAATTGAACGCATATTGGGACCAACTTTTGTCGACGTTTACCGTCGAGGCATATGACAAAAAAATGTCGCGAATGGCGGGCGTTTGGAATCAGTATCAGTGCATGGTTACATTTAATATGTCGCGCAGTGCGTCGTATTTTGAGTCCGGCATTGGGCGCGGCATGGGTTTCCGCGATTCGAATCAGGACTTGTTGGGCTTTGTGCATCTTGTGCCGGAACGCGCCCGCGAACGCATAATGGACATCGCCGCCACGCAATTCCCCGACGGCAGCGCGTATCACCAGTACCAGCCCCTAACCAAGCGCGGCAACAACGAAATCGGCAGCGGCTTCAACGACGACCCGCTGTGGCTGATTTTGGGCGTTGCGGCGTATATAAAGGAAACGGGGGACTATTCGATTTTGGACGAGGTCGTCCCGTTTGATAACGACGATTCGCTTGCCGACACAATGTTCATACATTTGAAGCGGTCGTTTGATTTCACCGTGAACAATAAAGGGCCGCACGGCTTGCCGCTTATCGGTCGCGCCGACTGGAACGATTGCCTCAATTTGAACTGCTTCAGCAAGACTCCGGGTGAGTCGTTCCAAACGACGGCAAACTTCGAAAGCGGCATTGCGGAATCCGTGTTAATCGCGTCGATTTTCGCCTTTGTCGCGCCGGATTACATTGAAATTTGCCGACGCACCAACCGCGCCGACGAGGCCGCCTATGCCGAGGCGGAACTCGCGAAAATCCTTGCCGCCGTTGACGCGCACGGCTGGGACGGCAACTGGTTCCTGCGCGCGTATGACGCCCACGGCAATAAAATCGGCTCGAACGAGTGCGAAGACGGCAAAATTTTCATCGAATCCAACGGATTTTCCGTAATGGCGGGCATCGGACTCGACGACGGCCGCGCGGAAAAAGCCCTCGACAACGTGAAGGAATGGCTGGATTCTCCGTACGGCATCGTCCTCCAGCAACCTGCGTATAAAAAATATCACCTCGAGCTTGGCGAAATTTCTTCGTATCCTCCGGGCTATAAAGAAAACGCGGGCATTTTCTGCCACAATAACCCATGGGTGACAATCGCGGAAACCCGCCTCGGACGCGGCACTCGTGCCTTTGAGACCTACAAAAAAATCTGCCCCGCTTACCGCGAGGACGACTCCGCGCTCCGCCGCATGGAGCCTTATGTTTATTGCCAAATGATTGCCGGAAAGGACGCAACGCGCCACGGCGAGGGCAAAAATTCGTGGCTTACGGGTACGGCGGCGTGGACATTTACATCCATTTCGCAATACATTTTGGGCATCCGCCCCGAATACGACGGCCTGCGCATCGACCCCTGTATCCCCAAAACAATGCGCGGCTTCAAAGTCACACGAAAATATCGCGGCGCGGAATATGAAATCACCGTGGATAATTCCGCGGGCGTGGAAAAGGGCGTCAAAAAAATTACTGTGAACGGAAAGGAAATCGACGGAAATATTTTGCCGATTGGTTCGGGAAGTTATACCGTTGAGGTAATGATGGGTTAGCGGGCACCGGGGGCATGTGTCGGTGGCGATGCGTGCTCTCGAAGCCGGGAGCAATTTCTCGGTCCATAAAAAAAAGAGTCGGCGAGTGACACTCGCCGACTCTTTTTTTGCAAAATAAGAAAGCGCGCCAAGCGCGTAGTGTCCCATCCCGCATAAAAGCGAAGTTGCCACGCGAGGATTTTTGCTGAAAGACAAGGAAGCCCCGACGCCGCGTCCTGGAGGGACGCAAGGAGGGGCTGACGCAGG
>WRGX01000033.1 GCA_009786975.1 Defluviitaleaceae bacterium
CGTTTTGAAAAATAGCACGAAATCGAGGGAGGTGAAGAAATGGAAGCGGTTGCAGGTGTAACGTTACTCGTTACGGTAACTGGTCTGCTTTTTTGGTGTGGTCACAAAAAAGAAAAAGAGTTAGTGGCGAAACATGAAGCATTCATGGGCGAATTGATTGGCGCGCTTAAAGGCATCGAAAGAAACACAAGGCGGGATGGAAATTAGTCAAATGTTAGTCAAGAATGAAAAGGCTTTCGAGGCAAACACCTCGAAAGCCTTTTCATTTAGCCAAGCCGACAAACGGACTCGAACCGTTGACCTGCTGATTACAAATCAGCTGCTCTACCAACTGAGCTATGTCGGCGGGGTGTTGTTATTCTCACGACGAGAGATGACGAGAGATAATATAAACCATTTTTTCGGGTATTGCAAGAGGCACGGAGGCGCACAATAAAAAGAATAAATTCCCAAACCCACATGCGCGTAAAAAAAATGAGTCGGCGAGTGTCACTCGCCGACTCATTTTTTTACGCACCGGGAAACTGCCCCCGGCTTCGAGAGAATGTGCCGCCCCCAACACATGCCCCCGGCTTCGAGAGAATGTGTCGCCCCCAACACATGCCCCCGGTGCCCACTGCGCGCTTGGCGCGCTTTTTTGCGAAGCGCGCAGGTTTTTGTTACAATGTGCTTGAAAGAAAAATATCCCAAAGGAGATGTTGCTATGTCAGTGCCGTACAAAATTTACTTATCCGAAGGTGAGATGCCTAAGGCGTGGCACAATATTCAAGTGCTTATGCCCGATATTCCGGGGTTTGTGAACCCGGCGAACGGTCAGCCCGTTCCTAAGGAAGGCTTGCTCGGCGTTTTTTGTGAAGAAACCATTGGGCAGGAATTAAACAAATCCGACGAATTCATCCCAATTCCCGACGAAATTTTGAGCTTTTACAGTATGTACCGTCCGTCGCCGGTTGTGCGTGCGTATTGTTTGGAAAAGGCACTTGGGACGCCTGCAAAAATTTATTATAAATTCGAAGGCAATAATACCAGCGGCAGTCATAAGCTGAATTCGGCGGCGGCGCAGGCGTATTATGCCAAGAAGCAGGGGCTGAAAGGCGTCACGACCGAAACGGGCGCGGGGCAATGGGGCAGCGCGCTGTCGATGGCTTGCGCGTTTTTTGGGCTGGACTTGGTTGTGTACATGGTGAAAACCTCCAGCGAGCAAAAGCCGTATCGTAAGGTTTTGATGGAGACATATGGTGCCAAGGTCATCCCCTCGCCGTCATCAACTACCGATGTTGGTAAAAAAATTCTTGTTGAAAATCCCGGCACGGGCGGGAGCCTTGGTTGCGCGATTTCCGAGGCGTTGGAAACGGCGGCGAAGTCCGACGGATATCGATATGTATTGGGCAGTGTTTTGAACCACGTTGTGTTGCATCAATCAATAATCGGGCTTGAGGCTAAACTCGCGCTTGAAAAATATGATATCACCCCTGATGTGATTATCGGGTGCGCGGGCGGCGGTTCGAATTTGGGCGGGCTGATTTCGCCGTTTATGGCGGATAAATTGCGCGGAAAAAGCAAGGCGGAATTCATCGCCGTCGAACCCGCAAGTTGCCCCAGCTTAACCCGCGGACGCTACGCTTTCGACCACGGCGACACCGGAAAAATGACCCCGCTTATAAAAATGTACACCCTCGGAAGCGGCTTTATCCCCTCGCCAAACCACGCTGGCGGCCTGCGCTATCACGGCATGAGTCCGATTGTTTCCAAGTTGTACGACGACGGACACATCTCGGCAAAATCCTACACACAGTCCGATGTTTTCAACGCCGCCGTAATGTTCGCCCGCACCGAAGGCACGCTTCCCGCGCCCGAAAGCTCTCACGCGATAAAGGCCGCAATCGACGAAGCCGTCGCCTGCAAAAAATCCGGCGAAGCCAAGACAATCCTTTTCGGCCTGACCGGAACCGGATATTTTGACATGACCGCCTACCAAAACTTCAACGCCGGCGACATGAACGATTACATTCCAACCGACGCCGACCTTGAAAAAGGGTTTGCGACATTGCCTGTTTTGCCAAACGTTTGACGGCTTACTGCCCATTCTCCCAAACTCGCGCCGCAAGCACGGTCATATCATCCTTGGGCCCGCTTCGCGAACGGCGTTCGGCTTCGGAAAGCAGGTGGTCGGCCAAATCCTGCGGAGAGGTATAGCGGCAGGTTTTCAGGGTGGATTTCAGCCAGTTTTCGCCGGTGGCATCGCCTTCGTCGGACGCCGTTACGCCGTCGGTTATCATTATAATAATGTCGCCGTGGCGCAAATTTCGTTCGGTTATTTCGAGGTCAACGTCGTTCAGCATTCCAATCGGAAGCGAGGCGGATGAAATTACGCTTACGCCGTTGTCGCGCAAAATGTATGTTTCCGCCGCGCCGATTTTGATGAATTCCGCGCGACCCGTGTAGAGGTCGATGGCGCAAATATCCAGCGTTGCGAAGCTCTCCTCGCCGGATTTCAGAATAAGCACCGAGTTTATCATGCGAACCGCAAGCTCCTTGTCGAAGCCGCTTTCGATGAAATCCTCTAAGAGGCCGACGGTTGCCGCGCTTTCGCGGTGTGCGCGTTCGCCGCTGCCCATGCCGTCGGAAAGGGCTAAAAGTGCCGAGCCGTTGCGCAGTTCCATCGCGGAATAACTGTCGCCGTTTTTGCGCGAGGATTTCGCGCGGGACGCAACGCCGCTTGTTATGCGCAACTTTTGGTCTTCCATAAAGCGCGTGCGGCAGACGCCGTTTCGTACGTCGCACGCGCCGGTTTCTACGCGCATTTTGCGTTTCAGCACCGCGTTCAGCACGGGCAAAATCGACTTCGCGCACATTTTTTTCCCGATGCAGGGCTTGTGGTTTATCGAAACGCGATAGCGTCCCGAGTTGTCTTCAAGCACAATCACGGAGCAAACCTCTATTTTTTGGCGCAATAACGCCATTATCATCTCCTCTTCGAGTCCCTCGTGGAAGCGGAGCGACATGTCGATTTCGTCGGACAAACATTTTACGATGCCGGAAACGCCGTGCAATTGCTGGCTTATAAGCTCGCGGGACTCGGCGATTCGATTGTGCCAGCGCAGGTCGTTGCGATATGCGGAAAAAATCGTGTTGAGTTCCGCGAGAAGTTTTTTCGGCGCGCGGCATTCCGCGGAAAATTTCTTGCTGATATCCTCGGGCGAAGCCGCGCCGCTGCTTGCGCACGCGTTCAAAAGCGAGAAAATTTCACTGTGCGTATTGTACAAATTTTCTTCCCAGCACCATTCGCGATTCGCGCATGTTCCGCACGCGCGTGACGCAAGGTCGTCGATTAAAAGGGATACGTCATGCTTGTTAAGCCCCGTTTTCGGCTTGGAAAGCCCGCCAAAAGTGTCCGCAAGTTTGCCGAACGCCGACGCAAAGGCGTCAAGCCGCCGTGTGGTTTCCTCCTTGATTTTGTCCATGTAATCGTCCGCGCTGTCGAGGACGGGATTTATCGCCGAGGCGACGTTGAAATAAAAGCTCTGCGGGGTCAAAAAGAACGCGAGCCCCGCGGCAATTACCGTGTAAAGCATCGGAAAACCCAGCCACGGACGCGCCAAAACGAAAAGCGCGACCGCCCCCGCCGCCGCAATCCCGCCGACAACCGCCGGTCGCGAATATTTCTTCGTAACCCCGCCCGCGAATCCGCCG
>WRGX01000034.1 GCA_009786975.1 Defluviitaleaceae bacterium
GACGCTTGCGAGAGACGGCGTTGAAAGGTGTCGCCTCGGAACTTGAGGCTATTTTAATCGAGGTTATGTACCGTGATATGCGGAACCGTTCTAAGACTGGTTCCTTTTTAAAAAGCCCCGCAAGCCCGCTTCGCAAGCGGCTTACAGGGTATTTTTCTCGATTCATTTTTTAACGTAATTTTGAAGAATTTTTTCGCATTTTAATTCCCGGTGTCCCATACCGCCGCGTCCCGGAGGGACGCAAGGAGAGGCTGATGTAGGCTTTCAGCAAAAAGACCGCGTGGCAACTTTGTTTTTATGCTGGGCGCGCCGCTTGCGGGGGCGGTTTGCCGTATGCTACAATACGCTCCACAATACACCTTTGCCGAAAAGCATTAAAATTCGAAAGAGGCAAGAAAAGAAGGGGTAAAAAAAATGAAATACGTAAGCACACGCGGAGATAAGAAATCTAAAAGGCTTACCGCGTCGCAGTCTGTTTTGAAAGGGATTGCCGACGACGGGGGGCTTTATGTTCCGCGCAAAATTCCGCAGGCATTTCTTTCGCCGCGCGATTTGGCGGGGTTTAATTATAATGCGCACGCGCTTTGGCTTATGGGGCATTATTTTAAAAGCGATTACACGCCCGCGGAGCTTGTAAATTGCATTGACAGTGCGTATAATTCGAAAAATTTTTCATCGCCCGGAATTGTCGATGTCAAGGAAGTCGGCGACGCGGCGATTTTGGAGCTGTATCACGGCAAGACGCTGGCTTTTAAAGACATGGCGTTGTCGCTTTTGCCGCATCTTATGTCCGCCGCGATTAAAAAAGTTAAGAAGCCCAAGACGCAGATTATTTTGACGGCAACATCGGGCGATACGGGCGTTTCCGCGCTTGAGGGTTTTAAGGATGTCGCGGGCATGAAAATTATTGTTTTTTATCCCGAAAACGGCGTCAGTGTGATTCAAAAACAGCACATGATTACGCAAACAGGCGGAAATCTTCGAGTCGTTGGCGTGCGGGGAAATTTCGACGACGCGCAAAGCGAAGTCAAGCGCATTTTCCTCGACGATCGGCTTAATAAGCAAATTGAAGCCGAGGGATACGAGTTTTCATCGGCAAATTCGATTAACACAGGGCGGCTCATCCCGCAGATTGTATATTATTTTTATGCGTATTCGCAGCTTGTCAAAGGCGGAATGGCGGCGGACGCGCCCGTGAATTTCATGGTTCCGACGGGGAATTTCGGCAATATTTTGGCGGGATATTACGCGAAAAAAATGGGACTGCCGATAAACAAACTGGTTTGCGCAAGCAATGACAACAAAGTGCTTTTCGACTACTTTGAAACCGGTGTTTTTGATTCGAATCGCGAGTTTTTTCTGACAACATCGCCGTCGATGGACATTCTTATTCCAAGCAATTTCGAGCGGCTCGTCTATGATTTGGTCAAGCCCGAGGACGGCCTGCGCGAGATGCTTGTTAAACTTTCGGGCAAACAGAAATTTAACATGCCCGTGCCGAAAGATTTTGTAGGATATTACGCCGATGAGGCGGAAGTTCGCGCGGAAATAAAAAAAGTTTTCGACAGGCACGGCTATCTAATCGACCCGCACACGGCGGTTGCGCATATTTCGCACGAAAAATACGGCGCGCGCGTCGGCGAAAAAAATGTAATCGTTTCAACCGCAAGCCCCTTTAAATTCGCGAAAACCGTGATGTCCGCCATCAGTGAAAAATACGACGGGTACGACGATTTCGCGTTGCTTGAGCAAATGGCGGAGCTTACAAATTCTGCCGTTCCCGCGCCGCTTGCGGGCTTGAAAAATAAGGACGTTCTGCATCCCGACGTTGTTGATATCGGCGGCATGAAGGACGCTGTTTTGACGATGATTTGAGAACCTGTGTTCGAACCTGTGTTCAATAAAATGGAAGGAACATGAGCGTGAAATCAGCGTATAAATTTTTTGCAAATACCACAGCGGAGATTAAAAATGCCGGGCTTTGGAAGATGGAGGGCGTTATCGCGACGCCGCAGGGGGCGGTCATTGATACCGCCGAAAGGCCCGGCCTTGTGAACATGTGTTCGAATAATTATCTGGGGCTGGCGGACAGTCCGGAGATAAAAAATGCGGCGAAGCTGGGCATCGACAGGTGGGGTTACGGGCTTTCGTCGGTGCGTTTTATTTGCGGCACCCAGGAGATTCATATCGAATTGGAAAGGAAGCTGGCGGAGTTTCTTCAAACCGACGCGACGATTTTGTATTCATCGTGCTATGACGCGAATTGCGGGCTTTTCGAGACGATTTTAACCGCCGAAGACGCGATTATCAGCGATGAGCTTAATCACGCCAGCATAATCGACGGCGTGCGCCTGTGTAAGGCGGCGCGATATCGTTACAAAAATAATGATATCGCCGACTTGGAAGCGCGGCTTAAAGAGGCGGCGGGGGCGCGGATTCGCGCGATTGTTTGCGACGGCGTGTTTTCTATGGACGGAACCGTGGCAAATTTGCCCGCGATTTGTGATTTGGCGGAAAAATATGACGCGCTCTTGATTGTTGACGACAGCCACGGCGTCGGCGTTATTGGCGAAAATTTGCGCGGCTCGCCCGAGCATTGCGGCGTTATGGGGCGCATCGATGTTTTGACAGGGACATTCGGCAAGGCGTTGGGCGGCGCGTCCGGCGGATACACAAGCGGACGGCGCGAAATCATTGATATCTTGCGTCAAAAATCGCGAACCTATCTTTTTTCAAATACGCTGTCACCGATTGTCGCGGCAGGGACGATTCGCGCGCTTGAGCTTGTCGATTCTTCGCCCGAAATAAAAAAACGCTTGCGTGAAAACACGGCATATTTTCGCGAGGGCATGACTGCGGCGGGCTTCGATGTGCCGCAAAGTGTGCACCCCATTGTACCGATTATGCTTTACGACGAGCTTCGCGCGCAAAAAATGACGGCGCAATTATTGGAGCGCGGCGTTTACGCAATCGGATTTTTCTTCCCCGTTGTGCCAAAAGGCAAGGCGCGCGTGAGATGTCAGGTTTCCGCCGCGCACACCAAGGAGCAGTTAGACTTTGCAATCACAGCGTTCCGAGACTGCGCGCCAAGCGCGCGGTGAACACCGGGGACACGTGGCACCGGAGACACGTGTCGGAATCGACGCGTTCTCTCGAAGCCGGAAGCGGTTTTCCGGCCCATGAAAAATTGAGTCGGCGAGTGACACTCGCCGACTCAGTTTTTTTATGTCGGAAGACTGCCTCCGGCTTCGAGAGCATGTGCCGCACTCGACACCATAATGTCACACCCTCTTCTAATAGCAGTTTTGCTTTTGTTGCGGAAAAAAACGTATCCCGTTTTACACACCCTTGCATTCTGCAATGCCAAGCAAGTAAACATTGCTCGGGGGTAAAACCGGATACGTTTTTATAGTTTAAGTGGCCGGGGATTTATGCCGTTGCCCAACGCTTCAGCTTGGACATAGACTCTTTTAGCATTTCCCTCGCTTCGTCCTCTGTTTCAGCCGCCCCATCTTTCATTACAAACTGAATATTAAACTCGACCGCATCTTCAAACTTCTTCTTAGGTTCAGTAAATTTGCCCTTTTTCCAGCAGTAGCAGCAATAATCATCATTTTTGCTTCCGTCGGCGTTTTTACCGAATTCTTTTGGTTCATTCATGGGCATTTCACAGCTTTGACAGATAGGTGCTTCATTTTGAACTGACATTTGTACTCCTCCTTATGTCTGTGTTTTTCATGGCGCGTCTCTATGACGGGTAACATTTTGGACTCATGTTGCCGGATTCGTCTGTCCCCCCCCCCCTCGTAGGCTTATGCCAGGATAAGTAATATACCTCCATCAACAAATG
>WRGX01000035.1 GCA_009786975.1 Defluviitaleaceae bacterium
TGCTCTCGAAGCCGGAGAGGATGACGCAAATGCCGGTTAAATGGGCGCGCCAAGCGCGCAGTGAAAACCGAGAACATGTATCCGAGGCGACACATGCCCTCGAAGCCGGAGAGGATGACGCAAATGCCGGTTAAAATGCCCGCAAAACTACCCGCCGCGCGCACGCTTGACGCGGAGCACATTTTTTTTATGACGGAGGAGCGGGCGCGTGCGCAGGACGTCCGCCCGCTGAAAATCGGCATCGTGAACCTTATGCCGACGAAAATTGAAACGGAAACGCAAATCCTGCGAATGCTTTCAAATACGCCGCTTCAAATCGAAATCGTACTTATACACATGTCGTCGCATGTCTCGAAAAACACTTCGCAGGAGCATCTCGACACGTTTTACCAAACCTTTGACGATATAAAAAACTCCGTTCTCGACGGTTTGATTATCACGGGCGCGCCCGTTGAAATGCTGGAGTTCCGCGAGGTAGACTACTGGCCCGAACTTTGCGCCGTAATGGAGTGGTCGAAAACGCATGTTTATAACACAATGCACATCTGCTGGGGTGCGCAGGCCGGGCTTTTTTATCATTACGGCGTGGACAAATTTGTCTTGCCCGAAAAACTGTCCGGCGTCTATCGGCACAACGTATTGATTCCAAAAAGCCGCTTAACGCGCGGCTTTGACAGCCCTTTTTACGCGCCGCACTCAAGCTACACAGGCATCCGCGAACGCGACGTCGTCGCCGCAGGGCTTACACCAATTTCAACATCGCCCCACGCCGGCCTCTACATCGCCGCAAGCAAAGACCGCCGCCAAGTTTTCATAACGGGCCACGCCGAGTACGATATAAGCACCCTCGACACCGAATATCGGCGCGACGTCAAAAAAGGCCTCGAAATCAAGCCCCCGATAAATTATTACATGGGCGACGACCCGAAAAATCCGCCCGAAATGCGCTGGCGGGCGCACGCGCATTTATTATTCGCAAACTGGCTCAATTACTATGTATACCAAGAAACGCCGTACGATTTGGCGCGGCTTGGAGGGCAGGCTTAGAACCTGTGTTCCGATTTCACGCCACTTCGGCGTAATTTTTTTGAACACAGGTTCTTAGAACACGGCATATTCCGCCGCCGAAATCCCCGCCAAATACCCCGTTGAAAACGCGATTTGCAGATTATATCCGCCCGTTGCGGCGTCGACGTCGAGGACTTCGCCCGCGAAAAACAGGCCGGGGATTTTTTTTGACATTAGCGTCGAGGGGCTGATTTCGCGCACGTTTACGCCGCCTTTTGTGATGACGGCTTCCTTGAAGCCCGCCGTTGCTATTGGGGTTAGCGGGAGAGTTTTGAGAAGCGCGACCAGTTTTTGCCGTTCCGCGCGGGTGATTTCGTTGACCTTTTTGTGCGGCGGAATTTCAGACAACGCGACAATTGTTTCAATTAAACGGCGCGGCAAAAGCCCGTCCAATGCGTTGGCGAAGTCCTTGTTTTGTGCGGCGGAAAAATCGCGCAAAATTCGTGCGTCGAGTTGCTCGGCGGAGAGCGCGGGTTTTAGGTCAACGGAAAGCGTTGGGGAATTTACGGAAACGTTGCCCGGCAAAGGCGAGCTTTTTTTGCTCGTATCCTTCGGGAGAACGTGCCGCTCATGCGTGTCGTCGGTGCTGAATTTATCGCACAAAACCGCCGATGCCCGAAGAATTATCGGACCGGAAACGCCGTTTGCGGTAAAAATCATCTCGCCGGTTTCTTCATACATAATGGGGCTCTGGCCCCGCCGCGAAGCGGGAATGAATCCCGCTTCGCTTCCTCGCTCGCTACGCTCGCTGCGGGGCCTCGCTTTGCTTGGCGGTGCCGATTCGCGCCCGCCTGAAATTCTCGCCGTCACACGCACGTTTCGCAAACTCAACCCTTCAAGCGCGGGAATCCAATCCTCCGCGCAAACAAGCGGCACAAGTGCGGGATACATATCGGTTACGACATGGCCGAACTTTTTCGCAAAGGCGAAACCGTCGCCCGTCGAACCTGTTGCGGGGTATGACAACCCGCCGGTTGCGATAATTACGGCGTCGGCAACAAATTTTTCGCCGCCCGCGTGAACAACAAAATTTTTTTCATGAGACGGGGAGCTGCTCCCGGCTTCGAGGGCATGTGTCGCCTCCGACATATGCCCCCGGTGTCCACCGCGCGCATGGCGCGCTTTTTCATTAAAAAAAATTTGAGATACCGGCGTATTCAATTTCACCCGCACGCCCTGCTCTCGCAAAAATCCCGCCAGCGTTTTATTTACATCATCGGCGCGGTCGCTTTCGGGAAAAACGCGGTTGCCGCGTTCGGTTTTAAGCCGAAGCCCACGCCGCTCGAAAAAATCCATCACCGCACGCGCGTCAAACGCGTGAAACGCGCTGTTCAAAAAACGCGGGTTTGTGTTCGTATGTTCTAAAAGCCCGGGTACATCGGTGTCGTTGGTTAAATTGCAACGCCCCTTGCCCGTGATATGTAGTTTTTTGCCGAGCTTTTCGTTTTTTTCAAGCAAAATTACCGTGCCGCCCGCGCCACGCAAATTTTCCGCCGCAACCCCCGCCGCAAGCATCCCCGCCGCACCGCCGCCGACCACGATTATGCGCATGATTCCCCCGTTTTCAATGAACGGTTGCCCAGTTTTTCCGCAAGCTCCTCTGCCCGCAAATCCTCGTAAATAAACCCGTACAACGCCCCCAAAATTTCCGCGCCTTCACGAACGGCGGCGTTGTGGCGGTCGGGGAAGGAGTCGTTGGAAATTTCTTCCGACCATGGTGCGTTCCAGTCGGATTTGCTGATATTAAGGCAATCTTCGTCGGGGCTTCCCTGTGGATGAATCATGCTTGAATAAAGCGGTTGGCGAATCGTCAAACTTTCGGCAAGCTCCAAAACACGCTTGCGCCGCCCGCGTTCCGACTGCAAAAGTCGCGTGAGATAAATCATATGGCGCATCGCACTGCGAACGACTTTTGGCGGAATGAACCGCTTGTACACTCTAAAAATCCCCTGCGAAGCCGCCGCCGCCGCCACGGAAAGCCCATCCCTCCCCGCGTTAATCAGCTCCCACTGCTTCACGCCCGAAGGCGATTCGCCGTCAATCAATTTAAGCATTTCCGCATCAATCGCCGTCTCAAACCGACGATGCATCGCACTGTTTTTAATCTTAGGCGCGTCTTTATCAAAGGCCCGCGCATAAACATAGGGATGCGCATGACAATCCAGCGTATAATGCATGGCAAAGCCCGCGATATACGAAAAAATCGCATCACGCTTCGCCTCCTGTACGCCTTTGGCAATTCGCGCCATTTGCGCAATAAAATAACCCGTTCCGCAAGCGTGCATTTCCTGCGCAATCCCGCGAGAACGCTTGCGCAAAAATCCCGGAAAATAATAGAAAAAAATATCCGGACCCTGCGTGCCCAAATTATAAAGCCGCTCGTCACGAACAATTATTTCACGAATTTCAGCAGAAACCTCCGCAACAGCCGCTTTACCGGCAATATAGTGCGACAAAAACCCCGGCATCAACCGCGCTCCTTAACATCCTTTTTCATCCATTATTATGCACAACATTACGTGAAAAATCAAACATGCGCGCCAAGCGCGCGGTGGGCACCACGGGCGCAGTGAGCGAAGCGAACGTTTCCCGCGCCACCGGGGGCATGTGTCGCGGGCGACGCATTCTCTCGAAGCCGGGGGCAGTTTTCCGGCCCGTGAAAAACGAGTCGGCGAGTGTCACTCGCCGACTCGTTTTTTTGGCGCGGTTTTATGGCAATAAAAAAGCGCGCCGCTGTACGGGTTGGCTGTACCATAGGTGCTACGATTTCACCCGTTGCGACATCACGGCTGGCAATTATTCCCGAAGTACCATGCCTTATGTATTCCGGGTCTATCTTTTCAGGAC
>WRGX01000036.1 GCA_009786975.1 Defluviitaleaceae bacterium
CTTCGATAGCCCTGTAGGGACAACTCGCGTATTTTGGGACTACGCTTTCCCCATTTTACGCCCTTTTTTCGGGGTCAAGTGTCAAACTCGGGAAAAATTTTTCGCCCGCTTGACAACAAAACAAAAAAACAAAACCACGACAGGCAAGAACGCGCCGGATGGCCGGATCCGGGGGTCTCGCGTTCTTGTTTGCGTGGTTTTTTACTTTTCGGCGAAAAAATACCTTAACTCGAATACAAATTTATCAAGCATCCCGCCAGCAAAATTTCGGCTTCGGCGGGGGTTAGTGGAAGCTCGAGGGCAAACGGCGTAACCGCGCCGTTTTTTGATACTGCGAATGCGGGGATTTTTTCTTCGCGTTTTTCGACGGCGGAGCGGATGTTTGGTATATAGATGAAATCTTCGACTTCGAAGGGTGGGTTTTCGGGCAAGATAAAGGGCAACATGCCCCAATTTATCAGGTTTGAGCGATAGCGTTTTGTTGCGTATTCGATTGCGATGTTGGCGAGGCCGCCGAGGACGCGTTGGCAAGAGGCGGCTTGCTCGCGGGCGGAGCCGTCGCCGGGTTTGCGGGCGTAGACGAGGGAGCCGACGGCGCAATCGGATGGGATGGTTTGACCGAAATTTTGCAATACGCGGGCGGCATCGGATAGAACCGGAATGTCCTTGCACCAACAATCGTGCAAGCATTCGCCCTTTGGAGGACACGGCGATGAGCTGTCGGCACACGCTTGCGCAATACGCGCCCATTCCTTCGATTGCTTCGCGCGCCCTACATATTCCGGGTCTTTGCGCGAAAGTGTATGCTCCGCGAGGGCGTAGGGATTTGAACGGAATGTGCTGGTTTCGCCCGACGGAATAAGCTCGTCCGTCGTTGTAACATCGTCGGTAATCAGCGACGCGACCTGCAAAAGCAGGTTTTCGCCAAGCGGCTTAAACTCCGGCCAATCGCGGATTCCCGGCCCGTAAATAAGCTCGACGGATTTGTCGGGCTTGTCCGTTCCTTTGTAAATTGATTTTGCATATACTTCCGCTTCGAAAAAGTATTTCGGCACGTTTGCGTTTTGCTCAAGCACGCGCGTTGCGGGGGTTAAAACGCCGCCGTTTGCCGCCGTTGCCGCAATCGAAAGCGCGTCCATCAGGGCGACCTCCGCGCTTTGGTTCATGTTTGGTTTTGAGCCTTCGCGGTTTGGAAAGTTTCGCGTAACGTGGCGAATCGAAAATCCGCCGTTTCGCGGCACATCGCCCGCCCCGAAACACGGTCCGCAAAACGCCGTTTTCAAAATCGCGCCCTCGCGCATAAGCCGCGCGGTCACGCCGTTTTGCATAAGAGCCAAATACATCGGCTGGCTTGCGGGGTACACGGAAAGCGGCATCGCCACGCCGCGCCCATCGAGTATTTCCGCCGCGCCGCAAATCGACTCGTAAAGCCCGCCCGCGCAGCCCGCGATAACGCCTTGGTCGGGGCGAAGAGCTTCCATATCTTCAATTTTATGCACATTGCTTGGGTGAAACGGCATCGCAATCATCGGCACAACTTCCGACAGGTTTATTTCGATTAAGCCATCGTAATACGCAACGTCGCCGGGGGAAATCGCGACGTAGTCTCTTACCCTGCCGTGCATCGCATAAAATTCCTCGACCTTCGAGTCAGTCTCCCAAATGCTTGACAAGCAAGTCGTTTCCGTTGTCATGACATCAATGCCCATGCGGAAATCCATGGATAAATTCGCGATGCCCGGGCCGAAAAATTCCAGCACCTTATTTTTGACAAAACCGTCCGCAAAAACCTCGCCGATAAGCGCGAGGGCGACATCCTGCGGCCCCACGCCGGGACGCGGCGCGCCCGTTAATTTGACGCCGACGACCTCCGGCTGCGGAATATCATATGTTCGTCCCAAAATTTGCTTAACAAGCTCGCCGCCGCCCTCGCCGAAACCCATTGTGCCGAGCGCGCCGTACCGTGTGTGCGAATCCGAGCCGAGAACCATCTTGCCTCCGGCGGCGATTTCCTCACGCACGTATTGATGAATGACCGCAACATGCGGCGGAACGAAAATGCCGCCGTATTTTTTCGCGGCGGAAAGCCCAAAAGCGTGGTCGTCGCTGTTTGTTGTCCCTCCGACGGCGCAAAGCGAATTGTGGCAGTTTGTCAAAACATACGGCACCGGAAATTTGTCAAAATCCTTTTCGGCGGCGCGAACGGTTTGGATTACCCCCACGTAAGTAATATCGTGAGACGCAAGTGCGTCAAATTTTATGTGCAAAAGGTCGTCATCGGCGGGTTTATTGTGCGCGGACAGAATTTTTTGCGCCATTGTGTTTTTTGTGGCGATTTCCCTCGAAATCGCACTTTCGCCTAAAATTTCCCGTCCGTTTTTGATGAAAACTCCATTGTTGTGTCTCGTAATCATGCTAATTTCTCTCCCTCATCGGTTGTTATTTTTTCACCCTCCGCCGCGACCAAAACTTCGCATTCCTCGGCGCGGCGACCGTCGGCTTTTGTGACGGTTACGGTTAGATTTTCAAATTCGAAACTGTCGCCTTCTTCCGGAACGCGGCGCAATACGTCCATTATCCAGCCGCACACGGTGTTTGATTCCGAATCGCCTTCCATGTCGAAATATTCAAACATTTTGTCGATGTCAGCGTTGCCTAAAATTTTGTGGCGGTTTTCGCCCAGCGGCAAAAATTCCTCAATGATTTCGTCGCTTTCGTCCCAAATTTCGCCGACGAGTTCTTCCAAAATGTCCTCCATTGTGACTAAGCCCTCCGTGCCGCCATATTCATCGGCGACGATTGCCATATGGCTTTTTTCCTTTTTGAGCAGGGTAAGCACTTCCGTTACCGGCGCGCTTGTGACGGTGTAAACCGGCGGCGTCATTATGTCTTCGAGGGTTACGGGGGCGTCGCTGAGACCCGTTGCCATGCATTTTAAAAAGTCGCGCAGGTTCACTATCCCGCGAATTTCGTCAATCGATTCGCCGATAACGGGCATCCGCGAGTAGCCGTTTTTCAAGAACAATCCGGCGGTTTCGTCGACGCTTGCGCCGCCGGGAATGCACGCGATATTCACGCGCGGCGTTAAAATATCCCCGACGAAGACCTCGTTAAATTCAATCGCATTTGTGATAAGCGCGGAGTCGTCTTCGTTGATTATGCCGTCGGTTTCGGCTTCTTCGACCATGAAAATCAGTTCCTGCTCGAGCAAAGTTTGCGCTTCATCCTCGACACCTTCGTCACCTTCTGCGGACATTTTCGCGCTTAGGCTGTTTTTCATCCTGAGAATCGTCTGATTCGCAAGCCAAAAAACCGCCATTAAAAAACGGATATAGAACACGGAAAAAATCGCGACTTTTTCCGGTTTTTCTTTAGCGAAACTTTTGGGCAAAATGTCCGTAAAAATAATTATCAGCACCGAAATAACAAGCGTGGACAGCAGATATCCGACAAACTCCCAGTCCTCGCCGAACAACGCAAAAATCGCGGCAAACAAGGCCGCCGACAAGGTTGCCGCGGCGATTGCCACGAGATTGTTGCAAATAAGCACGGTTGAAATTACTTCGTCGAATCGTTCTTCGTAAAGGTCGGCAACGATACGCGCACGTTTCCCGCGTTTTCCGCCACCTTCAGCCAAATTATTTATCCGCGCACGCGAAAGCGATGCAAACGCCATCTCCGCCGCGCTCAAAATCGCACCGAAAAACATTAACGTAAGAAGCGCGAGTACTGCAAGTACGGTAAAAACAAGCAACTCGGGGTCCACAGGAACTCCCTTTCTTTCAAAATTTTCTCAAGAATTTCTTTCGAGATTTTCTATTTACCATATGTATTATAACGGAAAGTTATTCCGTTATCAATGGCTACATTAAAGCCTGCCCGGTTAATTTTTCATACTCGACGCTGATTTGCATTGCTTTTGTTTGCT
>WRGX01000037.1 GCA_009786975.1 Defluviitaleaceae bacterium
CCGCCACAACCGCCGATGTAATCGACCCGATGACGCAAAGCGAAATAAGCATTCCCGTGCTTGCGGCGGGCGAAAGCCGCACGGTTTCCTTCGGCTTCGCCGCGACGGAAGACGCCGCAACGCGAACATACAATGTGCGCTTCACCGTAACCTACGGAGCCGGCGACGCCGCGCGCACATTTAACCAAGTCGCCCCCCTCGCCGTTTACAATCCCGACGGCGACGACGACCTGCCGAACCTCGAATTCCGCCAAATGACCGCGCCGACAGGGCGAATAAATGTCGGCCAAACCGGACTTGTGAGTTTCTACTTATTTAACAGCGGCGAAGAAGAAGCGCGAAACGTTCGCGTAACCGCCGCCCCCGCAAGCGATTCAATAGTCCCGACAACGCAAAGCACCGTCGTAATTCCGGAGCTTGCGCCGGGCGAATCGCACCCGATTTCCTTCGGCTTCCGCCCAACAAGAACCGCCGCAACCCAAACCCACGACATCCAGTTCACCGCAACCTACGGAACCGGCGACGCCGCGCGTTCCTTCAGCCAGTTCGCGGCGTTTAACGTATACAATCCCGACGTGGAGGACGATGACGACCGCAGGCAAATTCCACGCATTATCATCCACGACTCCATTGTTTATCCCGCCGTACCGCGTGCGGGGCAAGAATTCGATTTGACAATAACATTCAGGAACACAAACGCCACACAGGGCGTGAACAATATCCGCATTCTAATGGAAGAAGTGCGTGCGCAAAATCTCCCCGGGGGACAACAGACGCAGGAGCATATCGCGGGCTTCACCCCCGTCGGCAGCAATACGCTTTTTATCGACCGTCTCGGGCCGCAAAGCGAGGTTACAAAAGTTCTGCGCTTTATATCTTCGGCGGACGGCACGCCCGGTATGCACAACATGCGTTTCACCTTTGATTTCCAAGACGACAATTTCCACGAACACGAATCCGCCGAGCAAATAAGCCTCCAGCTCGCGCAGGTTATGCGCCTCGAGCTTACCGAGGTAAACGTCGGCGAAAGCGTGACGGCGGGCGGCTCCGTATGGTTTTCGTTCCGCGTAATAAACTCGGGCCGCGTAAATTTATTAAGCACGCGTGTCCGCGCCGAAGGTCCCGAAGACGTAACCGAGGCCGGCGGCGAGGAAGGCATGTTTATCGGCACAATTAACGCGCAACGCTGGTCAAATTTCGAAGGCCGCTTCGACGCGCCGCACGACCCCGGCGAACACCAGTTCGAATTTGTAATAACCGCCGAGGACAACACAGGCGAACCAATCGAGCTTCGTCACCCCTTCACACTGTTTGTCGAAGACGGCATGGGTTTCGACTTCGGCGACGATATGTTCATGGGCGACGATTTTTTCCACGGCGGCGCACTGCCCTTCCCCGACGACGGAATGTTTTTCCCGGATGACGGCATGTTTTTCGAAGAGGCGAACGAGTCCGGCGCGTTTTTCAGCTTGGTACGCGGAATTTTCATGCGCCCGGTTGAACCCGAAGGCTGGGACGAAACGTTTATGGGTCCGTTTTCGCCCGAATCAGCCGAAATGTTTGGCGTGGACGCTGACCACCGCGTGCGCCTGTGGGTGATAATCGCACCAATCGTTGTAATTTTGCTCGCCGTCGCAATCCCCCTTTTGGTCATACGAAACAAACGACGCAGACGCCTCCTTTTCGAAGACGACGAGGATTAACGCTCGCTAAAACCTAAGACCTTGGGGGCTCTGCCCCCAAACCCCCGCAAGCCTTTGAAAAGGCTTGACCCAAACTTTGAAATTTGGAGTCTGCTTAGCAGAGTGCAAATTTAAAAGTTTTGATGAAACTTTTTCAAAAGTTTCCGGGGTTTGGGGCAGAGCCCCAAGGTCTTAAATATTGGAGGACATATGAGCATCATAGATGTCATGGGCATGTGCCTGAAAAATTTATACAAAAGGAAGCTGCGTACTTTTCTCACGCTTTTGGGCGTGATAATTGGTACGGGGTCGATTATTTTGATGATTTCGCTTGGACTTGCGACGAACGCGCAGTTTGAGCAAATGATTGTGGATATGAATCTTAACATGACCGAAATCGA
This sequence comes from Defluviitaleaceae bacterium, assembly GCA_009786975.1. Taxonomy (GTDB): domain Bacteria; phylum Bacillota; class Clostridia; order Lachnospirales; family WQUN01; genus WQVC01. The sequence continues at coordinate 2,084 of WRGX01000037.1, forward strand.
GGTCTTTCCGATGTGGGCGGGCATGATGTGGACTGATGACGGCGTGGTTGAAACGGCCCAGCGCGATTTGACCGACGAATCCATCGAGAACTTTTTGCGCATTCCCGGCGTGCGAACCGCCACGCCCATGATTCAAGCCCAGTTAATGTTCCGAAGCGGGCCGTACACAATGCTTGCGACGGTTGTGGGCGTTCGGCCCGACGCCCTTGCGCTTATGGGCTACAACCTTAATTACGGGCGGCTTTTGCGGGAGGGCGACGAGGACTTCACCTTTGTGTTCAGCGAACGAAGCGAACGCGGATTTTTTGACGCATCCGACCGAACCGCTTTCCATTGGGACAATTTTCGCCAGTGGGATACAAGCGACGATGTAATCACCCTCGTCGATATTTTTAATGATGACATCCGCATTTATTACGACGATTCGTCTTATTGGAACACCCGCGATTGGGGCGGCGGCTGGGGCTTCGGCGACGATGACGAATTCGGCTACGATATTGGCGAGGGTTTTGAAACCGCGCGTTCTTTTGACATAAACATCGTGGGCGTAGTTGCCGCGCCCGCCGTTGATTTGCGCTGGGGTGGCGGTCAAACAATTTACACCGACATCGAGACTTTGCAAGCTCTCAACTTAATGCAACAGGAATCGCAACGCCGCGCACAAGAAGATGACGACTGGAACCCGACGTTTTCCGCGCTTGTCGGCGGACCGCGCGAAACATACCAAGACGTTCGCGTGCGCACCGCCACGATGGACGACACCTCGGAAGTCGCGGAAATCATACGCGAAATGGGCTACAATGTGTGGTTTCCGGGAGACTGGATTGAGCAAATGCGCGACTCCCAGCGCGGCATAGAAACGCTTCTTTTTGCAATCGCCGCCGTTTCGCTTTTCGTTGCCGCAATCAACATCGCGAACACGATGATTACATCTGTAACCGAGCGCACGCGCGAAATCGGCATAATGAAGGTAATCGGCGCGTCCCTTTCCGATATTCGCTGGCTTTTCCTTTTCGAGGCCGCTGTGATTGGCTTTTTGGGCGGGGTTTTCGGCGTTATGCTTGCCCTGCTCCTGTCTTTTCTCATAAATATCGGCGTCATACCATTAGCCGGCTTAGGACTCGGCGCGCCGGAATGGATGGTTGGCGATGAAGCAGGGGTAACGTCGTTGGTCACGGCATGGCTGTGCCTTGTCGCGCTTGGCGTCGCCGTCACGGTAGGACTTGTAAGCGGATTTTTCCCGGCATTCCGCGCGACTAGGCTGAGCGCGCTCGCGGCTATTCGAGGAGATTAGCGCGCGCCAAGCGCGCATTGGGTGCCGGGGGCATGTGTCAAAATCGACACATTCCCTCGAAGCCGGATGCAATTTTCGCGGCGTATAAAAAGCATTCCTTTCATCGCAAATCTCGTAAATTCCCAAAGTAAGTTCCACAGTGGTAACGCAAGCGGACGTTTTGAAATGGGCAATACCGTCTGCGCTTATCGCATGAATTGCACACAAACGGAGCTTTCATCAAGAGCGGACACGGACGCTCTTTCACGGGCGTTCCGTCCGATTTTGTGGTTGTTACTGCGATTGTCGGTTCGTTCACAAACAAGTGCTTCTTTACGTCTTTTGAAATGGTAGTGGGGTCTTTGCCCAGGCAGCCTCGATTATGAAGATGCAGACAGGCTTAAAGTTTTGGCGTTGCGTGAAGTATCGCCAAAAAAGCGAAAGATGACCACTGTATGTTGCTCGCTTGTAATTTACGCGTGGGACACAACCAATTTCATCGAATGAGTCGGACAAAAAAACTTGACACCGTACTATTGTTCGAATATACTATGCACGAGTTTCGAGGCAACACCTTCTAACGCCGTCTCTTACAAGCGTCCCTATACGACAAACGGTAGCCCCGTCCC
>WRGX01000038.1 GCA_009786975.1 Defluviitaleaceae bacterium
TCCCCGGCGTTCAATGCGCGCTTGGCGCGCTTTTTTATGGGCTAGTAAATTGCTCCCGGCTTCGAGGGAATGCGCCGACTCCGACACATGTCCCCGGTGTTCAATGCGCGCAGTGCGCGCTTTTTTGTTTTACAAAATTTTGACGCGATTTTGAAAAATTTTTGTGGGCTTGATATAATCTGAGCGGAAAAGTATGATGGTCAATTAAGGAAACATAAGAAGGAGGAAAAAAAATGAAAAAAGCAATCTTGATTTTCGCACTTCTGCTATTCCTGACGGCGATACCCCTAAGCCTCGCCGCCGCGCCGGAAAAGGGCGGAACAATGCGCAACATGACTTCGGAGCAAATTGTACACGATATGGGCATCGGAATAAATTTGGGCAATACGTTCGAGGCAACAGGCAACTGGATTCAAGGCACAACGGTGCGTCAATACGAAACCGCGTGGGGCAGCCCGGTTATCACCGAAGCCCTAATTCGCGGCTATGCCGAGGCGGGATTCGGTGCGGTTCGAATCCCTGTCGCGTGGTCGAACATGATGGGGGAAAACTACACGATTCATCCCGATTTGATGGACCGCGTGGAAGAAGTGACGCAATGGGTCTTGCGAAACGATATGTATGCCATTGTAAACATCCACTGGGACGGCGGATGGTGGAGCGCGTTTCCGACGGAACCGGAGGCAACCATGGTGCGGTTTGAGAGGTTTTGGGACCAAATCGCGGAACGTTTTGCCGACTACGGCGATATGCTGCTTTTTGAATCCGCCAACGAGGAGCTTGGCTGGGACAGTCTTTGGAACCCGTGGGGCAGCGACGAAGGTAAAGAGGAAGCCTACGCCCTCGTGAACTTGATTAATCAGACCTTCGTGGATTTAATTCGCGCATCCGGCGGAAATAACTCGCAGCGGCATCTCCTTATCGCGGGCTATCACACCGATTTCGAGCGCACCGTTGACCCGCTGTTTCTAATGCCCAACGACCCCGCAAACCGACTAATCGCAAAGGTTCACTACTACACTCCGTCAACTTTCGCCCTTTTGTACGAGGACGCGCCGTGGGGACGCATGAGAATGGACTGGGGCAGTGACGCCGATTTTGCGGAGCTTAACCGCCTCTTTGATTTGGTCGAACACAGATTTATCGACAACGGCGTACCGGTAATTTTGGGAGAATTCGGCGCGATTCGGTCGGAATACAGATACGAAGGCGCGGTTTACCGCTATATCGCCGCCGTCACCGAAGCCGCATTCACTCGCGGAATGGCTCCGATAATTTGGTGCATAACCATAAGCGAACGCGCGGAACAAGGGCTTTTCTTCAGCCGTGCGACAAACACAATGGTTAACCCCGACTTGGAAGCAAGGTTTCGCGAAATCGAGCAAATGCCGCGGAACGGCAATGTTACAACCACTCGCGGCAGGGAAATCGCGCCGTCGCCATTGGCGGGAGCGCAAGCAATCACGCCCGGAACCGACCAAGTCCCTGCCGACGCGGGACCGATTCCGATTGAAACTGTCGAATATTTCTTCATTATAGAAGGTGGAGCAGAAGGTGCCGCAGAAGGTGTCGGAAATGAGTCGGGACTCGAATTCCAAGCAACAAGCTCGGGTTGGCAGTCCCGGGACCATACAATTCCCGCCGAAAACGGTGAATATTCCTTCACGTTTAACTTCGGTGGCGCGGCAAGTATATACAATTTGGGGTTTATCAGCACAATTGAGGGCAGTGACGTCGTCGCGACACTTAAACGAATCGTAGTAAACGGCAACGAGATGCAATTAAACCCCGAAAATGCGTTCGGCATAATATATGTAGGACTCGAAGGCTACAACGGCCTGCACAACAGATGGAACCAAAACGACGGCGAACTCATCGCCACCGGCGGCGGCGCGCGTCTAATCGCCCGAGGTCCCGCAAATTACGCGCTGATACTTCTCGAATCCGACGGCACCGTTACCGCACAACCGCAAGAGCCGCATCCGCCGCAGGACGAACAACCGACTCAAGACGTACTACTTCCGCCGGACGCACAGCACGTTCTGGTGGTAGAAATCGGTTCGTACGTGATAACCGACCTCACCGGAAATATGGCCGACATATTAATGGACGTTGCCCCGATTATTGAGGACGGGCGCACCTTGATTCCCCTGCGTTTTATGGCATACGCCCTCGGCGCGGAACTCGATTGGGACGACGATACCCGCGAAGCCACCCTAACGCTTTACGGGCAATCCCTCGTACTGCCGCTCGGCACAATCACGCCCGAGCTTGACGCCCTCGGCATGGACGTTCCGCCGATTTCCGTAGACGGACGCACAATGGTCCCACTGCGCTTTATTTCCGAATTTTTCGGCGCGGAGGTTTATTGGAATAACGCAACAAACTCCGCATCGCTGAAGTTTACCGCGCCATAGATTTTTTTCAAATAGGCACATGCCCCAAAAGTTGAAATTCGCCCCGCGAAGCATGTGAAAATCGCACGTGTGCCGGCAGGGCGAATTTTAACTTTTCGAGCGGGAAAAGTGTGATGCGGCTTTTTTTTGCGGGGTGCGGAAAATTCATATTGACGCGCTCGTCAACTGGAGGTCCGTTCCGTGCGAAAAATCCATGTAGACCTGTTTTAAAATGTCCTCAAGCGTCGCGCCCGAGTCGCGGTATTTTGCCAAAAATCCGTTGTGGTCGCCGTCGTACAGGAGCTTGCCGTGGTCGATTAAGATTAGGCGGTCGGCGATTTCTTCGAGGTCGCCGGTGTCGTGGGTTGTGAGCAAAACGGTTGTGCCTTGCTCGCGGTTGATTTGGCGCAAAAAGGCGCGGATGCGGTCTTTGACCAAAACGTCGAGGCCGATTGTCGGCTCGTCGAGGTAGACGACCTTCGGGCGGTGCAGAAAACACAGCGCGAGATTTGCGCGCATTCGCTGGCCCAGGCTTAATTGGCGCACCGCTTGCGATAAAAATTCCTCCATTTCAAGGGTTTCGACAAGCATGTCGCGCTGGGATTTATACGCGGCGGCGTCCAGCTTGTACATAGTTTTAAACAGCTCAAAAGTGTCGCGAACGGGCAAGTCCCACAAAAGCTGTGAACGCTGCCCGAAAACTACGCCCATATCGAGGGCGTTTTTCGTACGATTTTTGCAGGGGTCACGGTCGAAAACGCTGACTTTCCCCTCCGTCGGCGATAAAATTCCCGTAAGCATTTTAATCGTCGTAGATTTTCCCGCGCCGTTCGAGCCAATGTACCCGACCATTTCGCCCGGTTCAATCGCAAATGAAATATCATCCACGGCGCGTTTGGATTCGTATCGCGGACGGAAGAATTCTAAAAAGCGTGAACGATTTTCGTCACGCTTGCGGATTTTATAGTCCTTGCTTACGTTTTTCAGTTCGATTTGCGGCATTTTGGAAGCCCCCTTTTCATGTTGATTGACAAATGTGTACTGTTTGCATATATTTGCGGTGAGGTGATACGATGAAAACACAAACTAAGTCCGCAAACATGCATATTCGCGTAAATCCGGAAACGCGGGAAAGAGCCATGGTCGTGCTTAATGAAATGGGAATTTCCGCGTCCGAGCTTTTTAATTTGCTACTGAATCAAGTTGCAATCCAACACAGAATCCCGTTTGAAATTGTTGACAGCAAATATTCGAAAATTTCGCCGTCTCCGGAGGAGGACTACCGGGCGTTTGAGTCGTGGAAAGAGGCGAAGGAGTGGCTTAATGCTTAAACCGAAACTTTCCGCACGTTTTAAGCGAAACTACAATGTGATGAAACGGCGCGGATGCGACATGGTACTTATTTACAAAATTGACAGCGTCAACCTTTTTTTGCACCTCGAAAGAACAGGCTCGCATTCGGATTTATTCTAAGTCCCTGCACTTTCATATTTCCTGCTAACAATCCTCCAGCAAATTGCGGTGATTCCCGCAAGCACCACCGCGACCCCCGGCGCAAGCCACATCGTAACCTGCGGAAACAGTCCGTCTTCCTTACCCAAAAGCACCTGCGCGGGATAAAATCCGGTAAAGGCAAA
>WRGX01000039.1 GCA_009786975.1 Defluviitaleaceae bacterium
TTTATGGGTTAGGAAATTGTTCCCGGCTTCGAGGGAATGCGTCGCCGCCAACATGTGTCTCCGGTGCCCACTGCGCGCTTGGCGCGCTTTTTTATTTGACAAGTTTTGGTTTTGCCATTATTATGAAAGGCGGTATTTTTGACACTATTTAGAGGTGTCTATTTTTTTAACCCAACTTTCATTCCAAAAGGAGGCAATTTCAAATGAGCAAGAAATTATTTTTCGCACTGATTTTATCGGTTCTTATTTTGCCGATATTTGCCGCATGTATGGACCCGGTTGAAGACGAGCCGATTGTAGCCGTCGCGCCCGAGCAAGACCTTCCCGAGGGCGACACGCCCCCGGTCGATACCCCCGATACCCCCGACGCCCCCGATACCCCCGACACACCTCCCGCAACAGGCGGAGTCGCCGAAATCGCGGCACGCGACGTAAACGCGCGTTTCATCATGGCAACGGGCGGCGTCGCGGGAACATACTATCCGTTTGGCGGCGCAATGGCGACGGTTATCAACAATAACAGCGGACTAAACATAACGATTACGTCCACAGGCGCGTCTGCCGATAATATCAACCAAATCAACGTTGGCGACGCCGATATCGCAATCGTTCAAAACGACGTTATGTATTTCGGTTTCACCGCAACAAGCATTATGTCCGAACGCGAACCGATTAGAAACATGGGAACGCTCATGTCTCTCTATCCCGAAACTGTACAAATCGTGGTCTTGGCTGACTCCGACATACACAGCGTTGCCGACCTTGCGGGACAGCGCGTCAGCGTTGGCGCGCTCGGCTCGGGCGTAAACGCGAACGCGTCGCAAATTTTGGCGGCGTACGGGCTTACATTTGACGATATTAACGACTTCCATTTGGGTTTTGCGGATTCCGCCGCGTCAATGCAGGACTTTGGGCTTGATGCGTTCTTCGTTACGGCGGCAACGCCGAACACCGCAATCGCCGAGCTTTCCCGCAACCGCGATTTGCGCATTTTGCCGATTTCCGACACGGGAATCGCAAATCTTATGCGCGAATACGACTTCTACATGCCCATAACCGTAACAAATGCCGACTACGATTTCCTAACCGAACCTATCGAAACCGTTGCTGTTCAAGCGACACTTGTTGCATCGCTTGACACCGTTTCAAACGACGAAGCGTTTGAAATCGTGCGCGCGCTTATTCAAAATCAGCCCGACGTTGTGGCGGGACACGCGCGCGGCGCGTATATCAGCGTCGAAAACGCGATTCAATCCATAAGCGTCCCCTTCCATCCCGGCGCGCTTGAATTCTTCCAAGAAGCAGGCGTTTTGGACTGAACTTCGCACCTTGTTTTATCCCGTTATGACACGGGCGAAACCTTGTTTTCACATCCCGTCAGCGAGGGCGAAGGGTTCACGGTTTGGTTCATCCACTCCGTGAACCAAAGCCCCGTGTCGGAGATTTTTACAGCGCGCCAAGCGCGCGTGTCGGAGGCGACGCGCGCCCCCGAAGCCGATAACGATTTTCGAATCGTCCTGACCGCCCTGGAATTCGAGGATTTCGGGGCAGGTATGCCGACGGAAATTCAGCCCGGTCAAACATTAACGCACCTGCCTTGCGGCACGATGCGAATCGAAAACATCGAAACCGAACTGCCCGAACTGCGATATATGATTGGACGCGCGACGGATTTTGTGTTATACGTCGGGCGCGAACGCGTCCCGCTTAATGAGCTTGCCGAGCCGGGCGTAATTATGGAGTTTTCTATAAGGGGGCATTTGTAAATGTCTGAAGAAGAAAAAAAAGCGGTAGAAGCAACCGCCGAACCGCTTGAAGCCATTGAACCGGACATGCCACCGGACATGCTAAACGAAGCAGAATTCAAAAAAATTATGTCAAAATACGACCCCGCGGCACGCACTCGCCACTTCGAAGGCGTGCCAAAGCTGATTGTCCGCTGGTCGCTGGTTATTTTCGCGCTTTACATGCTTTTGCTTAACGTCAACCCGTATGCGATGATTCCGCAGGACGTTATCTCCGCAATTCAAGGAATTCCCGGTGTAAACATCGTTTTCAACGCAATGCTCAACGCCTTATCCTTCCTTTCGATGCAACCGCCGCAAATCCAACGGGCTTCTTTTGCGGGCTTCGTTATGTTTTTTGCATTTATGCTTTATCCCGCCCCCAGTAAAGCAGGCAATACCCGCGTAAACCATGTGCCGATTACGGACTTTCTGCTCGGCATCGTCGGCGCGGGTTCTTTCTTTTATTTTGTGTTCTTCTTCGAGCGGATTACGGGCCAAATGGGCGCGATAACCACGATGGATTTTCACATGGTTATTATCGCGATAATTATTCTTTTTATCGCGTGTTATCGGGTTGTCGGCGTGCCTCTGATGATTGTGGCGGCTGTTTTTTTGGCATACGCGCTTTTTGGCGAACACATCCCCGGGATGTTCGGGCATCGCGGTTTTCGCATGATGCGCATTGCAAACCATTCCTTCTATCAAATGGAGGGCATTTTGGGCGTTCCTGTCGGGGTGGCGTCGACGTTTATTTTCGTATTCTTGCTGTTCGGTGCGTTTGTTCGAAAAACGGGCATCGGGCAGTTTTTTATTGATATTTCAAACGCGATTGCGGGACGCTCGGTCGGCGGCCCCGCAAAGGCTACTGTTATTGTTTCCTCGCTTCAAGCCACAATTTGCGGCAGTTCCGTCGCAAACACGGTTGCGTCCGGCTCATTCACCATTCCCATGATGAAACGCCTTGGATACGACAAAAATTTTGCCGGAGCCGTTGAGGCATCGGCAAGCACGGGCGGCCAACTTATACCGCCGATTATGGGCGCGGCAGCCTTTATTATGGCTGATATTACGGGGATACCCTTTGCGCAAATCGCGCTTGCGGCATCTATACCCGCACTTTTATATTTTGTTTGTGTGTTCGCGGCAGTGCATTTTGAGGCAAAAAAGGCAAACCTCAAGCCCATGCCCGATGAACAAATTCCAAAAGCCCTGCCGCTTATTTTGCAAAAGGGCTATTTGATGCTTGGGCTTTTGGCGGTTGTATTCTTCCTCGCGCTTGGCTTCACACCGACCACCTCTGCTGTTTACTCAATTGCAATCTGCATCGCTTTAAGCATGTTCCGCAAGGACACGCGCCTTACGCCGACGAAAATTTTTGAGGCAATGGAAGCAGCCGCGCGAAACGTTATAAGCATTGGTGTTGCGTGTGCTATGGCGGGTGTCGTCGTTGGCGTCGTGACGCTGACCGGGCTTGGCATAACCTTTGCCGACGCAATGATTTCTATGGCGGGAATAATTAACCATGAAGGAATGCGCCTTGTTGCCGTGCTGTTTTTCTGTATGCTTGCATCGCTGATTTTGGGGCTTGGCGTTCCGACTACGGCAAAATATGTAATTATGGCAACCGTCACCGCGCCGATTTTAATCGGAATCGGTGTTGACGATTTGGGAAATCCGATTATTCCGTTGCTCGCGGCGCATATGTTCGTTTTCTACTTCGGCACCGACGCGGACATTACGCCTCCCGTAGCACTGGCGTCATACGCCGCCGCTGCGGTAAGCCGCGGCGACCCCATGCGCACAAGTGTTATCGCGATGAAACTCGCGATTGCCGCATATATAATCCCATACATTTTTGTTTTCAACCCGCAAATGTTGTTTATAAACCCAACCTTTGTCGGCATCTCTACGACGTTAATTTCGGGCATTATCGGTATAATCGGCATCGCGGCGGCAGTCAGCGGCTTCTTTGTGCGGCGCGTGCCGTGGTATCTTCGAGTAATGCTGATTTTGGGAGCCATTTTAGTAGTTGACTCCGGCATGGTCAGCGATATTACCGGTGCCGCCATTATCGCCGGAATATATATTTGGCAACGCTTTACCAATAAAAACAAGAACATTCCCGCCCTAGCGACTTAAAGCGCGCCAAGCGCGCGGTGGGCACCGGGGGCATGTGTCGGGAGCGACGCGTTCTCTCGAAGCCGGGAGCAGTTTCCTCGCCCGTAAAAAAAAAGAGTCGGCGAGTGTCACTCGCCGACTCTTTTTTTATGGACTAAGAAGCTGCTCACGGCTTCGAGG
>WRGX01000040.1 GCA_009786975.1 Defluviitaleaceae bacterium
TTTAGTCAAGTGAGTTTTGGCAAAAAAATAAGGCCTAGACCTCATTATTCCTTACTTTTTTGATGCGCGCTTCAGCCCTCAAGTGTCAAACGCCCGCAAAATCGAGTCGGCGAGTGACACTCGCCGACTCGATTTTGCAAATCCCATTTTATCACATCGGAAGGTGGTCGAAAACCTGCGCGCATCTTTTCACCGCCCGCAACCTGTGCTAAAATCATGGCATGATAAAATTTGAAAATTTAACCTTTGAATACGCGCCGTCGGGGGGTGGCGAACCCCTTCGCGCGCTTGATAGCATCGGCGCGAGCATCGAGGCGGGCGAGTTTGTTGCAATTTTAGGGCATAACGGCTCGGGAAAATCGACTCTCGCGCGGCACTTTAACGCCCTCCTTGCGCCGACGGGCGGGACGGTTTGGGTGTGCGGCCGCGACACGCGCGACCCTGCGAACATATGGGAAATTCGCCGTTCCGTCGGCATGGTTTTTCAAAATCCCGACAACCAAATCATCGCGACGATAGTCGAGGAAGACATAGCGTTCGGCCCGGAAAATTTGGGCGTTCCCCCCGAAGAAATCCGCCGCCGCGTGGACGAGTCGCTCGCCTCCGTAAAAATGACGGCGCACGCCGACTCGCCGCCGCATAATTTATCCGGCGGGCAAAAGCAGCGCGTCGCAATCGCGGGTGTTTTGGCGATGCGCCCCGCGTGCATCGTCCTTGACGAGCCGTCCGCAATGCTCGACCCTTCCGGCCGTCGCGAGGTAATGGACACGATAGTCCGGCTAAACCGCGAGTCCGACATCACGGTAATTTTAATCACACATTTCATGGAGGAGGCCGCGCGCGCAAACCGCGTAATCGTGATGGACGACGGCAAAATTGTGATGGACGACGTGCCTCGCAAAATTTTTTCGCGCGTAGATGAAATGAATGCGCTGGGCCTCGGCGTGCCACAGGTTACGGAACTTGCGTTTGAACTGAAAAAGCGCGGGGTTGAAATAAAAGCCGACGTGCTTACAATTGACGAGTTTATTGATGGGGACATGTGTCAGGGTCGGCACATTTCCTCGAAGCCGGAAGCGGTTTCCCTGTCTACGAAAAATTGCAATTCGCCCTCCCCGGACAACCCCCTCGTCCTCGAGCTGAAAAATGTCTCTCACATATACAGCCCAAACACCGTTTTCGAAAAAATCGCCCTGCGCGATGCAAGCCTTGAAATCCGCGCGGGCGAAATCGTTGCGATAATCGGCCACACCGGCAGCGGAAAAAGCACGTTAATCCAGCATTTTAACGCGCTTCTTCGTCCGACATCCGGGCAAGTTTTCGTGGGCGGCGAGTGCTTGCCCGGCGGCACATTGCCCGAGGCGTCGAGGACAAACAGGCGCAACAAAAACGTGCCGCCCTCTGCGAGTTTGACTCGCGTGCGCCGACGCGTCGGTCTCGTTTTTCAATACCCCGAGCATCAACTTTTCGAGGTGACAGTATACAAAGACGTCGCCTTCGGCCCGACACGCATGGGGCTTTCGCCCGAAGAAATCGACACCAACACAGCCGCCGCCCTCGATGCCGTTGGTCTTGGCGCGGAATTTTACGAAAAATCCCCCTTCGAATTATCCGGCGGAGAAAAACGCCGCGCCGCAATAGCCGGCGTCCTTGCCATGCGCCCCGACGTCCTGATTTTAGACGAACCCGCGGCAGGCCTGGACCCGCGCGGCCGCAAAGAAATCTTCGCCCAAATAAAAAAAATGCACGCCGAACTCGGCATAACAATAATCCTTGTCTCGCACAGCATGGACGACGCCGCCGCCCTGACAAACCGCATAATAGTCATGAATGAAGGCGAAATAGTGGCGGACGCCCCTCCCGCCGAAATTTTTGCGCGCTCCGAATTTTTGCACGAAATCGGGCTGGACACGCCGCAAATTTCTCGTTTGATGAGAAAGATTTTTGCGCACCACGGGGGCAGTGGGCAAGGCGAGCGTTCCCCGTGCCGCCACGGGGGCAGCGGGCAAGGCGAACGTTCCCCGTGCCGCCACGAGGACAGTGGGAAAGGCGCGCATTCCCCTCGCCACCACGGGGGCAGCGGCGGTCGCCGGAGGCATGAGTCGGAGCCGACACATGCTTTCGAATCCGAAACCTCCGAAATCAACGAAACCTCCGAAGCCCCCGAGAGCAACCAAACCTCCGAAGCCTCCAAAATCAACAATGCGGCGGGAATTTTTACAGTTGAACACGCGGCGGATTTCTTGACGGGAAACTATTTTGCGCACGAAGAACCGTCAACGGCTTCGAGAGAACGCAAAAGCCTCGACAATATGTCGTCGGTGCCAAAAACATGAGCCGCATAACTATAGGGCAATTCTACCCGGTGGATTCCCCCATCCACCGAATTGACCCGCGTGTAAAACTGGTCGGCACGATTTTCTACATCACCGTGCTTCTTTTCGTGAACCATTTTGCGGGCTACGCCGTCGCCGCTGTTTTTATCGCGCTTATCGTCGGAATTTCGCGCGTGCCGCCGCGCCTGATTTTTCGCGGCCTTCGCGCGATAATTTTTATTCTGGTTTTCGCGACGTCAATAAATATATTTTTCACGCCGGGCGAAACCCTGCTTTTCGAGGTCGGGTTCGTGCGCGTGACGCTTGAGGGGCTCTATTTTGCCGCGCAAATGATATGCCGCCTGATTTTGCTAATCCTCGGCTCGTCGATTTTAACGCTGACGACCTCGCCGATTCGCCTGACCGACGGCATAGAATCCCTGCTTCGCCCGCTAAAAATCCTGCGCGTCCCCTCCCACGACATCGCAATGATGATGACAATCGCCCTGCGTTTTATCCCAACCCTCGCCGACGAAATGGAGAAAATCACCAAAGCCCAAAAGGCACGCGGCGCGGAATTTGACACCGGCGGCTTAATCGCCCGCGCAAAATCCCTAATCCCAATCCTCGTCCCCCTGTTCGTCTCCGCCTTCAAACGCGCCGACGAACTCGCGATAGCAATGGAAGCCCGCTGTTACCGCGGCGACATCAACCGCACAAAAATGAAACAAATGAAAATGACCCGCGCGGACGCGTGCGCCGCAGGGGTCATGTTGGTATTTTTCACAGCGATTCTAGCCACACGATTTCTTTAAAAAGCGCGCCAAGCGCGCAGTGGACACCGGGGACATGTGTCGGCGGCGACGCATTCCCTCGAAGCCGGGAGCAGTTTCCTCGCGTAAATAAAAATAAACTTTACACATATCGAAAGCTGATACCGCCCGTCACTGCGATTTTTCATGGAAGCAACCTAGCGATTTTAGCGTTCATTTGGCTATCCTGCTTGTCGAGAATGGAAATGTCCCGGAACGCTTCATTCGAAGCCAGTTTAAGATAATGGACATCTGCCTTAATAGTTTTTACATCTTTTTGCAGTTCCGTTTGTCCTTTTTCAAGTTTCGCTTGTCCCTTTTCGAGTTTCGCTTGTCCCTTTTCGAGTTTCGCAAGGCGCTTATCGAAATCTTTGAAATCGCCTTGCAATTCTGTAACAATTGCAAGTATTTTTTCTTCATTGCTCATGGAAATCGCTCCTTTAAGGTTTTATGTAATGCTCAATTACTTCAAGATTGTCCCACTCATAAAGATGCACGACCCGCAACCCGATAGCATTGTATACCTTATCGTCCCCGGTGTCCAATGCGCGCTTGGCGCGCTTTTATAATCATTTAACTGCGGCACTCGTATGAAGCGTTCCGGTTTCGCTTGAGCTGGACAAAAAGCAATTTTTCAGATGCCAAAGAAATGTAATTGTGAATTTGAAAAACATAAAGAAAGTTGGCACAGAAAAACCAACGGTGATTTTTGAAAATGACATGGAAATTGAACTGAATGCAAGGCAAGTCAAAAAACTCAACAAGATGATACAGCAATTTGCTTCTGCTTAGGGCGTGTAGCCACTACGCAAATGGCACGCTTTTTGGTCAAATTTCCGCCTGTTTCCGCCGCTTCCTTCTTGCGACCCGCTAGTGTTCCCTTTCGCAAATAATCCCACCATACAATGAGTTAAACTTTCAAGAGTTTACCCTTGTAATTCCACTGAAACGGCTTCATAAGGTATA
>WRGX01000041.1 GCA_009786975.1 Defluviitaleaceae bacterium
ATTCTTGCGACCCGCTAGGTCGCGGCGAATTTCGCTCCTTGCCTTTCGACAAAAATCCGTCGGAATGTGTAAAGTTTATTTCCTTACGTTTCCTTAGCCATGTGTCTCCGGGGTTCGTCTTGCGCGCTCAATCATTTCTTTTTTTAAATCATAAAGTCTTTGCGACAAATCCACGGGCATTATATGCGGCTTGACGAGGCGTTTATGCTCGTCCCATAGGGTGTCGCGTTCGCGGGCGGCGTAGGCGCAGATTTCGGTGACGGTGGGCGAGTCGTAGACGCAGGTGCCGTCCTTGAAAATCGGGCGCAAAAGTTCGCGCACGATGTATTCCCCCGCGCGGAGCCGCATTTGCTTCCACGTCGCAATCGGGTCAAAGAGTGTTAAATCGCAGTCGTTTGTGTATTCTTCGTCGGCAAGGGCGACCAAATCCGCCTTCATTTTGCCCGATTCGGCGTCGTAGATGCGAAATAGTTTTTTTATGCCGGGATTGGTTATTTTCAGCGGGTCTTCGGAGAGTTTTAACGTATTTTGCCACTCATCCACGGCCCCTTCGGTTCGCGTCGCAACCAGCTTGTACACCCCGCCGAACGCCGGGTTCTCCTTCGACGTAATCAGATGCGTGCCGACGCCCCAGACGGAAATTTCCGCGTCCTGCATCTTCAATTCGCTTATGACATATTCATCCAAATCGTTCGATGCACAAATAAACGCGTCGGGAAAGCCGGCTTCATCGAGCATTTTTCGCGCTTTTTTGGACAGGTAAGCCAAATCGCCGCTGTCGAGCCGAATGCCGAAATTTTTCAATCCCGCGCCCGCAGTATTTTCATAGCGAAGCTCGCGAAAGACCTTTATCGCGTTGGGAATGCCCGATTTCAGCGTGTCGTAGGTGTCAACAAGCAAAATACATGCGTCGGGATAAATGTTGGCGTAATAACGAAAGGCGTCCCGCTCGGACGAAAACGACATAATCCAGCTGTGCGCATGTGTGCCCTGCACGGGAACGCCGAAAAGCCGACCCGCAAGCACATTGCTTGTTGCCGCACAGCCGCCAATCATCGCGGCGCGCGCGCCGTAAACGCCCGCGTCGGGCCCCTGCGCACGCCGCAGACCGAATTCCAGCACGCGGTCGCCTTTCGCCGCCCAACAAACCCGCGCCGCCTTCGTCGCAATCAAACTTTGATGGTTGATGATATTCAAAACCGCCGTTTCAATTAACTGCGCCTCCATGATTGGCGCGATTACCTGAACCAGCGGCTCGCCGGGGAAAACAACGGTTCCCTCCGGCACGGCGTTGATGCTTCCTGTAAATTTAAATTGTTTTAAGTACGCCAAAAATTCCTCGCAAAAAACGCCCGTTCCACGCAAATATTCGATATCGTCGTCGTGGAACGCCAGCTCGTTAATATAATCCACGACCTGCGCAAGCCCCGCAACAACGGCGTATCCGTTACCCGATGTGTTTTCGCGATAAAACATATCAAACGCGGCGTGTTGTCTACGCCCCGTTTCTTTTTCAACGTGAAAATATGCCTGCATCATGGTAAGCTCGTAAAAATCGGTGAGAAGGGTCAGGTTGCGCAAGAAAATCAGCTCTTTCTTTGCAAATCTGCCTTTATATTACGCTACCGGGGACGGCATATCAAGCCCCGGTGCCACGGCCCGCATAAAAGCGAAGTTGCCGTAAATTGCAAGTTCCACAGTGGACTTTATCCGGCGTAAAAAAAGAGTCGGCGAGTGTCACTCGCCGACTCTTTTTTTTTCGAGTTTTCTGCAAGCGTTTTTTGCAACCGGCACAGAAAAAATCATTGCACCACACGAGGCTATGCGGCTATGCGACTGCCGCAGACGCTTGACGAGCTTATACTGCTTATGTATAATTTTACTACATCCTCTAAAAGCCCTGTAAACTTGTGTTTGCGGGGTTTTTAACGGTCAAAAAAAGGAGTGTAAAAAATGGAAAAAGGAAATCTGAGTATCCATAGCGAGAATATTTTGCCGATTATCAAGAAATGGCTGTATTCCGATATGGATATTTTTGTGCGCGAATTGGTTTCAAATGGCGCGGACGCAATTACAAAGCTGAAAAAGCTGGCGGATTTCGGCGAGGCAACCCTCGACGATGGCGAGGAATTTTTCATTCGCGTCGTAATCGACAAGGAAAACAGACAAATAATAATCGAAGACAACGGCATCGGAATGACCGCCGACGAAATTAAAGAATATATCAATCAAATCGCGTTTTCGGGCGCGAATGCGTTTATGGAAAAATACAGCGAAAAAACCGACGCGTCGGGCGAAATAATCGGGCATTTCGGGCTTGGATTTTACTCGGCGTTTATGGTTGCCGACAAGGTGCAAATCGACAGCCTTTCATATAAGAAGGGTGCAGAGCCGGTTTGGTGGGAGTCGGACGGAACAATCGAGTACAGCATGGGCGAAGGCGGAAAAAATACTCGCGGTACGAAAATAACACTCTTCGTTGGCGAAAGCGGCGAAGAATTTTTGGATTTATGGAAACTTCGCAGTATTTTGACAAAATATTGCGGCTTCGTTCCCGTCCCCGTTTTTATTGATGAAATCAAAGAGGAAGTCGAAGCGGAAGAAGCAACCGAATCGACCGAATCAACCGACTCGACCGAAGCAACCGAATCGACCGAATCGACCGAATCAACCGACAAACCCGAAGAAAAAGCCGCCCCGACCCCCGTCAACGACACCGCACCGCTGTGGCTCAAGCCCGCAAACGAATGCACCGATGAGGAGTACAAGGCGTTTTACCATAAAGTTTTCAGCGACTTCAACGAGCCGCTTTTTTGGATTCACTTAAACATGGACTACCCCTTCCGCCTCAAGGGAATTTTATATTTTCCCAAAATGAAACACGACCTCGAGTACATCGAGGGGCAGGTTAAATTATTTAACAATCAGGTTTTCGTTGCCGACAATATAAAGGAAGTTATTCCGGAATATTTGCTGCTTCTCAAGGGCGTGATGGACTGCCCCGACCTGCCGCTGAACGTATCGCGCAGTTTTTTACAAAACGACACGACCGTGAAAAAAATGAGCGGATATATTTCGCGTAAAGTTGCCGACAAGCTAAACGGTTTGTTCAAAAAAGACAGGGACGAATACAATGGCTACTGGGACGATATCGCGCCGTTTATCAAATACGGCTGCATCAAAGAGCGCGAATTTTATGACAAAATAAAATCCGGCGTGCTTTATAAAACAATCGACGGCAAGTACCAAACGTTGGACGAATTCATAATGGACGCGCCCCTCGAGGGCGAGAAAAAAATCGTATACTATGTAACAAACGAACAGCTTCAATCGCAATACATTCAGATGTTCAAAGAGCAAAGTCTGTCCGCCGTTCTTTTGACAACGAACCTCGACACGCCGTTTGTAAGCTATTTGGAAATGTACGAAGCGGGTGTAAAATTCACGCGAATCGACTCCGATATTACAGGCGCGCTTAAAGACGACGATGTTTCGCAGGAAGACGCACAACCCGAAGGGCTCGAGGCGCGTTTTCGCGAAATTTTGGCAAACGAAAAGCTCGCCGTGCGCACAGAGCCGCTAAAATCCACCGATGTTTCCGCAGTGCTTCTGCTTTCCGAGCAATCGCGCCGTATGCAGGAGATGTCCAAAATGTTCGGCGGCGGCCAGCAACTTCCGCCCGGAATGTTTGACGAGGAATTAACCCTCGTTTTAAACCGCAACCACAGTCTTGTGCAAAAACTCACGGATATGGCGGAAAAACCCGAGCGTGCCGCCGATACCGAGCTTGTTGCCGCGCATCTTTACGACCTCGCCATGCTTTCGCACAAGCCGCTTTCACCCGAGCAGATGACGGCTTTTATCAAGCGCAGCAATAAAATCCTTGAAATGGCAGCGGGCGGCGAGTAAGAGCGCGCCAAGCGCGCGGTGGGCACCGGGGGCATGTGTCGGTGGCGACGCATTCCCTCGAAGCCGGGGGCAGTTTCCTCGCCCATGAAAAAGCGCGCCAAGCGCGCAGTGGGCACCACGGGCGCAGTGAGCGAAGCGAACGTTTCCCGCGCCACCGGGGGCATGTGTCGGCGGCGACGCATTC
>WRGX01000042.1 GCA_009786975.1 Defluviitaleaceae bacterium
GAACTGTCCGGAAATAACTTGCCTGTTTGGGCTTGTCTTTTTGCCGCACTGCTTCGTCGCAAAAAACCTTGCGACCCTCTAGGTCGCGGCGGTTTTTTGCTCCTCGCATTGCGACAAAAATCCTGCGCCCAAACAGTCAAGTTATTTCCGGACAGTTCCTAAGAGCCAATTCCTGATGAAAATTGGTCGCCCGCGTTCCCCTCGTTCATTTTTCACACTTCACTTTTAATTCTATGAACAAAAAATTTAATGTTGACACTTTTTGTTAGACTCGGTATAATCCTCTTTTAGCGGGCAATAACAATCGGGTCGACATAAGTCGGCTCTATATTTATGTTGGAGGGTACACATATGGCGGACAAAAAAACCGTACTTACATCCGAGGGGCTTGAAAAACTCGAAAAAGAGTTGCAGCACCTAAAAGTCGTGCGCCGCAAGGAAGTCGCGTCGAAAATAAAAGACGCACGCGGGCAGGGCGACCTATCCGAAAACGCGGAATACGACGCCGCAAAGGACGAGCAGGCGGAAATCGAGAATCGTATTGTTTTAATTGAAAAAATCCTGCGAAACGCCGAAGTAATCGACGAGGACGACCTCGACGCCGACAGCGTAAGCGTCGGAAGCAAGGTGCTGGTGCTTGATATGGAATTCAACGAGGAAGTCGAGTATTTCATCGTGGGTTCAACCGAATCCGACCCCATGGGCGGTCGCATTTCAAACGAATCCCCGCTCGGCACAGCTTTGCTTTCAAAAAAATGCGGCGACACTGTAACTGTGGACGCCCCGCAAGGCTCTATTCAATATAAAATTTTGCAAATCGCATAAAAAACGGAGAATCGCAATGGAAGAATTAAATCTACACGAACAACAACGCGTACGCGTAGAAAAACTCGAAGCCCTGCAAGCCGCGGGAAACGACCCCTTTCGACATGTGAAATATAATGTCACGGCGCGAAGCGCGGAAATTTCCGCCGACTTCGAAAAATTCGACGGACAAACCGTTGGGGTTGCCGGGCGCGTGATGACAAAACGAATAATGGGCAAGGCATCGTTTGTGCATGTACAAGACGCCGACGGGCAGATTCAAGCCTACATCGCGAGAGACGCAATCGGCGAGGAAGAATATTCCGCATTCAAACAGTTTGACATTGGCGATATTGTCGGAATAGCGGGCGCAGTTTTCAAGACGCAGAAGGGCGAAATTTCCGTGAAAGCGACGGAGATTACACTTTTGGCGAAAAGTTTGCACCCCCTGCCCGAGAAATTCCACGGTCTTCGCGACACCGACGCGAGATATCGCAAGCGTTATCTCGACTTGATAATGAACCCGGAAATAAAAGACGTCTTCATCAAGCGCACGGCGATTATTAAAACGATTCGTGCATTTTTGGACGCGCGCGGATATCTCGAGGTTGACACGCCGATTTTGCAAACAATCCCGAGCGGTGCGGCGGCGCGCCCCTTTATGACGCACCACAACGCGTTGGATTTGCAAATGTATTTGCGAATCGCGCCGGAGCTCGCGCTGAAACGACTGATTGTCGGCGGACTTGAGCGGGTTTACGAGCTTGGGCGAAACTTCCGTAACGAAGGCATTTCCACGCGCCATAATCCAGAATTTTTGATGCTCGAATTATACGAAGCGTACACCGATTATCACGGCATGATGGAGCTTGCGGAGTCGCTGATTCGAACCGTCGCGCAAGAAGTCATCGGTACAACAAAGCTGCCTTTAGGCGATTACGTCATCGATGTCGGCACACCCTTCACTCGCCTAACCATGCTTGACGCGGTAAAGCAGTACGCAAACGTCGATTTCGCCGAAATCGCGACAACGGATGACGCAAAAAAAGCCGCGAAATCCCACGGCGTACACTTCGAGCCGCACCACACGCGCGGCGATATTTTGTCGCTTTTCTTCGAAGAATTCGCCGAAAAGCATCTGATTCAGCCAACATTTATCATCGACTACCCCGTAGAAATTTCTCCCCTGACAAAACGTATCGAAGGTCGCCCGGAGTACACCGAGCGTTTCGAATTATTCATAGCCACAAACGAAACAGCCAACGCCTACTCCGAGCTTAACGACCCAATTGACCAACGCAACCGATTCGCACACCAAGAATCCCTGCGTCAAGCCGGCGACGAAGAAGCCAACATGACCGACGAAGACTTCCTAACCGCCGTAGAATACGCCATGCCCCCAACCGGCGGCATGGGAATAGGCATCGAACGCCTAATCATGCTTTTAACAAATTCGCCCTCAATCCGCGACGTAATTTTTTTCCCAACAATGAAGCCCATTTCGTGATATATTCGTGATATAATTGAGCAAATGGAAATGTACCCAAGTGGCTGAAGGGACCGCACTCGAAATGCGGCAGGTCGGGCAACCGGCGCGGGGGTTCGACTCCCCCCATTTCCGGAACAATGTGATAAATCCGAACTTGCGCCTGTAGGCGGCGGGTTCGGATTTGTTCGTTTTGTTAGGTATGGTGAGCAGTAAAAAGCGCAAGAAAGTGACAAGTAAATGCTTGCCAATTCTTGCGCTTTTGCAAAACGATGATTAAAGTAGATTGGAGAACATTCCTTTGTTGTCTGCTAGAAATACCAACGCTTTAAGATTACGCTTTAGCACATCAAGCGTATCATCGCCAACATAGGCGATACAATCCATTGCTGCCGCACACAACATGTAATAAACGGCTTGTTTTTCCTCGGAGGTCAACGAATTAAGACTATCGTACCCACGTAAAATTTCTTTAAGCATCGGTAGATATTCGTCAATTGAGCGTGTGTTTATTTCTCCTGCGCACCAAATCAGGTCAAACAGCCGCACAAGGGACAAATTGTAAATCTCATAACCTTTAATTCCTACAATATTGCCGTCTTCGTACACCACGGTATCCCCGGTTGGGTTGCCATGAATAAGCTGTTTGGGCATTTTTTCGTACAACGCACCAAATGTTTGCGTGTAATCATCAAAGAAAGTGCCGTCTATTGTCATGCCTTGTCCTTGTAAATATTCCTTCACTTTGGGGATGGCATCCAAACCTGAGCGGTACTTATTCCCCTCATAGGGTTTTACATCGTCCTGTACGGTTTTTAGAGCGCGATGAAGCCTAGCGATTGCTTGCCCCAACTTATACGGAGATTCGGCGCGTTTGTCATGGTAGTCCAACGCGGCTATTTCTTCGTCACTCAGCGGTTCGGCCACAAGTGGTTCGCCAACCTTTTTCGTAAGCAAAAAGATTTGTGTCCCATCAACATAATCGTTACCTGCCGTTGTAGGAATCGGCAGAAATTCTGACGCTAATCCCTCTTTTTCCAACGCTTTGGCAATTTTGACGTTTTTTACCATTATAGAACGTTCGTTGGTTTTGAGGTAATAGTCATCCCCGATTTTCCACATCTGCCACTCAACTTTGCCTGTTTTCCAATTTCTCGTAGAAGCGTCCACGATTTTCAACCCATTTGGAATATCCCAATTTCCAAGAATGGACTGGATATCTTTTTCACTAAGCATAATAAATACCTCCGATTTTTTGTAAATGCTTAAATACTTCTTTGGAGAGCAACCATACATTTTAACAAATGCCTTATAGAACCCCGCATAAGTATCAAAGCCGTATTCATGTACTACGTCGATAGCTTTTCGGCAAGATGAAATTTCGGCAAGAGCATGGTCTAAACGCCTTTTTAAGATATAACTTGCAACAGTAGAGTCCATTGCATGAGCGAACAGTCGGCAAAAATGACCAACCGAATAATTCGCCATTGCCGCAAGCTCGTCTGCTGTTATATCGGTTTTAAGGTTTTGCTCGATGTACTCAAGCGATGACTGCACAAAGTTTTGCATTATGTTGTTGCCCTCCTTTCCCGCGGTAATTAAATTATACATAGCAAACGTAATAAAACATTTCCTATAAAATGCTTAAAGACGGGTACTATTATAACGATTCCAAAATAGCATATCAATATATGTTAATAAATGATATACTCCCAAAAAACATTTGGGGGAACGCCATATGCCATTTGTAAGCACGAAAGCCAAAATAACATTAACGAACGATGAACTGCTTGACCTTGAAGCCCTTT
>WRGX01000043.1 GCA_009786975.1 Defluviitaleaceae bacterium
TCTTTAATTGTAATTTTGCCTCATCAATTTGTCCCATGTTTCCATTATATCAATTTGTAATCATTTGTAAAGATTATTTTTGGGCAATTCCTAAGCTCGTCCTTGAAGCCCCAACCATCAATCGCATTTGTAGTAATTGCTTCAATTCTATCTGCAAAATTATCATAAACGGCTTTGTCGCAGGAGTTGATTTCCTTTACAGCCGAAGCAAACACGCTCGCCGCGCTGTTATAAAATGTTTCGCCAATATCGCCGTAATCGTTTGTAAATTCAACACAATTTTCAACGTAAAACAGCATGATGTCAATTTCCATAATTTTATCGGGGCAAATTTTGCGAAAATCCGAAATAGCTTTTTTGGCTTCGCGTAAATTCAATCTGCCAAAACCACGCTTGGGATAAAATTCATGCTCAACTTTCGTTTTGTACTTTTCCAATATTTCAATAGCGGTTTCGCGCGCGGAAAATTTTATTGTCAGATATTCTTTTGCTTGCGGGCAGTTTTTCGCAACATCAAGAATTAACTCGGAAAGTTCCGATTCCGTTTTGCCCAATAACGATTTTTTCAACTGTGCCGCCGTAATCAATTTATCTTTTGCCATCACTTCTTCCCCCTGCTCTTGTAAACATTATACTGATTTTTGCAACGCGGATTGCAAAAAACGGCGTTCGGATGCCCTGACATAAAAGCACTATGACAATGCTTGCAAGCACGAAGCGGTTTTTCGCTGTCCACCAACATGAAACTGAGCATCAATTGTATGCCGAGCATCATTGAGTGAAAATCCCACAAAATCACAAGCTTTTCGCGGAGCGCGATTCTGTAAGTGGGTGCGATGCCGTTAAACGCGCTCATGGATTTTTGATAAAGCTCTTTTTCGGAAGCGTTCAGCTTTTCGTTGTCCCTATAATTGGTAACTTTCACAATTCGCCCCCTCTAAAAATCCAACCGCACACTCCCGCTCGTCGTACGAACAGTCACAATATGGTCATCCCCGCTTTCCCGTGCCGCCGCGCTGCGTCCGCGATTTTCGCCGTTTACGCGCACCGTGCCGGAAAGGGACTCCGCGTTGTAGCCGAATTCGCCGAACGTGTTGGCGAGGGTCAAATTAACACTGCCGGAGGTAGAGCGAAGGTGGCTTGCGCGCTGTTGCGACGGGATAATTTCGCCCGTTACATGCACCGAACCGCTTACGGATTGCGCGTGAAGCGTTTGCCACGAAATGTCTTCGGCGCGAACCGTGCCGGAGGTTGAAACAATGGTAAGGCTTTCCGCGTGGGAATTGTTTACGGTAACACTGCCGCTTATGGAGCGCGCTTCGATTTCGGCGGCATTTAGCCCGCTTACTTGCACGCGCCCGGAAATGCTTGCGATGTGCGCGTCGGATAAATCCGCGTCTTCGGGCAAACGAATGCGTATTTCGCGCTGTAAAGCGGCGGGGCCGGTCAAGCGCGGCCTGAAATTGAAAAATTGCAGGCCGGTTCGCCGCTCCGCGCGACCCGTGCCGATTGAGACTCGCGTTTCGGTAATTTCAAGCAATTCCGGCTCGATATTTATCAGGCTAATATCGCCGAATTCGCCCGCGGGAATCGTTTCTATTACAATGTGGACGGCGACGGTGTTAATCGTAAGGCTTTCCGGCACGTGTTCAAGCGCGATAAATGTTGTGCCAATCGTCGGTTCATAAACATGAAACCGCCCGCTTTCAAAAAACATCGCACCACCGCGAAAGCCCGCAAGCCATCCGACACCCATAAAACCTACGCCCATAACAATCAAAACAAGCGCAATTTTAATCCATCCGATTTTTTTCATGTCCTGCCCTCCCAAGAATTTTTTTACTTACATAGCGCGAAATTTTCGGAAAACCGCGCATAACAACGGTCGTAAGTTTTACAAATAAAATGCCCAGCCCCACCGATATCAAGCCGTTTCCAAGCAAAAACACGGCGTAGCCAAAATCCCGAAACAGTAACAAGGGGAAAAATAAAATGCTTGCCAAGCCGCCCAAAAACAGGCCGAATGCCGTCGCCGCAAACGCAATAATAAGCGACACAAGCACCATCACAAGCGCGAACCCAAGTGCCGCAAGCACAACAACAATCGGCAACGCAACCGGCGCGGCAAACATCGAAAGTATTACAATTAATGCCGTTTTCATGCCGGAAAATGCGGATTCGGATGCATCGGGCGTGTAATCGGCAGCTTCATTGGATTGCGGGGATTGCGAGGATTGCGATTTTTCTTCGCCCGAAAAATGATTTGCCAAAATAATCGCGGCGACCTCGCCGGGGGTTCCGAGCTGTGAAATCGCGGCGGATTCGTCCTCCGCGTCGGAAATATATCCGTCGTAATACTCAAGCGCGTCGCGCCTTTCGTTTTCGGGAATTACCCGCAATTTCTGCGCCAATTTCGCCAAATATTCTGCTTTACTCATCACTGCCACCTCCAAAACCGCCTAAAATCGTGTCAATTCGTCCCTTAAAATCCGCCCATTCCGCCGCGCATTCGTCCCGCCGCCGTAATCCGCGCTCCGTAATCTTGTAATACCGCCGATTGCGCCCGTTATGCGGCATGTCGTAAACCGACAAGCATTCGTCGGTCTGCAAGCGTCGCATAACGGGGTAAAGCGTGGACTCCGACACATCCAAGACGCTTTTTATCCTTTGCGTCAAGCTGTAGCCATATGCATCTTCATCAGCCAAAAGCGTCAAAACGCACCCGTCAAGCAAAACGCCCGTTGCCTGAATCGCCATAGCGCACCTCCTTTTTGTGTTTGGCAATATTATATGCCGTATAATATTGTTTGTCAACACAAACTTGCAATTTCTTACTACATACATTAGACTTGGGAAAAAATTTCGACAGGAGAGATTCAGCATGAAAAAGTTTTTACTGTTTTGCACACTTGCGGCAATGTCAGCGATGTCGCTTACGTTATTGTCGTCCTGCACCCCTGCGGACCAAGGCAGCATGAACATCGGAATTATCGCACCGACAACGGGCGGCGCGGCTACTTTTGGCATTGCATCAAGCAACGGTTCGATTTTGGCATTTGAGGAAATCAATGAGCGCGGCGGAATTTTGGGTATGCAGGTGAATTCTATTTTGCTTGATGACGAACATACGCCTGCCGTATCAATTTCGATGTTTCAAAGGCTTGTGCATCAAGATAACGTTGTCGGCATTGTCGGCCCGGTTACGAGCGGCCCCGCAAATGCAGTAGGCGCGGCGGCAGAGGCCGGCGGCGACCGCATTCCCATGATTGCGCCGACGGCGACCCACGCAGACGTTACAAGCCACGGCGATTTTATTTTCCGTGCCTGCTTCCTTGACGCGTTCCAAGCCTATAATATGGCGAATTTCGCATTCAATAATCTCGGCGCGAGAACCGCCGCGATTCTTTTCGATTCCGGAATGGCGTACTCCGAAGGTTTGGCGGTCAATTTCCGCACATACTTCGAAGCTCTCGGCGGCGAAATTGTCGCAAACGAAGCATACATCACGGGTGCGGTTGATTTCCGCACACAGCTCACAACGATTCGTGCAACCGACGCCGACGTGCTTTTCCTGCCGGATTATTTCCCGGTAATCGCGCTTATGGCGGCGCAAGTTCGCGAGCTTGGCGTGACATCAACGCTTTTGGGCGCGGACGGATGGGAAGGCATATTTGAAGTAGTTGCCGACCCCTCGATTCTCGACGGCGCGTTTTTCAGTGCGCACTTTGCCGCCGACTATCCCAGTCCCGTAGTGGCAAACTTTGTTGCGAGCTACACCGAACGTTTCGGCACCCCGCCAAACTCCTTTGCCGCGCTGGGCTTTGACGCCGCAGGAATTTTGGCGCAAGCAATCGAAGAAGCCGGCTCAACCGACAACGAGGCAATTATCAATGCCATGCAAAACATCCGTTTCAACGGCGTAACCGGACCGATTTACTTCAACTATCGCGGCGACCCAATCAAAGAACTCATGGTTATCGCAATCGAAGACACAGGCGAGGAAACCATAGCACGCCTCTACTATCGCTTCATTCCCTAAAGATTTAAAGATAAGACCTCGGGGGGAGGGACTTTTTGAAAAAGCGCGCCAAGCGCGCGTGAACCCTGGGGAATGTGCCGAAATCAGCACATTCCCCCGAAGCCGGGAGCATCTTCCCGCCTCATGAAAAAATCCCCTCC
>WRGX01000044.1 GCA_009786975.1 Defluviitaleaceae bacterium
CCGGGGACACATGTCGGCGGCGACGCGTTCCCTCGAAGCCGGGAGCGGTTTCCCTGCGTACAAAAAAAACGAGTCGGCGAGTGACACTCGCCGACTCGTTTTTTTTAATCCTTGCGACAAAAAATACGAATGTTATAATGGAAGAAAAAAGGGAGTTATCAAAGTGAAAAAATTTATTTTATGCATAACATGCATCGCACTGCTGGCGGGGCTTTTTCCGCCCGTTGTCTCGGCGGACGAGCCAAGCACCGCAATTCCGCCGGAACTCACAGCCGACGAGCTGGTTTCAAGAATGCGAACGGGCTGGAATTTGGGCAATACATTTGATGCGTGGTCTGCGCCCGGCTCGCGCTTGGAAGGCGAAATTGCGGACATCGAAACAATATGGCTGGGCGGAAGCACCATGCAGACAACACAGCTTCTTATACAGGAAATTCGCGCCCTCGGCTTCGATGTGTTAAGAATCCCGGTAACATGGGTAAAAGTCGCCGACCCCGAAGATAACTGGCAAATTCGCGAGGATTGGTTGACGCGCGTGCAACAAGTTGTTGACTGGGCGTTAGAGGAGGACATGTTTGTTATTTTGAACATGCACCATGAAAACGCGGCTTTGCGGCTGGAAATCGAATACGCCTATCAAGACGACCATCCCGGAAATATTTTTGTGACAAACATTTGGCGTCAAGTTGCCGAACATTTTAGGGACTACGACGAACACCTGGTTTTTGCCTCGCTGAACGAGCCGCGCCACGAAGGCGGCGAACAAGAATGGTGGGGCGCGACGCAAACCGTCAGGGACAATGTAAACTATTTGAACCAAGCATTCCTAAACACCGTGCGCGCAACCGGCGGCAACAATGTGCATCGAATTTTACAAGTACCAACCGTCGCGGCGGGCGCGACCCCAAACGGAATGCGTGATTTTATTGTGCCGGAAGACCCGTTAAACGACGTAAACAAGCTGATTTGGTCTATCCACACCTACTCGCCGTTTGCGTGGGCGCACGACGGCAGAGGGCAATACGACGGACCCGGCGACATAATAAGCGCGCTTAATACAGTACAAGCAAATGCGGAACGGCTGGGACTGCCTGTTTTATTGGGCGAATGGGGTTCGATTCGCGTATCAATCGGCGAGGATGCCGACCAAGATTTGCGCGATTATCAACGCCCGCAACACGCCGAGGATTATATTCGCGAATCCCGCGAGCGCGGGATGGTGTCGGTATGGTGGGACAACGGCGGATTCACGGGTTCCGACCATACTTTCGGCCTAATCCACCGAGCCTATCCCCACTGGGTTTTAAATCACCACCAAGAGCTGATAAACGGCATTATGCGCGGCGCGGGCGCGTATGAATATATCCGAGAAATCCCCGAGCCGGAGCCTGAACCGGAACCCGAGCCGGAGACGGACGAAACCGACGAACCCGACGAACCCGATTACATTGCCGAAACCCCCGACGAAACCCCCGACACCACGGAAGAAACCGACGACGACGCAAACATGGTGCCATGGGTTATCGCAATCGCCGCCGTTGGCATCTCGCTGTTCGTCGTAATCTTCCTCATGCGCAAAAAAGAAAAATAAAATGCTTGCAATTTACAAAAAAGAGATGAAGGCATACTTCATGCATATCATGGGGTATGTCTTTTTGTCTGTATTTTTGTTGCTTACGGGTGTGTTTTTTACGATTTTAAATGTGCGCGGGGCGAACGGGAATTTTCATTTCGTGCTTGGCGAGGTCACGATTTTCTTTTTTATTTTAATTCCAGCCCTTACAATGCGCTTGTTTTCCGAAGAGGCAAGCCAAAAAACGGACCGTCTTTTGTTCACAAGTCCGCTTTCGGTCGGGGCGATTGTGCTTGGGAAATATTTTGCGGCGTTGTCGCTGTTTTTGATTGGCACGCTTATTACGATTATTTTGCCCGTAATTTTGGGGCGACACGGCGAGTTGCCCGTTAGCCAAATTATTGGGACGTACGTTGGATTTTTCCTGCTTGGGGCGGCGTGCATCGCGATTGGTGTATTTATTTCGGTGCTTACGGAGAATCAAATTATTGCCGCTGTCGCTACGATGGCGGCTGTTTTTATCAAATTTTTGATGGACGCAATCGCGCTTGCCATGCCTGCTTCGACGGCGGCGTCGCTGATTTTTTCGGGGCTGGTTATCGCGGCAGTTGCAGGAATTTGGTACAACTCGACGCGGCGGATTTGGGCGGCGGTTATTGCGGCGGCGGTCGGGCTCGGAATTACGGGAGGATTGTTCTTATATAATGAAGCGATTTTTGACGGCTTAATCGTTCGTGTTTTGATGTGGTTCTCACTTTTTGCGCGATTCGAGTTTTTTATGCGCGGAGTGTTGAATTTTTCCGACATTGTGTATTATATTTCGTTTGCCGCTCTGTTTTTGTATTTTACGGTCGGTACGATTGAAAAAAGGCGGTGGCGATGATGGACAGGCGATTTTTTTACGGAACATTCTCCACGGCGATGATGCTTGCCGCCGCGGCGATTTTTGTTTTCGTTAACCTGCTTGCGGGTGAATTTAATTTTTCACAAGACTTGACCGCCGAGCAAATTTTCTCGCTAAGCGACCAAAGCCGCGACTTTTTGGCGGAGCTTGACGACAACATTACGATTACTTTTGTCGCGCATGTCGGACGTGAACACGAAATGTTTTTGGGCAGTATAATCGACGGACTTTTGGAAGAATACGACGCCGCTTCGCCGAGAATCCGCACGGAACGGCGCGACCCGCTGTTAAATCCTGCTGTGATTCACCACTTTGCGGCGGAATCGGGTGTTCCGGGCGGCATCATTGAACTAAATACCGTTGTCGTCGAATCAGGAACGGAAATTCGCGTAATTTTGCCGCACGAAATGCTTGAACGCCCGCCGGGCGTCGGCATAAACGTCGAGCGCGAAATAACCCGCGCGATTCAGCATGTAACCCAAGGCACGGCGGGCGTAATTTACTATGTAATCGGCAGCGGCGAGCCAACTTTGCCGCAGGAATTTTTGGCGTTTTTGCAAGGCGAAAACTTCACCCTGCGCGAAATAAATCTCCTAACGCACGACGTCCCGCCCGACGCAGACATTTTGTTTATACCCATGCCTGCGCGGGATTGGACGGAAATAAAGGCCGGCCGCATCCGTGATTTTCTTGCCGCCGAAGGCAACGCCTTTTTCGCGCTGGACCATATGCACGAGCCGATGCCGAACTTGGCCGCCGTTTTGGATGCATACGGGCTCGCGCTTACAGGGCGGTTTGTCCACGAAAGCGACCCTCAAAATGTGCTTGACCTGCGAATGCTGGGTATGCCGATTTTTATTTTGCCCGTGCCGGTCCCGCATGAAATTACGCAAACCTTGCTTGCGCATGACTTTGTCAACGTTTTGCCGATTTTTCCCGCAGAAATGCAAATACAGCCCGTTCGCCGCACAACCCTTACAATTGAGCCGCTGTGGACAACTTCGCACAACGCCCGCACATATATTTTCGACCCCGACACACAGGAAATGCTGCGCGCCCCGAACGAACCGAACTCCCCGAACGCCCCGAACGAAGCGGGCGCCCCCCCCTTCCCCCTGGCCGTCGCCGTAACCGACCGTATTTTCGCCGACGGAACAGCGTATTACACCCGCATAATCGTTGCCGCAAATTTAGAATTTATCGACCCGCTTTATGCCGCGAATTTCGGCGAAGGCAACTGGCATTTTGTGTTAAATTCCCTGCGCCAAATGCTGAACGAACCGCCCGCCGTATGGATTCCGTCACGCGTCCCCCCGGGATACGCTCCCGTTTTAATCGACGACGCCGGGGCAAATTTAATCGGTATTGTGGCGATGGGCGGGGTACCGCTTGTATGTATCGCATTCGGTATGTTTGTTTGGCTGAAACGCCGGTTTGGGTGATTATGTTTGAGTGATTAAAATACATATGAAATCGCGGCGGCAGCGGAAAACGGCAAACTTTTATCCATTCGCCGAGCGCGCAAATCGCCATCAAAAATTCGCCGCCCGCATTCCTCTTGCTGATTTTTCACACTTTTCATCTTGCGAAATATTGTTCGGAAAAACCTTGACAAGCAAAAACACACGTGTTAATATGCGTGCATAGCAATCGAACAGTCGTTTCTATGCCAAGGACGGGTCTTGCCATCTCAGGAAGGGGTTCGCCCTGAAACTGACCGCGCCGCTCCGTG
>WRGX01000045.1 GCA_009786975.1 Defluviitaleaceae bacterium
AATGTAGTAGGATGTAGAGTTTTTGGACTTTGACGTGGTTAATGTCACAAAATCGCCTCCTTTGCGATATTGTGGCATATTGTGGCTTTTTAGTCAAATGAATTTTGGCAAAAAAATAAGGCCTAGACCTCATTATTCCTTACTTTTTTGATGTGCGCTTCAGCCCTCAAGTGTCAAACGCCCGGGCGTTGGCTTGTTCGGTTTCTGTCCGGAAACCCCTTTCATGCGTTTGGCGTGGCGAAAAATCTTGTGCTTGCTTAACAGGGGCGATATAATAAAAACTGGAAATGGTGGGGATTTCTAAAAAAGAGACAGGAGTGGAAGGCATGAAAAAAATTATTATCATCGGCGCGGCGGGGCGCGATTTTCACAACTTTAACACGTATTATCGTGACAACGACGCGTACAAGGTTGTAGCATTTACGGCGGCGCAAATCCCTGATATTGCGGACAGAAAATATCCCGCATCTCTTGCGGGGCGTCTTTATCCCGAAGGAATTCCGATTTATGCACAAGACGAGTTACCCGATTTGATAAAAAAACTGGACGCCGACGAATGCGTCTTTGCGTATTCCGACGTTTCGTACGATGAAGTCATGGGAATTAGTGCGATTGTAAACGCCGCCGGGGCTGATTTTAAGCTGATGGGCTACAAGCAGACTATGATAAAAAGCGTAAAACCCGTTATCGCCGTCGGCGCGGTGCGAACGGGATGCGGAAAAAGTCAGACGTCGACACGCATTGTCGAGCTTCTTATGGAGCAGGGCAAAAAGGTAATCGCCGTGCGACATCCCATGCCCTACGGCGACCTTGAGGCGCAAAAAGTCCAGCGTTTCGCGTCGATTTCCGACCTCGAAAAG
Organism: Defluviitaleaceae bacterium; assembly: GCA_009786975.1. Taxonomy (GTDB): domain Bacteria; phylum Bacillota; class Clostridia; order Lachnospirales; family WQUN01; genus WQVC01. Next base: position 861 of record WRGX01000045.1, read on the forward strand.
CACGGTTGCACTCTCGAGGAAATGGAAGAATACGAGCCGCATATCGCGCGCGGAAACGTGATTTACTCGGGCGTTGACTACGAGGCGATTTTGCGCGCCGCCGAAAACGACCCCGACGGTTGCGATATAATCCTGTGGGACGGCGGAAACAACGACTTCCCCTTCTACACGCCGGATTTAACAATAACCGTCGTTGACCCGCACCGCCCCGGTCACGAGCTTAGATACTACCCCGGCGAAGTCACCTTGCGAATCGCCGACGTTGCCGTGATAAATAAAATCGACAGCGCGGATTTCGAAAACATACAAACCGTTCGCGCAAATATAGAAAAAGTCAACCCCAACTGCACCGTAATCGAAGCCGCCTCGACCCTCACCGTCGAAGACCCCTCCGTAATTCGCGGCAAGCGCGTCCTCGTAGTCGAAGACGGGCCGACCCTCACCCACGGCGAAATGACCATCGGCGCGGGCGTTGTTGCGGCGCGCAGATTCGGTGCGGCGGAACTCGTCGACCCCCGCCCCTACGCAGTTGGCAGGCTCGCCGAAACCTTCCGAACCTATCCAAATATCGGCAAACTCCTGCCCGCAATGGGCTATGGTCCGGGGCAAAAAGCCGACCTTGCCGCAACAATCGCCGCAACCCCCTGCGACGCCGTAATTGTCGCCACGCCGATTGACCTAAACCGCGTCGTAAAAATCGACAAGCCCAACACGCGCGTAGAATACGCCTTGCAGGAAATCGGCAAGCCGAATTTGGAGGATGTGCTGAAAAAATTTTTTTGAATTTTGCAAAAAAGCGCGCACTGGACACCGGGGACATGTGTCGGAGTCGGCACGCTCTCTCGAAGCCGTGAGCCGTTTCCTAGCCCACAAAAAAAAGAGTCGGCGAGTGACACTCGCCGACTCTTTTTTTATGCACCGGCAAACTGCTTCCGGCTTCGAGAGAATGCGCCGCTGCCGACACATGCCCCCGGTGCCCACCGCGCGCTTGGCGCGCTACAGTAGCGAGAACGCAACGGTTACGCCTGCGAAAACAATGGCGACCGTGGACGCAAGCACCATAACATTGTTAAACGAGGGGCCCGCGGTATCTTTAAGCGGGTCGCCGACGGTGTCGCCTATAACGGCGGCTTTATGCGGCTCGCTGCCTTTGCCGCCGAGGTTGCCGCGCTCGATATATTTTTTCGCATTGTCCCATGCGCCGCCGGAATTCAGCATAAACACAGCCAAGGCGAAGCCCGACAAAATCGTTCCCGCCAAAAATCCGACAACACCCGCCGCGCCCAACACAACACCGGCAACAACCGGCGATATGATAGCAACAGCCGTGGGGGCAATCATTTCTTTCAATGCGCTTCGCACACAAATATCAACACAGGTAGCATAATCTGCTTCAACACCGGGCTTGCCTTCAAGCAATCCCTTAATTTCTTTGAACTGGCGACGGACTTCCACTACTATGCCTTGCGCCGCGCGCTGAACTGCCGACATGCAAAGCCCGGAAAAATAAAATACCATCGCCGCGCCGCATAAGAAGCCTATCAGAACAGCAGGGTTGATTACCGAAAGGTCAAGCGCGTCTCTTCCCGCCGACAAAAGCTGTCCGTCTACCAAATAAACGTAGTTGACCAAAAGCACCAGTGCCGTAAATGCGTTCGAGCAAATCGCAAAGCCTTTACCTGTAGCCGCTGTTGTATTGCCAAGCGAGTCAAGAGCATCGGTACGTTCGCGCACTTCCGCGGGCAGATTTGACATTTCGGCGATACCGCCTGCGTTATCCGCAACGGGCCCGAATGCGTCTGTCGCGAGGATTATCGCGTTGGTAGAAAGCATTGCCACCGCGGCCAAACCGATTCCGTAAAGCCCGGCATCAAAGCCTCCGCCGCCTATCGAAGAAATAAAGAACGCCACCAATACAGCAACCGATATTGATATAATCGGCCCCGCAACGGATTTCATTCCAAGAGACAATCCGCCGATAAGAAGCGGTGCGGCACCCATTTGGCTTGACTCGGCAAGCTCGCGCGTCGGTTTAGTCGCGTCCGAGGTGTAATATTCCGTAAGCGCGCTTACAACGAAGCCGGAAACTATACCCACAACAACGGCACCAAAAAGCCCCCAGCCGTTCGCGCGCATATTGTTTACTTCTCCAACAACCACGCCGTAAGCATCTACTACATCTACATAAGCACCGTTCGCAACAAAGAGTATCGCAGGCAATGTCAAAATTGCCGCGAGAAATCCGGCAACATAAACGCCCCTGCTTAACGTTTTAAGAAGGCTTTTTTGGTCGGGCTGTTCTTTTGTTCTTACAAAGAATGTACCGACAATCGACATTAAGACGCCGATTACGCACACAATAATCGGCAGTAACATGCCCGCAACACCGTATCCGGCAATAAAGCCTATGGCAATGGTTGCGACAAGCGCGCCGGAGTTGGATTGGTGAAGGTCGGCACCCATGCCCGCAACGTCACCGACATTGTCGCCTACGTTGTCCGCGATAACAGCGGGGTTTCGCGGGTCATCTTCGGGAATGCCGGCTTCGACTTTACCCACAAGGTCGGCACCGACATCGGCCGCCTTTGTAAAAATACCGCCGCCGACACGAGCAAATACCGCCACAACCGCAACGCCCATTCCGAAGGTTATCATTGTTTGGGCGATAATTTCATCGGATGCCCCGAATACATACCTTAAAACCACGAACCATGTAACCGTTTCGAATATTTGGAAACCGTTTACGACAAAGCCCATAACCGTCCCCGACGAGAAAGATACGTTAAGGGCTGAATTCAAGCTGTCGGTCGCGGCTTGAGCCGTACGTACATTTGCATATGTGGCAACCTTCATGCCGATAATTCCGCAAATCGAACAGATTATACCGCCCGATATAAAGGCAAAAGGCGTAAACGGGTTAACAAGCCCGGCGTCCCAATCTCCGGCTATTAACACCGGTATATAGGCAAGCCCCGCCAAAATCACAAACAATACTGTGAAGAAAATAGCAACCGTTTTGTACTGACGCTTGAGAAAAGCGTTCGAGCCCTCGCGTATAGCCCCGGCAATTTTTTTCATGGTTTCATTGCCTTCGGGGAATTGCATTACCTTCCGAAATTGGATGAACGCGAATATAAGACCCGCCGCCGCCCCGATATAGCCGAGCCAAATTAAATTTCCTACTTCCAAAACAAACTCCTCCTAAAATTATATTTGTGCCAACAGACATTTTACCCCCATTTGCAAAGAATTGTCAAATTCAAGGGTTTTGCGCGGCGCGCCGCGCGCCAAGCGCGCAGTGGGAACCGGGGGCATGTGTCGGCGGCGACGCGTTCCCTCGAAGCCGGAAGCGGTTTCCCGGTTTGCAAAAAAAGCGCGCCAAGCGCGCATTGGGAACCGGGGGCATGTGTCGGCGGCGACGCGTTCCCTCGAAGCCGGAAGCGGTTTCCCGGTTCGCAAAAAAAGCGCGCCAAGCGCGCAGTGGGAACCGGGGGCATGTGTAGGCGGC
>WRGX01000046.1 GCA_009786975.1 Defluviitaleaceae bacterium
CGATGCCACCAAGCATATGTCCGCGAATATACTCTCCTTTGGAGGAATTGCCCGACTCCTGATGCAGTCGTTTTACCCCCGGCATTCGCCGCCCTTCTAAAGCCGTCATTTATGCGTTGGCGCGGGGCTTTTTCCCGAATGTCAAGTTTAAGACTGTTTACATAAATGCCCGCTTTTTTCAACGCTTCGATAATCAAATTCTTGCATCGGGCGATGCGTTGTTGCATTTCGCGGTTTTTCGTGGTCTTGATGTCCTCAACGGCATCGGTTGCGGTTTTGCCTGTGTTTTTCCGCAAGAAGGCTTCAATTTGCAATGCTTGTTCCATTTCTTCAAGATGGCGCAGTTCGTTTTTCCTTTGGTGGCGGTATTTTTTGTTTAATGCGTGTTGCATTCGGCGGAACAGTGACAACGGGAACAGCCCCGGAGGGAGGAGCAGGAGAGCCAAAAGAAATCAGCCCTCCAGCCCCATTTTCGTTAGTCATTGCTTACGCCCCCGGCGGGTGGGTGGTAATTCACAGTCACAAAATCGTTAGTCCACCAAATTTCCCACAAGCCGATAGCGGCATCCGCTGCATCCAGCGTCATGAAACGGGTAGTGTTTTGCGGCACGTTCGCAAATAAAATTTGCATTTGGTGCGGGTCTAAACGTGTTATAATGCCGTTGCGAAACACGTTGTCCGTTGCGCGGCGAATACGAATGCAGTCACCTTGGCGGATTGTTTCCGTGTTAAACACAGGCACATGAGCGACACTAATAAGAGCCATGCGGTACTCCTTTCTACGAGCCTGCGCCAGTTCTCAAAAGTTGTATGCCTTCGGAAAGAATCACTTTGCCGTCCACGCGCTGATTTGACAGGAAACCAATTTGACCGTTGCCCGCAAAGAGTTCATTCAAACGCTGGACGGTTCTGCCCATGCGGTCACCTATCCAGTAGTGGTTAAAATCACCGAACGCCACGGGCAATGCGCCGGGGGCAACTTCGGGAACATACGGAGAAGTGTACAAGCGATAGCCAAGAAGCCTGTCGGGTTCGCCCGCTTGCACGGAAGGTTGCCACAAATATTGATTGTTAGCGTCCTTCAATTTGCGGATTGCCGACACGGTTATGTCACGCATAAGGAATACAGCATTACGGCGGTACGGGCTTTTGAGTGCGTAGATTAAATCAATCAGATTGTCGGTGGTGATTGCGTTTCCAGCGGTTACGCCGATTGTCGCACCGCCTGTATCGCGGAAAATCCCGGTAGGTTTGTCAACGCCGTCACCGATGCAGAATGACTCTTCCTCGGCAACGCCAAATGCACGACCGAAATCGTCTGCAATATAGGCTTCGAGGTCAAACATGGAATCTTGCAACAATTCCATGCTCACGCGGACGAGGGTAGAAAGTTTGAACGCATCCAAGGTTTTCTCGGTGAAAGTCATCATAGTTTCTTGGATGGGTGAGTTTTCCCGCGTCCATCTTGCTATGGCTTTATCCCCTGCAATGGGAATTTTGCGTTCGGCGTTCGTGGAAATGACACGGGCAATTAAAACTTTCGTAATCTTATTAGGTTATCCTGGCATGAATTTGACAAAAAAATAACCCCGCAGGGCGCATTTGTTCTTGCTTTTTTGCATGAGCGTTGGTTTTGGACTCGTAAAGATGCGCGATTTTGCCAAAACTTCCACTTGACAAGTCGCACATGTCTGATATTATCATCCCTGTACAATCACAATTTCATATGACATCAAGAGAGGTGGAGGGAACAGGGCCCTGCGAAACCCGGCAACCGGCATTATGCGCGGTGCTAATTCCCCCGAGTTTTTTCTCGGAAGATGTCAAAAAATGAAGCCCTGCAAAGGGCTATTTTGTTGCAAAAAAATACACAAATCGCAAAGGGAGGTAAATATGTATTTATTCACATCCGAGTCGGTGACGGAGGGGCATCCCGACAAAATGTGCGACCAAATTTCGGACGCGGTGCTGGACTCGATTTTGGAGAAAGACCCAAAGGCGCGGGTCGCCTGCGAGGTTACGGCAACAACGGGAATGGTGCTTGTTGCGGGAGAAATTACGACGGATTGTTTTGCTGATATTGAAAAAATCGCGCGGGACACGATTCGCGAAATCGGCTACACCGGTGGCGATATGGGCTTCGACGCCGACGGTTGCGCCGTTCTTGTTACGCTTGGCAATCAGTCGCCCGACATCGCAATGGGCGTGGATTCCGCGCTTGAAAGCCGCGACGCCGCGCAATCCGACACAGGCGCGGGCGACCAAGGCATGATGTTCGGCTATGCCTGCGACGAAACGCCCGAGCTTATGCCGCTGCCGATTTCGCTTGCGCACGCGCTTGCGAAAAAGCTCGCCGACGTGCGTAAAAACGGCACAATTCCTTACTTGCGACCCGACGGAAAAGCGCAAGTGACGGTGGCGTACGACGAAAATAAAAAGCCTGTCGCAGTCACAGCCGTTGTCGTTTCCACGCAACATTCCGAAGACGCCTCAAACGAACGCATCCACGCCGACGTAATGAACAGCGTAATCCGCGCCGTAATCCCCGCCGAACTTTTAACATCCGACACAAAGTACTACATTAATCCAACGGGCCGTTTCGTAATCGGCGGCCCCGTCGGCGACACGGGCTTAACCGGTCGCAAAATAATCGTTGACACCTACGGCGGATACTCTGCCCACGGCGGCGGCGCGTTTTCCGGCAAAGACCCGACAAAAGTAGACCGTTCCGCCGCATATATGGCGCGTTACATCGCGAAAAACATCGTCGCCGCCGGCCTTGCCAAGCACTGCGAAATCGAGCTTGCATACGCAATCGGCGTCGCACGTCCCGTCTCCGTTTACATCAACACAAAGAACACCGGAGCCGTCCCCGACGCAAAAATTACCGACGCCGTAAACAAAATTTTCGACCTGCGCCCCGCCGCAATTATAAAACACTTCGACCTCTGCCGTCCCATTTACAAAAAAACGGCGGCATACGGCCACTTCGGGCGCGCCGATATCGAATTGCCATGGGAAAAAACCGATAAAATCGATGAATTGAAGGAGGCAGTAAAATGAAAAAATTAGGAATTTTGGGGGCCGCCGGGATGGTTGGCTCGACTATGCTTGAGGTGCTTCGCGAGCGGGATTTGGCGATTGAGCTGTACCTTTTCGACGTGGGCGCGGCGGTTGGAAAAACGGTTGATTTTAAGGGAAAAACCGTGGTCATAGAGGAGTCCCGCGAGGATATTTTTGACAAAGGGCTTGATATTTGCCTGTTCGCCGTTGATACGCCGATTTCACAAAAGTTCGCGCCACTTGCGGCGGCGAAGGGCTGTGTTGTTGTGGACAACAGCTCGGCGTGGCGCATGGAGGCCGACGTGCCGCTTGTTGTGCCGGAGGTAAACGGCGGGGATATTGCAAAAAATCGCGGCATTATCGCAAGCCCGAATTGCTCGACGATTCAGGCCTGCGTTGCAATCGCGCCGCTTCACCGCGCGCTTGGGATTAAGCGCGTAATTTATTCGACATATCAGTCCGTTTCGGGCGCGGGAGTGGCGGGCATAACCGACCTTGCGCGCACCGTAAAGGGCGACGCGCCGCAGGTTTTCCCGTACCCAATCGGCGGCAATGTGATTCCGCGCATCGACGTAGTGGGCGACGACGGATACACCGGCGAGGAGTCGAAAATGATTGAAGAAACGCGAAAAATCCTGCACTCGCCGAACATGAAAATCACGGCAACAACGGTGCGCGTTCCCGTAGAAATCGGTCACAGCGAGTCGATAAATCTTGAATTCGAAAAACCCTTCGAGCTTGACGAAATACGCAAAATTTTAAAAAACGCCCCCGGAATAATTGTAAACGACGACCCGAAAAACGAGGGTTACCCAACGCCGCGTGAAATCGCCGGCACCGACGAGGTATACGTAGGCCGCATCCGCCGCGACTTCAGCGCGGAAAACGCCCTAAACATATGGGTAGTAGCCGACAACGTACGCAAAGGCGCAGCAACAAACGCCGTACAAATAGCAGAAAAACTGCTGTAGCGGCGCGCCAAGCGCGCGGTGGGCACCGGGGGCATATGGCGGTGGCGGCATATGCTCTCGAAGCCGGATACGGTTTCCCGGCGCGCAAAAAAGCGCGCCAAGCGCGCGGTGGGCACCAGGGGCATGTGGCGGTGGCGGCATATGCTCTCGAAGCCGGATACGGTTCGAATGAAATATTTGCGCTGCAATGGCGCGAAAAGTCAATCCTCCGTTGAATCAATGGGGGATTATTTTTTTTGAGCAGCGCGCGTGCGAGGCATTGCAAAAAAAGAGTCGGCGAGTGACACTCGCCGACTCTTTTTTTTTGGGCCGGGAAATGACCTCCGACTTCGAGGGCACGTGTCGCCTCCG
>WRGX01000047.1 GCA_009786975.1 Defluviitaleaceae bacterium
CCGCCGCGACCTAGAGGGTCGCAAGGTTTTTTGCGACGAAGCAGTGCGGCAAAAAGACAAGCCCAAACAGGCAAGTTATTTCCGGACAGTTCCTTATCAGCGAATGGCAAAAAAATATGAAAATTCCAAAATTCCTTCGGCCGGGCGATACCGTCGCGATAATCGCGCCCTCCGGGCCCGTTGACCCGGAAAAACTCGCCGCCGGAGCGGATATTTTGCGCGGCATGGGTTTGTGTGTCAAGATTTTTGAAAGCTGTTTCGCGCGGCATGAATATTTGGCGGGAACGGATGCGCTTCGTTTGCGCGACCTGCACGCCGCTTTTGCCGACCGCGAAATTCGTGCGGTTCTCCCCGCGCGCGGCGGATATGGCGCGGCTCGGTTATTGCCGTTTTTGGATTTTAAGCTGATTCGTATGAATCCTAAAATTTTCGCGGGATATAGCGATATTACCGCGTTGCATATTGCATTGAATCGATGTGCGGGACTTGTTACATTTCATGCTCCTATGCCGGCGGCGGACTTACCGAATGCGGATGAAGTTACAATTCAGTCATTTCGTGAGAATCTTTTTTTAAGTTCGCGAGGGGAGGAACTTTTTGAAAAAAGTTTTCCCCACAAGATGTTAAAGAAAGCGCGCCAAGCGCGCATTGGACACCGAGGACACATGTCAAAATCGGCACATTCTCTCGAAGCCGGGAACAGTTTTCCGACCCATAAAAAAAATCCGCCTTTAACAGGCGGAAATTTAACCGTAATTGCGTCGTTGCTTGGCACTCCGTATGAAATTGATACGCGGGGGCGGGTTCTTTTTCTTGAGGAGGTTGGGGAGGCGGCTTATCGGGTTGACAGGATGTTTTTGCAGTTGAAATTGGCGGGGAAATTGCGGGATGCGGAGGGGTTTGTTTTGGGGGATTTTTCGGGCGAGGATATTGAGCTTGCCGTTGAAGAAATTCTTGAGCCCGAGGGCAAGCCGATTGTGCGGGACTTTCCGGCGGGGCATTGTATGCCTAATTTGACGTTTCCGCTTGGCGGGATATTGGTATAAAGCACGCACGATGGGGCTTACCTCATTTTTTCAAGCAACCCTGCCTTGTCAAACATATTGCGGACGATAAGCAAAATGCGCATCATGTTTTCGTCGATGTCGAGATTATCGGGGCCGCGCCCGCTTAGTACGCGCATGTCGATAAGCTCTTGTATACCTGCTTGCGCCCATTCCGGCATTTCTTTTACTGTGCGATAAATCAATTTTTCCATCTCCTCTCTGCTTTCCCATGGCATTTTTGCGTCAGGCGGAACAATGTGCCCGGCCTGAAATTGTGCGAGTGTTACGCCGAATGTGTACTGGAAATGCGGTCTGTCGGGAAAATTTACCCATCGTCCGCCCCACTCGCCGCCCATTTCTTCCCAAATCTCGCCCGCGGTTTCAAAAAAACGCGGATTGTTCCATTCCTGCCCGCGAATATTTTGAAAAATGTCGAACGCAACCGCCCAGTTGTGCCAGGACTGTCCTCCGCGTGCGTTTGTAACAATGTTACCCGGGCGCGTTCGTCCCTGCGCAAACAAATGTTCCTGCATGGCATGGTCGCGCAATGTCGAAGACACGCCAACCGCCGAAAACCCCGCGCGATTCATCCGCGCAATAAGCTCTCGACATCCCCGCGCCACGGCAGGGTGCAAATCATCGATGTTTCTGCTGTCAAGCATCTTCCTCTCTCCTTTCGAACTAATGTTTTCATTTATATTACAGCCCCGAACATACGTTGTCAAGCGCACGAGCAAATGCCCGCCGAAATAATTTTCGACGGGCATTCTTGTTTTCTATCCTTAGTTTTCCTAGATTGCATTGTGTGTGAAACTTGCAATTGCCTCGCAAGGAATGACGGTTACACTGCCAAGCCAGTTCCAGCCGCCCATTCCCATGCGACCGCGTTCGCCGCCGCAGCTGCGACGAGAACCGCACGCGCCGCCGCATCTGCCGCCTTCGAAACGCTCAAAACGCTCGCCGCCAAACTCGGGGAATCCGCCACAGCAAGAGCTGCCAAGCGGGCATGATGACGGTATCAAAATCAAGTACAGTATTAACCCGAAGAAACGGCACGGGGAGCATCTCAAAACCTCGAAAAATTGTATGCAATATCGAAATATTTTTGAATATCCAAAACGAATAGGACAAGCCTTTTTACTGCACTTGCGCTCAGTCTCCAACCAAGCCAAGAAGTCAAAGACGAAGAACCTCCCGCACTTCCGAACATGACCGAAGGGCAACAATTCACCGCCGCAGCAACCACACGCGAGGGCTTCACCTCGCCGCCGCCGCATTTTACGGAAGATTTGCTATTAAAAGCTATGGAAACAGCGGGCAAAGACGACATGCCGGACGACGCGGAGCGCAAGGGCATCGGCACACCCGCAACCCGCGCCGACTGCATTGAAAAGCTGATTTTACGGGCATACATCGTGCGCGAGGGCAAAAAAATCCTGCCGACAGAAAAGGGTTTTGGCCTAATCGCCGTTTTGCCCGACGACGACCCAATAAAAAAGCCACTCCTTACCGCTGAATGGGAGCATATGCTTAAAAAAATGGAGAGCGGCGAAATGGACGCGACGGCCTTTATGCAGTCCATCCGTGATTATGTAACATCGGGCATCAAAAGCAACAATGTCGTCAGAGTGGGCGGCGAGGCGTTAGCGTCGTTCAGTGGCGGCAAAGGCGGCAAAAGCAAAGGTGGCGGCACAAAAGAAATCGTCGGCAAATGCCGATGGTGCGGCGAAAACGTCCTCGAAAACCGCGTCGCGTTTTCCTGCGCAAACAACGATTGCTCCTTCGTAATATGGAAGGAAAACAAATACTACACGCCGCTGAAAAAGAAAACCCTAACCGCCGCAAACGCCAAAACTCTGCTCTCCGACGGAAAAATCTTCATGAAGGGCTTGCTCGCCAAAGACGGCAAAAAAACATACGACGCAACGCTGATTCTCGCGGACAACACCGACGCAAACGGCAAGCGCACGACAAAATTTGAACTGGATTTTACAAAAAAATAAAATAAAGTCCAACTTCGCCGCAATTTGGGCGAGGTTGGGCTTTTCAGTTCCCGCTTATTATGCCGTTTTTCTTAACCGCGTCATCCTTACAAAAATTCCGGCAACCAACATACACAGCAAGAAAATTAAGAATTGAAACGGATTTGTAAAAATTGTACGCCATACGAAAAAAAACGGCCATAAAAAAAATTCAAAGATTTGTTCCGCTAATGTAAGCGTCGCACCCTGACTTGACAAAACAAAATTTGGAATGCCAACGGCACCAATTCTTGTATAATTACCCAAGCGCAGTCGCCCTGTTAAAATAAAACTGCCGTAAAATGCCGTGAGTGCCACCCAATAAACGATGTAGACATAACACAACAATCGTGATTTTATCGCCGCCGTGATACCCAATGTTAAAATCCACAAAAATAAAAGAATATTGCCCGACATCCAACTGTAAAACTCCATCGGCGGGTGGGTATTCCACATGTCCCAAAACCAAATGCAAAGCAGCGGGAATACAATAAGCGACAAAATAAGAATTATCAACAATGTGCATACGTTAATTTGCTTTTTCCCTTTGGACATTTTACTTACCGTTCACGGCATCGCGCAAAGTTTTACCCGCCTTAAAACGCGGAGCTTTCGACGCGGCGATTTTTATGGGTTGTCCCGTCTGCGGGTTGCGCCCCTCGCGTGCGGCGCGCTCAACCACATCAATGGAAACAAAGCCCACAAGTTGAATTTTGCCGCCCTTCGCTAATTCACCGGTGACTACGCTTTCAAACGCCGAAAGAGATTTATCAACGTCCTTCTTTGTTAAATTTGCGTCCTCAGCAATCGCTGCGGTTATTTCCGACTTGTTCATTCTGACCTCCCGTGCCGATGACGGCGATTTGGAATTATTTGTTACTGCCTGTATTTATAGGCTTTTTAATGCGTGTTGTCAAGAAATGTGTTATTATTTTTCTCACAAAGGGGGTTGCGACATGAAAGTTTTAGCAATAAACGGAAGCCCACGCGAAAACGGAAACACCCGCGCAATGATTGACACCGTACTCGGTGTGCTTGAAGCAGGCGGAGCGCGAACCGAAGTTTATCAAGCGGGCGGGCGCGAAGTGCGCGGATGTACAGCTTGCGCCACATGCATGAAAACAAAAAGCCCCTGCGTTATCGGCGATTGGATAAACGATGTTTATACAAAAATGCTCGATTCCGATGCGATTATCATTGGCTCGCCGACGTATTTTTCCGACCTAAGGAATTGCCCAAAAATAATCTTTACAAATGATTACAAATTGATATAATGGAAACATGGGACAAATTGATGAGGCAAAATTACAATTAAAGAT
>WRGX01000048.1 GCA_009786975.1 Defluviitaleaceae bacterium
CGTTTTTGTATGTGGCAGTCAGGACACGAGTAAAGTGCAAAGCCGTTCATAGGGTCTTGGCAACCAATTATTTTTGCCACCTCCTCCATGATGGTTGGGCGTATGGTTTTGCCTTGCTTTTCCATTGCATACACAAAATTATCCCAATTGTCACGGAAGATTTCTTTAATTGTATACTTCTTCACCATTTTATTGCTGGTGGCATCGTATCTGTTTTTTCTCTCTATTTTCATCATGGTTCGGATTTTATCATATCTCTAACAAAAAGCCGATAGCTCACGTTTCGCTATCGGTTTTTGCTTTTCAATGCGGGCGGTCTTTGCCCGCTTTTTTATTTTGCAAAAAAAGAGTCGGCGAGTGTCACTCGCCGACTCTTTTTTTATGGGCCGGGAAAACCGCTCCCGGCTTCGAGGGAATGTGCCGATTCCGACACGTGTCCCCGGTGCCCACTGCGCGCTTGGCGCGCTTTTTTTTGGCGGGGAAATTGCTCCCGGCTTCGAGAGAACGTGTCGACTCCGACACGTGCCCCCGGTTCCCACCGCGCGCTTGGCGCGCTTTATTCGATTGCCATCATCAATTCTCCGGCTTTTACGGGTTGCCCTTCTTTTACGTGAATTTGCGCGATAACGCCGGCGGATTTGCTTACGATTGTCGTTTCCATTTTCATGGCCTCGATTACGGCGACGACGTCGTTTTCCTTCACGGCCTTGCCCTGCGTTACCATGATTTTGCTGACCATTCCGGGCAAGGTTGCGCCGACGTGTTTGGGATTGTTCGGGTCGGCGGTAAGGGTCGTTGAAGCGGAGGAGGATGATTTCGTCTCGGTTTTGTCAAAGACGCTGACTTCGCGGCGGCTGCCGTTCAGTTCAAAAACGACGCGGCGATAATTTTCCTCGTCGGGTTCGCCGATTAAAACGAGTTTAATCAGAAGCGTTTTGCCTTCCTCGATTTCAACCTCCGTGGCTTCACCCGGGCGCAAGCCGCCGAAGAAAATCGGCGAATCAAGCCCGGAGAGGTCGGAATTTTCTTTTTTGTGCGCGTAATAATCCGCGACAACTTTGGGATACAACGCATAGGAAACAATGTCCCTCATGTTCGGTTCCGGACAAAATTCCTGCATTTTTTCTCTGACTTCGTCGAAATTCAGCGGCGCGAGATGCTCGCCGGGGCGGCAGGTGATTGCCTTTTCGCCCTTGAGTACGATTGCCTGAATATCCTTGGGGAAGCCGCCTTCGGGCTGCCCCATCATGCCGGAAAAATAGCTGATGATTGAGTCGGGGAACGCCAAATTTTTCGCATGTTCCACGATATTTTCCGGCGTAAGTTTGTTTTGCGTCATAAAAATTGCGAAATCGCCAACCATTTTTGACGACGGAGTCACCTTAACAATGTCGCCCAACATCTCGTTGACCTTGCGATAATTCTCCTTAACCTCGTTCCAACGCGCACCAAGCCCCACGCTTTCGACCTGCGCGCGCAGGTTTGTGTATTGACCGCCCGGCATTTCGTACAAATAAATGTCGGTCGTCGGCGAGGTGAGTCCTTCTTCGAAAGGCGCGTAAAATTTCCGCGCGTGTTCCCAATATTCCGCGATTGGCAGAAGTTTGCGGTCATCCATGCCTGTGTCCCGTTCGGTTCCCGCGAGGGCTGTAACTACGGCGTTCAGCGAGGGCTGGCTCGTAAGCGACGACATCGACGCAATTGCGACATCAACGATATCAACGCCCGCCTCTGCGGCCTTTAACAGCGTCGCGACGCCGTTTCCGCTCGTGTCATGCGTATGCAAATGAATCGGCAAGCCGACCTCTTGTTTCAGCGTGGAAACCAGCTTGTGAGCCGCGTAAGGCTTCAAAAGACCCGACATATCCTTGATTCCCAAGATATGCACACCGCGTTTTTCCAGCTCTTTCGCCATGCGGACATAGTAGTCGAGATTATATTTGTCGCGGCCGGGGTCGGAAATATCGCCGGTGTAGCAGATGTATCCTTCGCAGACCTTGTTATTTTTCAAGACTTCCTCGATGGAAAGCTCCATATTCGGCAACCAGTTCAGCGAGTCGAACACGCGGAAAACATCCACGCCCGCATCGGCAGCTTCCTTTATAAATTGCGCGATTAAATTATCGGGATAGCTTGTGTAGCCGACGGCGTTCGCGCCGCGAAGAAGCATCATCAGCGGCACGTTCGGGACTTTTTTGCGCAAAATCGCGAGCCGCTCCCACGGCGATTCATTAAGGAAGCGATACGCCACGTCGAAGGTCGCGCCGCCCCAGCATTCCAGCGCGAAAGCGTCTGCGAGCGCGTGGGATGTGTAGCGCGCGATTGCCGCAATGTCCTTTGTGCGGACGCGGGTCGCGAGCAGACTTTGGTGCGCGTCGCGAAGGGTCGAGTCGGAGATTAGCAACTTTTTGCTGTCGAGGACGAATTTCTTTACCGCGTCGGGGCCCTTTGCATCGAGGAGTTGTTTCAGGCCGTCGCGCGGCTTGCCGCTTACCTCCGGCACGGGCGCGGGGTCAAGCGTGCGCGTTGCCGTCACTTTGCCGTTTACGGCGAGTTCGCCGATGTACGCCAAAATTTTCGTGTCGCGGTCGCGGGAGGCGGGAAGCTCGTACAACTCGCGCGCATCATCAATGAACGTTGTGTGGCAGTCGGCTTCTTGGAATTTCGGGTGGTCCAAAATATTGTTTAGAAACTGGATGTTTGTTTTGACGCCTTGGATGCGCATTTCGCCCAAGGCACGGCGTGAGCGGCGGATTGCCGCCTCAAAGCTGCGACCGTATGCGCAAACTTTTACAAGCAAACTGTCGTAGTACGGCAAAATTTCCGCGCCGCTGAAGCAGTTGCCGGCGTCGTTGCGGATTCCGTGGCCGCCGCTGCTTCGATAATGCACGATTTTGCCGATATCGGGAGCGAAATTATTTGCGGGGTCTTCGGTTGTAACACGGCATTGAATCGCGACGCCGCGCGTTTTAACCGACTCTTGCGACGGAATGTCAATCATCGGGTCGGACAATTTATGCCCTTCGGCGATAAGAATTTGCGCCTGCACAATGTCGATTCCGGTGATAATTTCCGTGACGGTATGTTCAACTTGTATGCGCGGATTCATCTCGATAAAGTAGTGCTGCCCGGTGACATCGACCAAAAATTCGACGGTCCCCGCGCTTACATAGTTCACGCTTTTGGCGATTTTCACGGAATCAGCATAAATTTTTTCAAGCGTGCTTTGAGGCACCGAAACCGACGGCGCGATTTCAATAATTTTCTGATAACGTCGCTGGAGCGAGCAATCTCGCTCATATAAATGCACGATATTTCCGTGCTTGTCCGCCAAAATTTGCATCTCAATGTGCTTGGGCTCGACAAGGAATTTCTCCATAAAAATATCGCCGGAACCGAACGATTTCAACGCTTCGCTTTGAACAAGCGGGAAAACGGTCGCAAGTTCGTCGTCGCTTGTGACCTTGCGCATACCCTTTCCGCCGCCGCCCGCCGCGGCTTTTAAAATTATGGGATAGCCATATTCGTTCGCGAGCTTCACGGCCTCTTCCACGTCGGAAAGCGGCGTTTCCGTACCCGGAATCGTCGGGACATTGCATTTTTTCGCGATCTCTTTCGCGTTCAGTTTGTCGCCCATTTTTGTCAAAACATTCGACGGCGGGCCTATAAAAATAATCCCGCTTTGCTCGCAGGCACGCGCGAAGTTTGCGTTTTCGGACAAAAATCCGTATCCGGGGTGAATCGCGTCAACTTTTTTTGCTTTGGCCAAACGCACAATCGCGTCGATATCAAGATACGCGCCGAGGGGCGAACGATTTTCGCCTATTAAATAGGAAGCGTCCGCTTTTGTGCGGAACATATTATACGCGTCCTCTTTCGCATAAATCGCGACCGTGCTAAGCCCCAAATCTTTACAAGCGCGGAACACGCGAATCGCGATTTCTCCTCTGTTTGCGCATAAGACCTTTTTAATTTTATTTTCCATCCTGCAACCCCTTCTCAGATTTTTCGCAAATTTATAATTCTATCATTTTATTCGAATTTTTAGGTTTCCGCAAGTGTGTTTATGTTTGAGTTTCCCCAAAATTGAAAATGCAACCTCCATCAAAAGCAAATTACAAGCGGGTTTGAAGGCATAGGGAGCTTGAAATCACAAAAAATAAAAAGTGCAAAACCAAGCCGAAAATTGATATAATGTGTTTATCGAAAACGCAATCATATCAACCAAGACGGAGGTTTTGCACATGGTCAATTATAACCCGCTTGGACACAACTTAAAAAGAGGGATTTTCAACTTTTGCGGAAAACTTAGTGATGGATTGAAAAAGCCAACACAAAAATTCATAGCGGATATGACGTATGGAATAATTGCATCCCAAAGCTCATATCTCTCTGAAATG
>WRGX01000049.1 GCA_009786975.1 Defluviitaleaceae bacterium
CGACTTGATTCAATCCCTGCTACCGCAAAATTTGCATGAATCCCTGCGGATTAAATTTTGCAACTAAGCTCGTGCGGGTGGGCTTGACGCTTACTTTTTGAGAGTGGAAATAGTATCAGCCAATGGGGCTATCCCTTTTTCCTTACATATTTCGGCGGTGTCCGCCGCAAAAAGCTCCATGTAATATTTTTTATTGCCATTTTCGGACACTCTCCTTTTTGCCGTGTCCGTGCCTATTTCCCGGTACCGTCAAAGAGTTAATACTCATTACAAGCCCGAAACGCCGAACTTTACGGCGTTTTTCTTTGACTTTTTCGCCGCGAAGTGCTACAATGACGTTGGTTTTTAGTCGTCGTGAATTGCACTATTCATGGTGAAAATATCTTGTTTGACGCTCCGGGCTTACTGGTCATAAGCACGGGGCGTATTATTTTTTATCCCTTTCCATTTGCTCAAATGGAATCCTTGCCTTAAAGCACATTGCGGCCACCTGTATGAGTTCGGCGGCGGCGTTTTCTGCCCGTTCCTGCATACATTTAAGCCGTGCGTATTGTTCCGCCGTTAAGTTTTGCTTCACCCGCTGCCAGTAAATTTCAAAATCGGCGGCGAATTTCGCAATTTGTTCTTGTGCTTCCTCGTATTCCTCCAAAATAACGGCGTAACTTTCGTAGGGGCTGTTATTTGCTGCCCCGAACTTTGCCGCGGCGCGGTCATACTCCCGCCGTACTTCTTGTTTTACATATTCAATCGCTTTCAAAATCTCCACCCCCTCTCATTGCCCATGTTTCAAGCGTTTTAGGGCTTATTGCCCTATCGTCAAGGTAAATATCCGCGTAAACTTTGCGCCGCTTATCCGCTACACCGAACATTCCCCCGTGCTTTTTTACCGCGTCCGGGTTTTCATTTACGGCGTAAAGGGTGATTCCGTGCGCGGCGCAAAATGCCACCGCTTCATCAAGCAACGGGCGGCGCGTCCCATTTTCGCGGCAAGTATGAAGTATGATTTTTGCGCCTTGCGCCGCCATCCGTTTCAACACGTCAATTACAAAGGCGTTCGGTTCTCCGATTTCCGGGAATTTATCGGCGCATATTGTCCCGTCAAAATCCGCCGCAATTGTTACGTTTGCATACTGCACCGTCGCGCCCCCTCTCGTTCGGCTATAAATTGCTCTACGGTTGCCGGCTTTTACGGCGCGTTTTAGTGCGGGCAAATCCGCCGAGGTGAAATAAATTTTCAGATGCTCCTGCTTTTCCGAGGGCAGACAGTGCTTGATGTTGCACTCCCTTCCGCCCCAGCCAAGCGGCGCGCGATTGCTTAAAAGCAAATCCGCGTGCGCTTCGAATAAGATGGTGATGTTTTTCAAGATTTTGAAAATGTCGCCGCGTTTGAAATATTTCGGAAGCATCATGGCGTGAAAACAGTATGTGTCTATTGCCCGCATGGTGTCGGGAGCGTGGGCTTCGATGGGGGTGGTTTTGTCGAGAAAATCGGCGACCTCCCCGGTGCGGTCGAAGATAATGTTACACGCCTTTCATCCTTCCCACCGCGCGAACATGCCGCAGGGCAAAACAACCCCACTTTCCGCCGCAAGCCCGATTTCGCCAACGCTTACTTCGCCGCCGCGATTTTTTAACGCTTTTTGCAAAATATTCCCGTACGCCGTGGGTGAAAAGCCCGCCGTGTATGCGTTAATCAAAAAAAACAGCGGCGTGTCGGAAAGCAGCTTAGCGCATTCCTCCACCAGCCCGAAAAGCCCCTCCTCAAGCCGCCACATTTCCCCTCCCGGCCCGCGCCCGAAAACAGGCGGGTCCATGATGATGCCGTCGTACACATTTCCGCGCCGCGCCTCGCGTCGCACAAATTTCAAGACGTCGTCGGTAAGCACTTTTGCGCCTTTCAGGCTGTTTTTCGCAATATTTTCCTTCGCCTGAGCGTTCATGCCCTTCGCCGCGTCGATATGCACGACTTCCGCGCCTGCGGCCAAGCACGCCACAGTCGCGCCGCCGGTGTACGCGAAAAGGTTTAAGACCTTGGGGGGCGATTTTTTTGGAAAAAAAATATCACCCCCCCGAGAACGCAGCATCTCGCGCAGCCACGCCCAATTCACGGCTTGCTCGGGAAAAAGCCCCATATGCTTGAAGCCTGTGGGGCGGATGATGAATTTCATGTTTTCGTATGAAATTGTCCATGTTTCAGGTATGTTTTTTGATAAAATTTCCCATTCTCCGCCGCCGGATTTGCTTCTGTGATAATGCATATCGGGGGTTGGCCACTTATACGCGCGCGGCCAAAAGGCTTGCGGGTCGGGGCGGATTACGCGAATTTTGCCCCAGCACTCCAGCTTTTCGCCGTCGCCCGCGTCGAGCAGGGAGTAATCGCCTCGGTTTTCGGCAACCAAAATCGAAGTGTTAAAATTTAAACTCATAAAGACATTCCCGTCGCCACACGGAAAAATAAGGTTTTAATTATCGGAAAAGCGTCGTCGAATTTATCGATTACGTATGTTGCGTTGGTGAAATCTTGACCGATTGTGCCGGGGTTTTTGTAGGCGATGCAGGTTATGCCCGCGTTTTTCGCGGCAAGAATCCCGACGGGGGCGTCTTCGATTGCGACGCACTTTTCCGGCGGGAAGCCGGCCTTTTCGGCGGCACGCAGATAAATTTCGGGCGAGGGCTTGCCCTCGGAAACATCCTCGCCGGACACGATAAAGTCAAATTTATCGGCAATCCCGGTCTTTTGCAGGATAAGGGAAATCAGCTCGGGCGGCGACGACGACGCAACACCGATTCGTATACCCATCGCCTTTATCCCGTCGATTAGCAGCGCAACGCCGTCGATAAGCGGCAAATTCGCGGCGGAAAAAATATCGCGCATAGCTTCTTCCGTCATCGCGATAAGTTCATCGACCTCTTGCGAAAGGTTCAGGTCTTCCTTGTATTTCGGCCAGCGGTCGGGGTTGCCGATGCCTGTGTAGGGCGTTACGGTTTCGATTGTTGCGGGGTGTCCGCACGCTTTTAGTACGCGAATGTCTACCGCATAATGAAGGGGTTGGCTGTCGATTAAAACCCCGTCCATGTCGAAAATTACTGCAATACTCACACTTGTTCCTCCCATCAATGATTTTACCAAAACCGCCGTGTGCAATCGCTGACACGGCGGTTTTTTGAACGTTGATTTTGCTTGCTTCGCAATTCCAATGGGGCAAGACAGAGAACAGTCCCCTGTCTTGCCCGATATGTCCCGCTGTCCAAGTTCATAATTTGAGTAAACTCAAAGCATTAGATTCATCGCGCCGGGTACTGCAAGAGAATTGTAAACCATTGCGATTTTATTTTCAAGGCAGATTTCTAAGCGAAAAGAAATGAACAACAAGCGAGTATAGAAAAAGTATGTACATATGTTGACGATTGACAGGCAATATATATTTGCATTCTATTGTTCGGTTTTAAGGACGCAAAAAAGCACCCGCATCTTGGAGGGTTTCCGAGGTCGGGTGCTTCTTTGAAAAAGGCTATAAAACGGCTTTTTTACGCCAGATTTCTAAAATGTGTTTCACTACTCGCACTCAATTCCTTTTTAGCGTCAAATGTCCATCTGTCGAGTTCGCCGTCATAGCCGCATACCCCACTGCGCGGAGAATTAACAATCGGCATGAGCGCGCCTTCATCTTCGCAATTATCGGCGCAGGCTTCGCAAAAGTATCCGCCTTCCCACGCATTTACATAATCAGCAGGAGCAGAGCAACTATCACAGCTATCCCCATGCGGCTCATTTCTGGCAAGCAGTAAGACTTTTTCTCGTTGCTTTGCGCGAGAAATTTTGTCTGCGAAAGTTAACAAGATTTCCGTAGTAGAGCCAAAGTCATATTCGTACAGGAGCTTATCACCTTTGGCAAATGTGGTTATTTTCTTTGACTTGCCGACTTCGCTCCCTCCGCTACGAAATGCACTTAAATGACCGCAACATTCGCACCAAATTTCGCGTAAAAAATCATCTACCTCAGATAGACTTGAGGCAAGCGGAACAGTGAAAAATAACCAGTAATCTTTGTCGTATGCGCCTTCTGCTTTGATGAGATAGCATTCCTCTTCTCCGGAGCTATGCTCTTTCATAACATGATTTTTCATTGCTGCTTTTGCGGCATTTTTACCGCATATAAAGCAATTTCCGTTAATTGCCATGTTGCACCTCCAAGTTTTTTTCTTACTGCACATCTTGCGCAGCAACCGGGATATAGACCATTTTCAGCGGAATTATCTTCTGATATTTCTCACTGAGTTTGTCATAATATTTCAAAACAAGTTCAACCAAATCAGTGCCGCTAATGCCGCGAATTATCGTAACCGTCAAACCACCGCCCGTATTGATTGCGCGAAAAGCGAAAAATTTTAGCCGGCAGAATCGTGATGGCCCACGGCGCAAGCAATCTTAAC
>WRGX01000050.1 GCA_009786975.1 Defluviitaleaceae bacterium
ACTGCCAGCGAGCTTAAATAAATAAAATGCGGCACGCGGGATTTTTTGGCTTTTTCGGCAACGGCAAGCGCGAGGTCGCGATTTACGGCGAAATACTGCTGCTTGTCCGATTTTTTTTGTTTGCGATGTGCAATTCCGGCGGCGAAAAGTACGGCGGAATAATCTTCAAAATTGTGGCTTGTCCACTCATCAAAAGAGTCCACAATATCGGCGGAAACAACGCCGTTCGTTTTATTTTTCGCGAACAATGCGAAATTTTCCCCGATAAAACCGCCCTTGCCTACGATAAGTATCTTCACAATTTTCACCATTCGCTGAGCGCACAAATCACCATTAAAAATTCGCCGCCCGCGTTCCTCTCGCTGTATTTTCACACTTCATCCCCGCCGTTGCCGTTCTTGTCACACTTCATTACGGAAACGCCTTCCTTCACACCGCTTGCGGAAATCGCTCGGATTGCTGTCAGGAAAATAATTTTCATATCGAAAAAAAAGCCCATTTTTTTTGCGTATTCGCCGTCCCTTGCGGCTTTTGTTTCGATAGAAAGCTCGTCCCGCCCGCTTATTTGCGCAAGCCCGGTCAGGCCCACGGGGATGTCGTTCGCGCCGTATTTGTCGCGCTCGGCGATTAAATCGTCCTGATTCCACAAGGCCGGCCGCGGCCCGACAATTGACATATCGCCCGCTAAAATATTTAAAATTTGCGGAAGTTCGTCCAAGCTGGTTTTTCGCAAAAATCGCCCGACCGGCGTGATATGTGCGTCGGCATTCGTCAGCAAATGTGTAGGCGTATCGCGCGGCGCGGTGGTGTACATACTGCGAAATTTGTAGAGATGAAAAAATTTCTTGCCGCGCCCGAAGCGTTTTTGCGTAAAAAAAACGCCGCCGTCGGACGAAAGTCCAACAATTACCGCAAGCACCGCCATAAGCGGCAACCACAGCGGTGCGGCGGCAAGCACAAATATAATATCTACCGTTCGCTTCATGTTTTTGCCATTCGCCGAGCGCATAAATCGCCTTTAAAAATCGGTCGCCCGCGTTCCTCTCGCTGATTTTTCACTCTTACATGCATACGACCATGCCTTCCCGGTTATGCTTTTGGCAGGATATTTTTTGTAATTGACCACTCAGCTAATGGCATAGCAGAGTGGTTTTTTCTTTAACTGAGCCTGGAAATAAAGGTCAGCAACGTGTTGAATGATAGCATATCAACCCGAATTTTCCAACAAAATATCCGCGCCTAGATGCGTCAAATCTCGTTCGATGCTTTCATATCCGCGTTCTACATAAGATGCGTTTTGTACGATGCTTTCTCCGTCAGCGGCAAGAGCGGCAAGAATCAACGCCGCGCCACAGCGCAAATCGTGCGCCGCAATGGTCGCGCCGCGAAGGGCGTTTGTACCGTTTATTACAAATGTGCGTTTATCGGCGGTGAGCCTAATATTCGCGCCCATTTTGCGAAGCTCGCCGACATGGCTGTATCGGTTTTCGAAAACGGTTTCGGTGACTTCGCTTTGTCCGTCCGCGAGCGTGAGCGCGGCGACGAATTGTGCTTGCATATCGGTGGGAAAACCGGGATGCACACGGGTTTCAATGCGCGGCACCGCGCGAAGACGTTCCGGCGCACGCAGGTGAACATCGTCTCCGTCACAGCGCAAAAAACAGCCCATTTCCTTGAGACATGCCACAACGGGCATCAAATCAAAAGGTCGCACGTCCTTCAAAACGATTTCGCCGCCGGTCATCGCCGCCGCAACAAGATGTGTTGCCGCGACGATTCTGTCGGGAATAATCGTATGGGCAACAGGTGCGCACAGGGATTGCTTCCCTTGAACAATAATCGTACTCGTTCCCGCGCCGCGAATGTCCGCGCCGAGTTTTTTCAAAAATTCGGCAAGGTCGGCGATTTCGGGTTCGCGTGCGGCATTTTCGATTACTGTTTCTCCGTGCGCGCGGGTTGCGGCAATCATCAAATTTTCCGTCGCGCCGACTGATGCGAAGGTCAATTTAATTTTCGCGCCTTTAAGCCCGTCTGTTTCGCAAAAAAGTTTGCCGTCGCCCCTGCGAATTTTCGCGCCCATTGCCTCGAGGCCTTCGATATGCAGGTCAATCGCGCGTGTGCCGATGCTGCAACCGCCCGGCAGCGGCAAAATCACTCGCCCGCATCGCGCCAAAAAAGCCCCCATAAACAGCACCGACGAACGCATTTTTTTCGCAAAGTCCTCGGGAATTTCGTACGACAAATCGCTTGCGCGAACCTTGAGAGTATTTTGGCAAAAATCTGTCTCGCATCCCACACGGTTTAGAATCTCGATTGAATCGAAAGTGTCGGAAATTCGCGGGCAATTGTGTATAACTGTCTCGCTTTCGTTCAGACAAACTGCGGCAAGAATCGGTAAAACGGCATTTTTCGCGCCGCCGATTTTAAGCTCGCCAAGCAGCCGATTTCCTCCGCGGATTCGGTATTGACGCATTGCCTCACATCTCCCCAGATTAGGCATATCGCACTATATGCCGAGCTGTGAAAAGTGTGAAAAATCGGAAAGAGGAACGCGAGCGACAGATTTTTTAATGCAATAAAACCGAGCCAAAAAAATCGAGTCGGCGAGTGTCACTCGCCGACTCGATTTTTTCTGCCAATATGAAACCGCCCCCGGCTTCGAGGGAACGTGTCGCCGCCGACACATGTCCCCGGTTCCCACCGCGCGCTTGGCGCGCTTTTGTGCTATAATGTTTGTGAATAATGGAAGGAGAAATGAACATGCCAATGTATCAAAATTATCATTTCACGGCGGGCGCGTCGCTCGAGGACGTTGTAAAGGTCGCCGACAAAATTATGGGGCAAATGCAATGGGGGATTAAGCACGAGTTCGACAAATTTGACATGAGCGCAGATTATGTACGGATTCGCAGGCGCAGCTTGTTTGGCACCGTGTCGGAAGACAGCGAGGAGCATCTCGAAATGGACGTTACATTGCGATACAAGGAGGTCGGCGACAAGGTGCATATATTTATGCTGAGCGAGGAACCCGTCGGGGACGCGGTAGCCGCAAGCACAGCGTTGCAAAATCCCGATAAAAAAAGACTGTTGATGGACACACGCGCGGCCCTACACGACGGCTTGCGCGCGCAGAATATGTTGATAGGATGACGGCGAAAAGTGTGAAAAATTGAAGAAAGGAGCGCGGGCGACGAATTTCTAATGGCGATTTGTGCGCTCAGCGAATGGTGAAATTTATGCCGGCTTTGTATCGTAAAATTCGGCCGCGTACGTTCGGCGCGATTATCGGACAACGCGCAATTGTTCGTACACTTATAAATCAACTTAAAACGCGGCAGGTCAGCCATGCGTATTTATTTTGCGGCACGCGGGGAACGGGCAAAACATCGGCGGCGAAAATTTTTGCGCGGGCGATAAATTGCACGTCTTCGTCAAGTGACGGCGAACCCTGCAATACGTGCGAAATGTGCGAGAACATTTTGGCGGAACGTTCGCTTGATGTTGCGGAAATTGACGCGGCGTCGAATAACGGCGTGGACAATATTCGCGATTTGCGCGAGGAAGTAAAATTTTTGCCCACACAGGGCGCGTATAAGGTTTATATTATCGACGAAGTTCACATGCTTTCCGGCGGCGCGTTTAACGCGCTTTTAAAGACCCTAGAAGAGCCGCCGCCGCATGTGATTTTTATTTTGGCAACAACGGACCCGCAAAAAATTCCCGCGACGATTTTATCGCGTTGCCAGCGATTTGATTTTCGGCGGATTTCGGCGGCGGATATGACGGGCGCGCTTGCCGATTATTTGCGCGGCGAAAATTTGCCCTTCGAGGACGCGGCTTTGGACTATATCGCCTATCACTCCGACGGCGCGATGCGCGACGCGATTAGCTTGCTCGACCAGTGCTTGAGCGACGGGAGCGGCGGCGGATTGACGCTGGATAAAGTGCGCGAGATTCTTGGCGCGGTTGACAGGTCGCGGCTTTTTGCATTTGCCGACGCGCTTTCGACGGGCGACGCGAACGCGATTATGAAAATTATCGCGGATGCAATGGGTGACGGACGCGATGTTTCGCAATTTGCGGCGGATTTGGTGCGGCATTTTCGCGATGTTCTCGTTGCGGGCTTGGCGGGAATCGACGAATTTTCTGCCGATATTGCGGCAAAATTGGCGGAACAAGCCTCGCGAATCTCGAGAGATTCGCTGATGCGATACATCGAGGCGTTTAGCGAGCTGTTGCGCGAGATGCGATTCGCGCCGCATATGCGTACGGCGTTTGAGATTTGCGCGTTGAAACTTTGCGCGGGAGTGGCGGAGAGGGTTGAAGTTGCGGTTGCGGTTGCGCCTGTTGCGTCGGTTGCTGCGCCTGTTGCCGCGTCGGTTGCGAAATCTGCGGCAGAATCGGCGGCCTTGCCCCTGCCGCACGGGGAGGCTGCTCGCGAAGCGAACGACCACCCTGCTCCCACTCCGGAAGCCACTCCACCCGCGCCGAAAGCCGCTCCCCCC
>WRGX01000051.1 GCA_009786975.1 Defluviitaleaceae bacterium
GGCGAGTGTCACTCGCCGACTCGTTTTTTTGCGGTCCGGTAAACTGTTCCCGGCTTCGAGGGAATGTGCCGCCCCCGACACATGTCCCCGGTGGCGCGGGAAACGTTCGCTTCGCTCACTGCGCCCGTGGTTCCCACTGCGCGCTTGGCGCGCTTTTTTGTGTAAATATTTTCATACGAAATAAAACTTGCGGAAATCGTCGATAGTGATATGATAGGGGGAGGAATTTTTTATGTATCTTGCAGGGGGGCATGAGGGAGGGCATAAAATCCATGACGGAGCTAACAAATGCGGAATTTGAAAAAATTCGCATGTATATAAAGTCAAATTTTGGGATTTCTCTCAGCGACGAAAAGAAAACACTGGTGCATTCCCGCTTGCGCTCGACCTTGCAGGAACTTGGCATGTCCTCGTTTACGGAGTATTTTGACTACCTGTTGCAGGACAGGTCGGGCGAAGCGATGAAACGTTTCGTAAATAAAATCACAACAAACCATACGTTTTTTATGCGCGAAACCGACCATTTTGATTATTTCCGCGATGACGTTCTGCCGTGGCTTGAGGAAAAATATTCGGCGCAAAAGGACGTCAGGCTTTGGTGTACTGCGTCGTCGTCGGGTGAAGAACCCGTTACCTTGCAAATTATTTTGCAGGAATATTTTAAAAAAAGCCCCGGCTGGAATACGCAAATTTTGGCAAGCGATATCTCGGCGCAAGTCCTGGATAAAGCCGTCGCGGGCAGGTATGCGACCGGCGCATTGGAAACCTTGCCGAAACCGTGGCAAAATGAATACTTCAGCAAATATGACGACGAGCTTTCGCAGGTAAGGGACAGTATTTTAAAGCAAATTGTCTACCGCCGAATAAATCTTATCGACCCTTTTCCGTTTCGAAAAACCATGCAGGTCATTTTTTGCAGAAACGTAATGATTTATTTCGACGGCCAAACGCGAGACGCCGTTGTAAAAAGATTTTACGATATAACCGAACCGGGCGGGTACTTATTTATCGGTCATTCCGAATCAATAAGCAATTCGGGGACAAAATATGAGTACATTAAGCCCGCCGTTTACCGAAAACCATTTTAATTTTCCGAAATCTGTGTTTATTTTGTAAAAAACACTTGTTTTTGCAATCTCTTTGTAGTTTAATATACGATAACAAGGGAGGGTGAAATTTCTATGACTGACTTCGATAGAGAGTCAATGCTTGAAATGTTCATATTCGAGATGTCTCAGCTGATTGACCAGCTCGAAGCCACAATTGTCCAAAGCGAGTCGGAATATAACATGGACCAAATCAATGAAATATTCCGCGTAATGCACACAATCAAAGGCTCCTCGGCCATGATGATGTTTGACAACATCGCGGGCGTGGCGCACTCGATTGAGGATTTATTTTACTATTTGCGTGAAGAAAATCCGCAGGGCTTGGACTTTAAACGCCTGTCAGACCACGTTTTAAGCGGCGCGGACTTCGTAAAAGAAGAACTCGCCAAGCTGACAAACGGGGAAAAGCCCGACGGCGACGGCACCGAGCTTGCCTTGGCAATCGATAAATTTTTGCACCAAATCAAAGGCGAGGACGTACCTGCGCCCGAACCCGGCGTTTCCCCGGGCGAGCCGGACCTGAAGCGCAAAAAAATTGTCACGGCAGGTGAGCATATGAATAAGTACAAAGCCAAAATCTTCTTCCAAGATGGCTGCGAAATGGAAAATATTCGCGCGTACACGCTTGTACACAATTTGCAGGAATTCGCCACCGACATTGTGCATGTTCCGTCTGATGTCATCGACGAAAGCACCATTCCTTTAATCCGAAACGAAGGCTTTATTGTTGAATTTTCAAGCCCGCGTGACTACACTTTCGTGTACAATCACCTGGGCGCGACCGTATACCTTCGCGAACTCGCGCTTGAGGACAAATCCGCGCCCTCCCCGGAGTCGACGGCGGACGATTTGCCCGAGGTCGAAATTTTTGATGAAATTCCCGACGATACTCCGATTCCCGATGAATCCGCAGCAGAGGAGGAGATTATAATGGAGGCCCCAACACTCGCTGAAACCTTCGCCCCGACCGCCCCAACAGACGCGGCGGCGTCCGCAGATGCCGCGCAAAAGAAAGCCGCATCTGCGTCACACATGATAAGCGTGAACGTAAACAAGCTCGACGCGCTCTTAAATCTCATGGGCGAGCTGGTTATTTCCGAGGCAATGGTTACGCAAAATTCCGAACTTGAAGGCCTCCAACTGGAGAGCTTCAATAAGGAAACTCGCCAGCTTCGCAAAATTATTTCAAACCTGCAACAAACCGTTATGCAGATGCGAATGGTTCCGCTGTCCGCTACGTTTTTCCGTATGCACCGCATCGTGCGTGACATGTGCCGCCAACTCGACAAAGACGTCCAGCTCGACATTGTCGGCGAGGAGACCGAGGTCGACAAAAACATCATCGAACACATCGCCGACCCGATTATGCACATTATTCGCAACTCGATTGACCACGGCGTAGAAATGCCCGAAGAACGCAAAAAGAGCGGCAAGCCCGCAAAGGCACGCGTTCTGCTTGAGGCAACAACCGCAGGCGGCGACGTTCTTATCATCATAAAAGACGATGGGCGCGGCATAAACGTGCAAAAAGTTTTGGCGAAAGCCAAGGCAAACGGGCTGACAATGAAGCCCGATGCCGAATACACCGACAGGGAAATTCAGCAGTTCATTTTCCTCCCGGGTTTCTCGACAAACGACCAAGTTACGGCGTTTTCCGGGCGCGGCGTGGGCATGGATGTTGTGTCAAGCAATCTGGAAATTGTCGGCGGAACCGCGCTTGTTGATTCCGTATCGGGCGAAGGCACGACGTTTACGCTGAAAATCCCCCTGACCCTGACAATCCAAGAGGGCATGAGCGTTCTCGTTGCGGGCGCGCAGTACACGATTCCCATCGCGAACATTATCAAATCGTTCAAGGCGCGGCCCGAAAATCTTTTCACCGACCCAAGCGGCAACGAAATGATTACCGAGCGCGGCGAAATTTACAACATTGTTCGCCTACACGAATTTTTCAGTATCGACGGCGCGGTCACGGACGTTTGCGAAGGCACTCTTATAATGCTTGAAAACGGCGAACACGTTGTGTGTCTGCTGGTTGACGACCTTATCGGGCAACAGCAAGCGGTTGTCAAGCCCATGCCCAAGTATTTCAAAAAAGTACGCGGCCTGAGCGGCTGTACACTTCTTGGCAACGGCGACATAAGCCTAATCATCGACGTCGCCGGGTTCTTTGATAAATAAAAGGGAAAAGAGGTATAGCCATGGCTGCCATGCAAAATTTATTTGATGAAAGGCAACTTGATGACACAATTAAGGACCAATACTTGACATTCGCCATTGAGGACGAAGATTACGGCGTAGAGATTGCATATGTAAAGGAAATAATCAAGATGCAGTCCATAACAAAAGTTCCCGACATGCCAAACTTCATCGAGGGCATAACAAACCTTCGCGGCGACCTTATCGGCGTCTTGGATGTGCGCAAGCGATTCGGCAAACCTTTTAAGGAACACGACGAGGAAACCTGCATAATCGTAATTGTTTACGGCGATTACACTTTGGGCATGATTGTTGACGCTGTGCAAGAAACCGCAATAATCCCCGAAGAACGAATCGCCCCGCCCCCAAGCGCGAAGCTGAGTTACGCAAACCAATTTGTCAGAAACATCGGCAAAGTCAACGACGAGGTAAAACTCCTCCTCGACGTGGAACGCTTTTTGGCGCAAGATTAGCACATCACCGAATTTCAAAACCCCGACCGAATCTAATCGGTCGGGGTTTTTTTATGCTCCGGGAAACTGCTCCCGGCTTCGAGGGAACGCGTCGCCGCCGACACGTGTCCCCGGTACCCAATAATTAACCGCCAAAAGCCCAATGCCACAGCCATAGCCGATTATGACACTTGGAACGGTAATCCACTCCACAGGGTTATCAAAAAAGGTACTGCAATGTATCTGCCTGTAAACGAAAACGGTAAGTTGACTGTAAAAAATTATTTTGATGTGGCAGATACAATCACAACAGCAAAATCATTACCTTTACCCCACTGGGGTTTTAGTTCGGAGCATGAAAAAACAGCAATAGACCATATCGCCAGCCAGTACGGAATTGAAAGCATAGACCCCGAAGCAAGTTTGGGTGATGTTTTAGATACGGCATACGACACAGTTTCCGTAAAATACATGGACAGAAACCGTGAAACCATTAACAAGGCATTAGAGGGAAGCAGTCTTTTCAGTAATATTGCCGACCTTGATGATAGATATATGCGTGAACAAGCCTTTGAATCAATAGTTTACGCAAGCACGGCACTAATCATAAACAAACGCTTGGGCATTAGGGAAGAATTAAACGCCGCTCTAACTGGTCTTATAGAACATGATTTACACCTATTTGACACAGAGGAAAGCATTAACGCCCTCGGCAATGCCGTAAGCAGTCTAAGCGAAGAATATTTGCGGAGCATTGAAACCGCTGTAAAAACTTTTGATAAAGAACAGCGGCAAGAGCAAAAACGCAAGCAAGAACAAGAGTTG
>WRGX01000052.1 GCA_009786975.1 Defluviitaleaceae bacterium
TTCGTTCAGCGAATGGTAAAAGTGTGAAAAATCGAAGAAGGGAACGCGGGCGACCAATTTTCATCAGGAATTTGTTCGTTCAGCGAATGGTAAAAGTATGTCACGGAAAAAACTAATCGCGGGCAACTGGAAGATGAACTTGTGTGCAAAAAAGGCTGAAGATTTTGCAAACGAAATGAAGGGAACAGTAAATACCGACGCAGTTGATGTGGTATTTTGCGTACCGTATGTGCATTTAAGCGCGATGAAAGGCATTTTCGCGGGTACAAAAATCGGCGTCGGCGCGCAAAATATGCACTATGCCGCAAGCGGCGCGTATACGGGTGAAATTTCCGGCGAAATGCTTGCAAGCATGGACATTCCCTATGTAATAATCGGCCATTCCGAACGCCGCGAATATTTCAAAGAGTCCGACACAGAGGTAAATCTCAAGGCACTTGCTGCCTTGGAAGCCGGATTAACGCCGATTATTTGCATCGGCGAAACCTCGAAACAGCGTAAATCCGGTCGCACATTTAACGTAATTCGCAAGCAACTTGCCTTTGCAATCGACGAAATGAGCGCGGACGATATGGCAAAAATCGTAATCGCATACGAGCCGATTTGGGCAATCGGCACGGGCGACGTCGCGACAAAGGAGCAAGCCGAGGAAGTTTGCGCGTTGATTCGCGAGGAAGTCAAAGCAGGCCACGGACAAGCGGCGGCGGAGAAAATCCGCATCCTTTACGGAGGAAGCGTCGCGCCCGAAAATGCCAAAGAACTTTTCTCCATGCCGAATATCGACGGAGGTCTCGTCGGCGGCGCAAGTCTAAAAGCATCCTTCGAAAAGGTGGTTCATTTTGAATAAACAAACGGTTGTGTTAATGATTTTGGACGGTTTCGGTCTGTGCGGCAAATCTCGCGAAACGAACGCAATCGCCCTCGCCGAAACGCCGCATCTCGACTGGCTTATGGAAAAATATCCCTGCGAGCCGGGTGCGGCGTCGGGGCTTGATGTCGGCTTGCCCGACGGGCAAATGGGCAACTCCGAAGTCGGCCACACGAACATCGGCGCGGGTCGCATCGTTTACCAAGAGCTTACGCGCATTTCCAAGGAAATAGCGGACGGCGATTTTTACAAAAATGAAACCCTGCGAGGCGCGATTGAAAATGTGCGCGCAAACGGCTCGGCGTTACACCTGTACGGGCTTTTGTCCGACGGCGGCGTCCACAGCCATAACACGCATTTGTACGCGCTGCTCGAACTCGCCAAACGCGAGGGAATAAGCGAAGTATACGTACACGCATTTCTCGACGGGCGCGATACGCCGCCGGCTTCGGGGACGAATTATATCCGCGAGCTTGAGACGCAGATGCAAAAAATCGGCGTCGGGAAAATTGCGACGATTTCCGGCCGTTATTACGCAATGGACCGCGACAATCGCTGGGAACGTGTCGAAAAAGCATACGTCGCTCTAACCGATGGTGTCGGCGAAACTGCGTCAACAGCAACCGAATGCATGGAAAAAACATACGCCGCCGGTGTGAACGACGAGTTCGTCGTGCCGACGGTTATTTTGCGTGACGGAAAACCAACGGCGAAAATCAGCGCGAAGGACTCCGTTATTTTCTTCAATTTTCGCCCCGACCGTGCCCGCGAAATCACCCGTGCCTTCGTTGACGCAAACTTCGACGGCTTCCCGCGCGAAAAAATGCTTCCTTTATATTACGTCTGCTTCACCGAGTACGACGGGACAATCTCGAACAAGCACGTTGCGTTTCACGCGCAGTCCATGGACAACGTTTTGGGCAAATATCTGGCAGACAAAGGGCGCACGCAATTGCGCCTTGCGGAAACGGAAAAATACGCCCACGTCACCTTCTTTTTCAACGGTGGAAACGAAGCCCCCTACGATGGCGAGGACAGAATTTTGGTCCCGTCGCCCAAGGTCGCGACATACGATTTGCAGCCCGAAATGAGCGCGCCCGAAGTTGCGGACAAGCTAATCGAGGCAATCGAGTCGCAAAAGTATGATTTAATCGTCGTAAACTTTGCGAACTGCGACATGGTTGGGCATACCGGCATGATGGATGCGGCAATCAGCGCGGTCGAAACCATTGACACGTGCGTCGCTCGCTCAATGGACGCGATGCTTAAAAACGGCACACGCATGTTTTTCTGTGCCGACCACGGCAACGCCGACAAAATGATGGACGGCGACACCGTGTTCACCGCCCATTCAACAAACCCCGTGCCGTTCGTCCTCTTCAACTGCGGAGACATCGGGCTTGCACCGGACGGCCGCCTCGCTGATATTGCACCCACGCTTTTGGACTTAATGGGCTTGCCGAAACCGCCGGAAATGACGGGGAAAAGTTTGCTTGTGAAAAAATAAGGAGGAATGATTTATGGCGTACGAAAGTAAGGTGATTTTTAACGCGGTTGCAGATGTTCTTGAAACCTCGAAATCGTTGGATGAAGCCTATTCACGAGTTGCACGTTTGGCAAACTCGGAAGGCGTTGTTCTGCCAAAAACACGAACTAAGCCGACTTTTGCGTACGAAGGGAATGCCCCCTCAATCAAAGAACTTGAAAAAATCTTAGCACAAGAAAATGAAAAATAAATCTCAGGAGGATTCTGCATGAATTCATTTGAAGAAAAAATTACCCAAAAGATGAGGTGCCGGGGCCGTGGACAATATGGCCAAGCGTGGATGGAAATGTTCCGAAAGGATTCATGCTTGACGAGGCTATGAAAAAAATCGCGCGGGAACATGTTAATGTGTGCGCAAAATGCGGAGGCGAATGCGCTCCAGGTAGCCGAAAAACCGTTTACGGAAAGGAATTTGACAATGTATGCGGTGCGTTGTTGGCATTTACCGACCCTTCAACTGAAATGTTGGAGTGTGTTAAAAAGTTGTTTGAGTTGATAAAGTACGACATTTCCGCCGGCGAAAAATAAAGGAGTCTGCGCCATGAATCGAATTGAGATTGTAGGGCTTTTTTCCGCAATGAAATCGTTGGTGAAATTGAAAGCGTATGACGAACTTGAAAATATGATTGACGCCGTTTTGGACGAAGCGCAAACGAAAAAGAACAAAAACGGAAAAAATAAATCCAAGGAGGAAACAAAATGATTAAAACATTCATCGAAATCGTAGAGGTGCACGCACGCGAAATTATGGATTCGCGCGGCAACCCTACAGTGGAAGTGCAGGTAATCGTCGAGGACGAGGGCGGAAAACTTGCAAGCGGCAGTGCCGCGGTGCCTTCGGGCGCAAGCACAGGCGCGTTCGAGGCCGTTGAGCTTCGTGACGGCGGCGAACGTTATCTGGGGCTTGGCGTTGAAAAGGCCGTGGACAATGTGAACGACATTATTGCCGACGAAATTTGCGGCATGAACGCAATCGACCAAGTTGCCGTTGACATGAAAATGCTCGACCTCGACGGCACGGAGAACAAATCGAAACTCGGCGCGAACGCCATTTTGGGCGTGTCCATGGCAGTGGCAAAAGCCGCCGCCGCCGCGCTTCGTATGCCGCTGTATCAATATTTGGGCGGATTCAACGCGAAAGAACTCCCCGTACCCATGATGAATATTCTCAACGGCGGAAAACACGCCGACAACACCGTCGATTTCCAAGAATTTATGATTATGCCCGTGGGCGCGTGTTGCTTTAAAGAAGCGTTGCGCTGGTGTGCGGAAATTTATCACGCGCTTAAGAAAATTCTCAAAAGTCGCGGGCTTGCAACCGCGCTTGGCGACGAAGGCGGATTTGCGCCAAACCTTGCCACTCCCGACGAGGTCATCGATATTATTCTCGAGGCAATCAAAAAAGCGGGCTATGAACCCGGCACGGATATTCGCATCGCCCTCGACGTTGCCGCAACCGAGCTTTACGGCGACGCCAAGAAAAACGGCAAAGAAGGCATGTACTATTTCGAAGGCGAAAGCAAAACGACGGGTAAAGAAGTTTATCGCACCGCCGCCGAAATGGTTGATATGTATGATGCACTTTGCAAAAAATACCCGATTATATCAATCGAGGACGGACTTGACGAAGAGGACTGGGACGGCTGGAAACTTCTCACCGACCGCATTGGTGACCGCATACAAATCGTGGGAGACGACCTCTTTGTTACAAACACCGAACGCCTCCAACGCGGCGTAGACACGGGCACGGGCAATTCGATTTTGGTAAAAGTAAACCAAATCGGTACGCTTACCGAAACCTTTGAAACCATGAAACTTGCGCATCGCCATAATATGACGACTGTTGTGTCGCACCGCTCGGGCGAAACCGAAGACTCAACAATCGCCGACATCTGCGTTGCCGTAAATGCGGGGCAAATCAAAACAGGCGCACCTGCCCGCAGCGACCGTGTTGCAAAATATAATCAGCTCCTGCGCATCGAGGAGGAGCTTGATGAAGTCGCGGAATATCCGGGGCTTGGGGCTTGGTTTAACCTGAAAAACAAGTAAAGAAATATGCCGCCTCGCCGGTGAAGCGAGGCGGCTTTTTTTATACGCCCGGAAATTGCTCACGGCTTCGAGGGAATGTGCCGACTCCGACATGTGTCTCCGGTGCCCAATGCGCGCTTGGCGCGCTTTTTTAT
>WRGX01000053.1 GCA_009786975.1 Defluviitaleaceae bacterium
GAAGCCGGATGCACTTTCCCGACCCATAAAAAAAGAGTCGGCGAGTGTCACTCGCCGACTCTTTTTTGCAAAATTAAAAAAGCGCGCCAAGCGCGCAATGGGCACCGGGGAGAGGGCTACATCCCCGCTTACACCCGCACCGATTTTACCGACGCTCTTCACGATATTTTCGGCTTCCGTACCGACTTTCAAATTACTAAATCTTCCTATATGAAAAAAATTTTCAAGGACTCAAAATCTGCTAAAATATTGTGACATTTTCACGCATTTCAAAAAACCCGAATCCCTTGTGTTTATCAGGGGTAGACGGGCTTTTTTTCTTTCGCAAGTGTCAAACGTGGGAATATAACAAAATTCCCTCGCCAAATAAACCCCTAAACCTTTCCCCCAAACCTGCCGATATAACAATAGCGGAATAACGCTCAAAACAATTCACCAAAAAAATTCCCAAAACAATTCCACTTGACATCACACAACATTCGGTGTAAATTACGAAGGAATTGTAAAGGCCGACACAGCATGGTGGGAGGTTGTCTTTGTGGGCTTGGTGTATACAAACGCCGTCCTTGTAAATGTTAAAGACGAAGCGAGGACATTTTCCGACTCGTTTTTGGTCGACACAGGGGCAACCGACACGATAGTACCTTCAAACGAGCTTGAACAAATCGGAATAGAGCGCAGACGCAAGCGTAGCTATGAACTGGCAGACGGCACTGTCGTTTCGTATGACGTAGGCGTTGCCTTGGTTCGCTTTGAAGATGAAGAAACGGCGATAGACGTTGTTTTTGGCAAAAACGGCGTCGAGCCTCTTCTCGGAGTAACCGCATTGCAATCCACAGGCTTCATAGTCGACCCGGCGAATCATACATTAAGAAAAATGTCGGCGATTCCGTTAAAGTAGGGAAGGAAAATTCAGAAATGAATTGCATTGTTAAGTTGCATTGGAGCGACGAATCAAACAAATGGTACACTTACGTCAATTTAAGGAGCTAAAAACATGGCAACACAAGCCGAACTAGTAAAAGACTCCTTGCATCGAATCAAAAGGCTGGAGTTAGCAATTGAAAAAGAGCCGGAAAGCAAGGAATTGAAAAATTTGCTTTCCGAGGAGAAAATAATCTTAGACAGGGTTGAAAAATCAAACTAACATAGAGGTTATAATGAAGGAATGGATAGAGTGCGCTTTACTGGACGGCGAAAAAATCCCCGAACCAAAAAACAGTTATTCTGCAAAACTCCTCCACGCAAGTTAATCCCCCATTTAAGGAGCGCAGCGCGTGAACTGCAACATTAATGGAGGCAGAAGTGCAAAAACCACCCCAAAGGAGTCGTCGACATGAACTACAACATAAAATTCATATGGACAGGTGACGACAAACTGTGGTACGCAAAATGCGACGACCTAAGCATAACCCTCGAAGACGGCTCATTCGACGCCTTAGCCCTAAGAATGCGCTTGGCTGTACAAGACATCATGGAAAACGAACACAATTACAAAGGCGCAGTCGAGCTTCAATATAATATAGAGCGTACAGATACACTAGCCGTCGCATAATGGGTGATTACACTCGGCAAGTCAAAAAAATACTAAACGCGCACGGGTGTAAATTTATCCGCCA
Source organism: Defluviitaleaceae bacterium (assembly GCA_009786975.1). Classification (GTDB taxonomy): domain Bacteria; phylum Bacillota; class Clostridia; order Lachnospirales; family WQUN01; genus WQVC01. The sequence goes on from WRGX01000053.1 coordinate 1,620, forward strand.
AGGCAAGGGCGACCACGAAAGATGGTACAGCCCGATTACCAATAAACACTTCACCATAGACGGAAAAATCGTCAAACGAAACAGCGCGAACGAGCAGCTAAAGGAAGCCGGAATCACACAAAAGGTGTAGCGATTCATTACAACCGCAAAGGGTATAACCCCCCTGTACCCTTCGCGGTCGTAATGACCAACAAAAACGGAGTAATACTTAATTCTAACCCAAGGAAGGGAAAGGAGAACAATTATGTCTAACATGGTAGTACGTACAAACGTATTTGCGTTAAATTCGCACAGAAATTTAACGAACGTAGGGCACATGCAACGCCAATCCGCCCAAAGGCTTTCTTCCGGTTTCCGCGTAAACAGCGCGGCGGACGACGCAGCCGGTCTTGCAATTTCGGAAACAATGCGCGCACAAATCCGCGGCCTTGACCAAGCAAGCATCAACACCCAAGACGGCGTAGGCCTTATCCAAACCGCCGAAGGCGCAATGGCAACGGTTTCCGACATGATAATTCGTATGCGCGAGCTTATGGTACAAGCCGCAAACGATACGAATACGCTTAACAACCGCGAAATGATTCAACTTGAAATCGACAACCTTATGACGGAAATAAACGACGTAACCTTCCGTACCCAGTTTAACACCCGCACACTTCTTGCCGGCGGACTGGGCGGCGAAGGCGGCGGCCCCTCAAGCCCCGTATCGCTTCAATGGATGGTTTTCGACCAAGCGCGCGTACTCGGTCTGCCCCAATCCGGCGGCGTCGTAACCCGCGTACCCGTCCCCATGGCACGCAACGACAATATAGGTCGCTTGCCGAACGTTCATTACAACCCCAACAACAGAACCGAAACAGGCGTGCGCAGCACCCTTATCGGTCTTCAAAACGACCTTAACGACCTTGCGCGTCGCGTGGCCGACCGCAAAGTCTTGGACCCGAACATTGACTTCACCCCCGACGATTTAAGCCAAATGTTCGAAGAAGTTCGCGACCTTAACTTTGGCGCACTGGATATGATTCCCGCAGAGCGCACCGAGCTTCAAAGTATCGCAAACCGCATCGAAAGCGAATTGCGATTGGCTCTTCGCGCTTCGGAAGAAATGTTCCAAATCACCCAAGACCAAATGAATGCCTTGGGCGGCGCAGGCGCGATAAATGCCGACGGCTCGACAGTATTCTCCGGTCCCGCCATCGCAAACTGGAGCGAAGATGCACGTACGCATTTAGAGCAAATACGCGCAGGCTTCCAAGATGCTTTAGATAGCTTGAATTTAGCGATGATCGGAGGTCCCGGACAATTGGACGCCGCTGGTGAGCCTGTTTTGGACCCTGAAGGTAATCCCATTCTTCTCGGACCGCTGGAAGAAATGAATCGCGCCATACGCAATATCGTTGGAACAATCGGCGGCGCGAATACAGGATTTATAGCGATGTTCGATGATGATGGTGATCTCCTCTTGCCAATGACGCATGTCGCGAACCCGAATTTCAACTCTAACATTCCGCCAAATGAAACGACTAACCGAGAATTTCTTGAGGTCGAGTATTATTTGGAGAACATTAGAGGCATTGACGCTGCTGACATAGATGATGAACTGATAGCAGCTACCGCCACACACCGGGAGTCAACAGATGAAGACTTCTTTTTGGCAGCTCCTGGGCAAGACGCTACGCATATCTCTAATCCGAATTTTGTTGACGGGTTAATTGATCCTGACAACGACAATCCGATGTTCCTAACCGTTGATGAATATTTGACGCAAGTAAGAGGCATTGACGCCGCCGACATAACCGATGCTGACAGAGCCTCCGTTAACGCCACGCACGTTTCGGGAGTCGACGAAGACGGTGACGCGACCCGCTTCGTTAGAGGCACACCCGCTACTCACGTTGTTGACGACTCTGCCCCCGGTGGTTTCAGGCTTGCCATGCCGGGAGAAACAGCTACACACATCAGGCAAACCGTGGCTAACACCAGAATCGCCGAAAGACCCGAAAACAACATTCTCTCCTACATGGAGCGTCTCCTTGACCTCTCCACCGACGTACTCGGTAACGTAAACCTCGAGTCCAACGCCATGTGGTTCCAAATCGGACCGAACTCCCTCCAAGGAACGGTTCTTCAACTTAAAGGAATCCACACCGGTATCCTCGGCGGCGGCCGCGGCGACCTCGCTATGCTAATCGACGTACGCGAAAGAAGCGGTATCCCCATCTCCGAACAGCTCGACATAATCGACATCGCCGAAGGCATAGTAAACGGCCAACGCGCCCAGCTCGGCGCAGTCCAAAACCGCCTCGAATTTACCCGCCAATCCCTCGACATCTCCTCCGAAAACCTCTCCGCCGCAGAATCCCGCATCCGCGACACCGACATGGCCCGCGAAATGATGCGCTTCACAGCCGCCCAAGTCCTACAACAAGCCGGCATCTCCATGCTCGCACAAGCGAACCAGCTCCCGGCTTCGATTTTGCAACTGCTTCAATAAGGCACAAATTTATAAACAGAAAAAATTATTCCGCCACGTGCAAGCGTGGCGGAATAATTTTGTTTATTCACACTTTGAGTGTGACAAAATATATTGTACAAAAAGGAGATTTGAGCGTATGCACAACCCAAGGTATAAATATTCGGAAGATTTATTGCCGGAGTGAGGTGGCGTAAAATTTACGATGAACTCAAGGAAGAGCTTATGTCAACGTCTAAAGAGTTTGAGTTTCCCCATTTTTTTCACGCACAGTTGAAAAGAGTGAGTTGCGGGTCATACACGGGTTTTCGGAAGAACGATCAAAGTCCAACACGAGACTTGGAAAAGATTTCAGCCAAGCCATCGGAAATGGCGTAGAGAGTAAACTTTGCAAGCCCGTATAATCGCTTAGGGGCTTCAACAATCAGCATGACTTCAACGCTGTCATCAACTTTTTCGCTTAAAATGCCAATGTAGCCAATAGCCATAGAAAGAAGAAGGTCTAAATTGCGGATTGAATGCAGGGAACGAACAAGAAATT
>WRGX01000054.1 GCA_009786975.1 Defluviitaleaceae bacterium
GCGAGTGTCACTCGCCGACTCGTTTTTTTTGTACGCAGGGAAACCGCTCCCGGCTTCGAGGGAACGCGTCGCCGCCGACATGTGTCCCCGGTGCCCAGTGCGCGCTTTTTTGTGAAAATTTTGCACATGGTTTATAATGCAAGGGGAGGGGATTTTTATGCGAACAATCGCAATTCTCGATGAAAAAAATTATGAACCCGATTGGCCTAAGGAAAAAAGAGCGGCGGTTAAGGCAATAATATTCAAAGACGGCAAGCTCGCGATGGTGAAAAGCGAAAGATACGGCGATTACGTGTTTCCGGGCGGCGGCGTTGAGGCGGGTGAAACGCATCTTGACGCGCTTGTTCGCGAGGTGCTTGAGGAAACGGGGATGCATGTCGAGCCGAAATCCGTGCGCGAGTTCGGGCAGATAATTGCCCGCCGCGCAAGCAATTTACCTTGTGGAAAATGCGTGGTTAAGAGTTGCACGGGCCACGATAATCGCATCTTTGAACATGAAGTTTCCTATTACACATGCGAGGTTGACCCGGAAAAAATTTCGCCGCCTGCTCCGCAGGAGGGCCATGAAATCGATTTCGGCTATCATCTCGTTTACGCGACACTCAATGAAGCAATCGCCGCAAACGAGAAAAATTCGAACAATCCCGAACTACCGTGGGTGCGACGCACGCTTGCCATGCTCTACGAGCTGAAAAAAATCTACGACCCCCCCGAGGTTCTCATCCCCGCCGAAAAAATCGCCGCCCGCGTAAAAGAGCTTGCGGCGGAAATTTCGCGCGATTACGCGGGGAAAAAAGTTACGCTTCTCGGCACGCTTAAAGGCGCGGTGATTTTTTTCGCCGACCTCGCGCGGGAAATTACCGTGCCGATTGAAATGGAATTTATCAAGGTTTCAAGCTATGGGAACGCCGCGGAATCGACGGGGCAAGTGCGTCTCGACGCGCCCGAAAGACTCGAACTTGCGGGTCGGCATATAATTTTAGTTGAGGATATTGTCGATATGGGATATACTGCAAGTTGGTTGCGGGAATTTTTGCAGGGGGAAAGCCCTGCGTCGCTCGCGATTTGTTCACTTTTGGACAAGCCCGACCGCAGAAAAATCCCTGTAAAAGTCGAATATTTGGGCTTTTCAATCCCCGACGAATTCGTTGTCGGCTATGGGCTTGATTACGCCCAAAACTATCGAAACCTACCATATATAGGCAAAATAGAGGTGAAATAATTGCAAAATAATCACGCCGGAAATTACACGTTGCTTATTTTAATTTTTATGATAATCCTGACGATTTTCATGTTCAGCCGTCTGTTTACGCCGACGGAACCCCAGCCTGTCTACACGTATGCGGACTTGATGCGGGACTTGGAAGCCGGAAACGTTACGGGCATTGTGGTTACGCCAAGCCACGACGTTCCGAACGTCGGCGTGGCGGAAATTACGCTTTACGGCGAGCGTACGCGCACGGTGCAAATCCCCGAAATCGCCGGGTTTATGGAGCAAATTCGCACGAATATAGATGGGTCCGGGGTAACGCTGAATGTTGATACCGCTTCGCCTCCGCGACCGAGCTGGATATGGTCGATACTGCCGTTTTTGCTGATGGCGGGCGTGTTTATTTTCGTCGTATTTTTTATGATGAACCAAGCGAACGGCGGCGGACGCGGTGCGATGAATTTCGGAAAATCCCGCGCGCGCGTGGCTCTGCAGGACACGCGAAAGGTTACGTTTAAGCAGGTCGCAGGGCTTGACGAGGAAAAAGAGGAGCTTTCGGAAATCGTTGACTTTTTGAAAACGCCGCAAAAATACCACGATATCGGCGCGAGAATTCCGCGCGGCGTGTTGCTTGTAGGGCCTCCCGGAACGGGAAAAACATATCTCGCGCGCGCGGTCGCGGGCGAGGCAAACGTTCCGTTTTACAGCATTTCCGGTTCGGATTTTGTTGAAATGTTCGTCGGCGTCGGCGCAAGCCGCGTGCGCGATTTATTCGAGCAAGCCAAACGCAACCCCGCAAGCATAGTAATTATCGACGAAATCGACGCCGTCGGTCGGCGTCGCGGCGCAGGTCTCGGCGGCGGCCACGACGAACGCGAGCAGACGTTGAACCAGCTATTAGTTGAAATGGACGGTTTCGGCATAAACGAGGGCGTAATCGTCCTCGCCGCAACAAACCGTCCCGATATCCTCGACCCCGCGCTATTGCGCCCGGGCCGTTTTGACCGGAAAATTACCGTAAATCCCCCCGACGTCGCGGGACGCGAGGCGGTTCTCGCCGTGCATTCCGAGGGCAAACAAATCGGACCTGACGTTTCCCTGAAAACAATTGCGCAAACAACAATCGGTTTCACCCCCGCCGATTTGGAAAATCTGATGAACGAAGCCGCATTAATCGCCGCGCGCGACGATAAAACCGCCGTCGATATGGAATCCGTCCGCCGCTCCTTTATAAAGGTAGCGATGGGAACCGAGAAAAAATCCCGCGTGCGCACGGAAAAAGAACGTCGACTCGTCGCCTATCACGAGGCGGGCCACGCAATTTGCTTCGAAGTCCTGCCCGACATCGACCCGACCTACGTTGTCTCGATTATCCCCACGGGCCGCGCAGGCGGCTATGTAATGCCCCTCCCCGGCGAGGAGCGCGAAAGCTGGAGCAAAAATTTCATGGAACAACGCATAATAAGCGGACTCGGAGGCCGCGCCGCCGAGCAGTTGATTCTCAAAGATTTAACATCCGGTGCGTCCGCCGACATCAAGCAAGTCACGGCAATCGCCCGCGATATGGTGATAAAATTCGGCATGAGCGAAACCCTCGGCCCCATCCACTTCGGCAGCGACCACGACGAAGTTTTCCTCGGCCGCGACTACGCGCACACCCGCGCCTACGGTGACCAAGTCGCCGACCAAATCGACATGGAAATCAAGCGCATAGTCGAAGACGCCTACAATAAAGCCGTAACAATAATCGAAACGCACATCGACATTCTGCACAATTTAGCGGAAACTTTGCTAAAAAAAGAGCGCGTTTCCGGCGAAGAAGTCCGCGCAATGTTCCCCTACGGTATGTTGCCGCAAAAAACCTGCCAAAAAGGACTGCTTGAAGCGTGAAAATAAAATCTGTCGAGTTGCCCATGACTACAATTTATTTCATCCGTCATGCAGAGCCGGATTTTAACGTGCACGACGATTTTTCGCGTCCGCTGACGGAAAAAGGGCGGACGGATTGCGCCCTTGTCACGGAGTTTTTGCGCGACAAAAATATTGACGTGGTACTTTCAAGCCCGTATGTACGTGCGCGGGATACCGTCGCGCCGTTTGCCGCCGCCGCAGGGCTTGAAATCCTCGAAATCGAGGGTTTTCGCGAACGCAAAGTCGCAGACGAATGGGTTTTGCCCTTCAATGAATTCACGAGCAATCAGTGGGCGGATTTTTCGTATAAGCTGGAAAACGGAGAGTGCTTGGAGGAAGTTACGGCGCGGAATATTGCTGCGCTTGAGAGCGTTTTGCGCGAATTTCCGGGCAAAAATATCGTAATCGGCGGGCATGGCACAGCCATTTCCACGGTTGTCCACCACTTCGACAATACATATGGATATGATGGTTTTACGAAAATGAAACGAATTTTCCCGTGGGTCGTGAAAATGGAATTCGCCGAAAATGGCGGCGGCGGAAACGTTCGCTCTTCTCACTGCGCCTATTGTTGCATGGGCATGGAAAAAATCGACCTTTTCAGCCCCGACCACACCCCTGATTATTCCGCTCCCGATGTACGAACCGCGCCGCTCGGCTCGCTTGGTGCGTACAAATACACGGTAATTTTCGCGCGCCACAAAAACAAATGGCTCTACTGCCGCCACAAAAGCCGCGACACCTTCGAAACCGCCGGCGGCCGAATCGAGCCGGGTGAAACTTCTACGGAATCCGCACGCCGCGAGCTTTACGAAGAAACCGGCGCAACCGACTTCGAAATCACCCCCGCCTTAGACTATTCCGTACACCTCCCCTGCCGCTACGCCAACGGTCAAGTTTTCCTGGCCGAAATCCGCGACCTCGGCAACATGCCCCCATTCGAAATGGCAGAAACCGCCCTCTTCGACACCATCCCCGACAAGATGCGCTTCCCAAAAATTCTACCCATCCTTTTCGAGGAAATCCGTAATTTCGGCTTGCGCAAAACCTAGAAATGCGATAAACTTCCCTTCGTCGGCGTTGGTCGACCCATGGAGACGTACTCAAGTGGTTCAAGAGGCACGCCTGGAAAGTGTGTAGGCCGTTAATAGCGGTGCAGGAGTTCGAATCTCCTCGTCTCCGAAGTAAAAAACCCCTGTAATTATGCAGTTACGGGGGTTTTTGTTTGTCTTGAACACCCTTTTACCCCTTAATTTACCCCTTGGAGAGTTTTCACCCCTTTAAAACGCCTTTTATGAAATTATCCATACGCGCCGCACTCTCTTTTTTCATTTGTTCGGTTGCGTGTCCGTATACGTCCAGTGTAAACGCCGCCGTATGATGTCCCATATTTTCTTGAACCGTTTTTGGATTCACCGACTTCAATTAGACGTAAGCGTCAAGCCCACCCGCACGAGCTTAGTTGCAAAATTTAATCCGCAGGGATTCATGCAAATTTTGCGGTAGCAGGGATTGAATCAAGTCGG
>WRGX01000055.1 GCA_009786975.1 Defluviitaleaceae bacterium
TGCCGCGTAAAAGCCGCTATCTTCATAATTCTGCAATGGCTTAGATACAATTTCGCAATGAATTTAACGGCTTTGTAATCGCATTAGGATATCCTGGCCTGCCACCACGTTATTCTAGGGCGCAAAGTGTTTTCGTTAAAATGAAAACCCATCAAAAGTCAGCGAAAAATACAGCAGAACCATAGTCAAAACAGCAAGGAGCAACCTGATAAAGACATTTTTAATAATAATTCGAAGTTTGGACTGTCAAGTAACGTGCGTTTTGCGATTATCAAAAAATGCGGATACCACAATTTCCGCATTTTTTTTGTTTGAACGGAGAAGCCCGCGTCGGCGAGGGCTTTTTCGATTTTCTGCGGGTGAACATTTGTGATTTTTTCGCCGCTTACGACGCGGTCGTGGAATTTGTTCATAAAGTTGCCGAATTTATCGCGCGCGTCGATGTCTTTGATTATTATTACGTCGAATTTTTCTGTGATTTGCGCTAAAATTTCGAGCCAAAAATCGGGCGGGAGATGGTGGATTACGTCGCAGATGAAAATTGCGGGCTTGTTTGTTGGCGCGGTTTCGGACGCTTTTGCAATTGCCTCGCGTACGTCCGTGTACAAGGAAATTTGTGGGTTTTCTGTTGCGGGCGGCGCGGCGGCGTACGATGTGTCGGCGGCAAAAACTTCGGTGCCTTGTGCGGCAAAATATTCGCTCCAAAAAAGCGTTCCCGCACCGAAATCGACGATTTGCGTGACGTTGGCGAGAGCATCGGCGATTTCTTTTTTTATCGCGTCAACCGGCAAAACGACTTTTCGACCGTGAAAACGCAGCAATTCCAAGTCTGTTCGCGCAAGCCAAACCACGCCGACCGCCGCCAAAATCGAAAGCTGCGGGTAGAGCAAAATCCGGTAACGTGCCTGCGCAACGCCAAGGAGGAGGATTAGTGTGTAGCCAATCACTGTCGTAAGCAGGAACGTGACAAAAGTTGGGGCGTTGCCACTTTGCGAGGGGCGTCCCTCGGCGAAGCCGGGCGCATCAGCGGTACGCCGCCCGGCCGACGCGCTGTGCGCGCGAGAGGGTTCGAATGCAGGGTCCCCGAGAACTTTCAGCGTCCCTAAAGCGGCAAGAAACATAATCACGAAAATATGCGCGGTGAATCCAATCCAAAGTAGCCTGCCTAAAACACGATGTGTTGCTGCTGAATGTTCCTCATCCGTGCTGTGAATCACCCAGCCCAGAACGCCTTCATCGCCGAAAGTCAGGCGGGCTTTTTGCCATAAAACGCGCGGAACATCGGCTTCGGCAAAGGCCTCGCGCGCGAAGTCCCACATCCCTTCCATTACGTAGGTTTGGTCGTTGTCGTGGAGGTACATCAAATCGTTAAAAGCCTCGAAAACCGGGCTTATGTCATAATTTCCATAATCGTCGGTTGACCATGCAAACGCCATGTACATGCCGGTTGAACTGACGGTTTCCGTGTGAAAAACGCGCTGAATTTCCGCGCGAACCAAGGCGTGCCCTGCGAAGTATACGGCCAAAAATGTGACTGAAAACACCAACCACCGCTTGTAATTATCAGCCAAATACCCCAAAATCGCTCCCGGTTTTAAGAGAATGCGCAAACCCGATTCACATGCAAGCAGTTTCAAAATTTCCACGCAGAAAAATGCGATTAGAATCATTATGCCAATCGGTTTGAAAAAGTCGGTTAAAGCGGCGAAAACAGCGGCAATTGCGAGGGCGTTGTGTGAAGTTCGCGCTTCTCGCAAGTCTTTGGAATAAAAGCACAAAACGCACATAAAAAGCAAGACAAAAAACGGGTCCGGCGACGTAATGTTTGCCCAAACCACCAAATTTGGATTAAAAATAAAAAACGCGGCGGCGCAAAACGCCACACGGAACGAAAAAATTCGCCGAACCGTGGCAAAAAGCACCGCCGCCGAAGCCGCGTAAAGCGCGTAATTTACAAAAATCATGTTGCGTACATTCGCGCCGAAAATATCGTAGACCGTGCGCGTCACAAGAAAATGCGGAAACCAGCCCGGAAACCGCGAATAGTACAGCTGAAAAAAGTTCATTTCGGGCGCAAGCGACCCGTAACGCGCCAAATACATATACGCGTCGTGCGCGCGTGCGAAGTCCTGAAGCTGGTCCGTGCGGAAAATTTGCCACGCAAAAATCCGCAGTACAAGCCCGATTAAAATAATCGCCGCAACATAAAGCCACTGCTCGAGCGCGGATTTATTTTCAATTTCCGCCGCAAACTTTGCAAACAAAAAGATGCACAGCACAAAAAGCGTAATAAAACTCACCGCAAATAAAACCGACGCGCCAACGCTTGTCCACAGCGCGAACAGCGAAAAAAACACAAGCCAAGCGGCATTTGCGGCGAAAAAAATCATGTGCGATTTTGAAACGGATTGCATATAAACACCTCGGAAATTAAAACATCGCACGAATCGCTTCGGCGTAAATCCCCTTAATCGTTGGACGTAGGTGCGGTAACTGTTCCAAAAGTTGCCGTGCCTGAACACCCGAATTTATTTCCATAACGGCAAGCGAGCCGTCCGAGAGCACGGCAATGTCGATTGTTGCAAAATTTATTCCGATGCAATCGGCGGCGCGAATCGCCAAATTTTTAATCGCGTCGCAATTGTCCGCATCATCCGCGACCTCAAACGCCAGCGCGCCTTTGGACAAATTGTGTTGCCAGGAACGCGAGTCGCCGCGAGTTTTACCGTAAACAAAAAGAGCTTGTCCGCATAAAAAAAACACGCGGTATTCGTTGCCGATTTCAACGAACGGGCTTAACGCCGCGTCGTGATATTTGGTGAAAATCTCGCTTGCGGCGGCTTCGAGCGCGGGCAAATTGTCGCATAAAAAAATATCCATGCCCTTCGTTCCGTTGTTTGGCTTTATAACGACTTTTTTGTGCGTATCAAAAAACTCCTCCGCCCGCGCCCAAGAGGCGGCAGTTTCGCCGCGTAGCGCAGAAAAAAGCTCGTGCGAAACCGCAGGAATTCCGCCGCGCGAAAGCAACAAAAAACACGCGGTTTTGTCGCAGGCAATACGGTCTGCCGCCGCGCTGTTGATGTCCCAATACGAGCCGAAAATATGCGCGTTCTCGTCATCTTTTGTAAGTTTAATCACATATCCTTGTGACAAAAAATTTAGCGAAATGCTTTCTTCCGCGCAAATTTCCCGCACAAAATCACTTTGAGTATTCCCCGGCAAGTTTCATCCGCCTTCTAATTTGTATAGCTTCGTAAAGCCCCGTGATATCACGTTTTGGCTCCGGAAGTATCATATTTATTACGATTTCCTCCAAGAGGAAAAGATAAACATATGTGCCGATAAATATTACCAAAAGGTTTGCGTTAACCCCCGTTACAAATAAAATCATCGGCACCGAAAAAGCCAGCATCGCGCCTGTTTTCGCGGCATATGTGTGCATCATCATAAGTTGCTTGTATCGTATGTAGCCGACAACCATGCCGATTAGTTTGAGCAAAACAACGCCAAAAATAATCGCAATCGAAAGCATATTAAGCCCGAGTTGCGGCACAACAAGAATCAATGCGATAGCCGTAAAAGTGTAATCTGCCGCACCGTCGAGGTTCGCGCCGAGGGGCGTAACAGCGTTAAATTTTCGCGCAAGCGGCCCGTCAAGCATATCGGTCACGCCCGCAATTGTGTAAATCAAAAGAAAAAGAGGCGACAATACAAAGTTAGTCAAAATAATTGACAGAACAAGCAAAGACGTCGCCAAAAGTATACGCGCAACTGACAAAATATTCGGTATATGTTTCATTTTTCGCGCTCCTTCTGCAATATTATTACATATGTACAAAAACTTTTCAACGCACAATTTTCACAACGCGGATTCCGCGCGGAACAAACCAGTCGACCATGCGAAATTACCTGCTGGTTAAAGCGAATGTGGTGTTCCATGGGCAAAACGTGCATTAATTCATGCTCGATTTTAACCGGGCATTTTTCCTTCGCAAGTCCAAGCCGCCGCGAAACCCTCGAAACATGCGTGTCTACGACTATGCATGGAATTTTGAAAATATGCGAACGCACAACGTTTGCGGTTTTTCTGCCGACTCCGGGAAGGCCTGTCAGGCGTTCGAGGTCAGAGGGCAAAATGCCGCCGTGTTCGGAGAGGAGGAGTTGCGCCGCGCCTTGCAAATGACGGGCTTTGTTGCGAAAAAATCCGGTGGGACGAACGGCGGCTTCGATTTCGGAAATTTCCGCAATTGCAAAAGATTCAAGAGTCGGGAATTTTTTAAAAAGTTCCGTCGTCACTTCGTTCACGCGCGCGTCGGTGCATTGTGCGGAAAGAATCGTCGCAAACAGTAATTGCCACGGCTTTTTCGCATCGTAATGCAAAAAACATTTGCCGTCGAATGGATATAATTCATCAAGAATTTGTAAAATCATGTCGGCCTCGTTTTAATTTGCCTGCGCAAAATAATGGCCTCGTAAATCCCTGAAATATCGCGCATCGGCTCGGGCGACACGATGTTTATCGCAATTTTTTCAAGCATGGCGAGATAGACAAAAGTTCCGAGAAAAATCCCCAAAGTGTTAACATCGATATTAGGAATTGCCCACCAATAAACTTTACACAGTCCGCAGGATTTTTGCCGAAAGGCAAGGAGCGAAAACCGCCGCGTGCTGGAGGCACGCAAGGTTT
>WRGX01000056.1 GCA_009786975.1 Defluviitaleaceae bacterium
GGTTGCGCCGTTTCATGTACCGTTTTTGATATTTCTGCAAAATTATTCCGTAAATCTGATACGGGTCGAATCAAATTCATTTTCAACACCTCCATTTTTATTTTAGCACAATTGCGCTAAAATATCAACAGCGATGATTAAAAATGTGCTTGACAAAATGCCTCTGGAATGGTGTGTTAAAATTTGGAGGAAATAAAAAAACCGCAATGGCTGTTAAGGTGCGCGAACACCTTACAGCGGCAGTAGGGACGAACCCCATCACCTACGTACCAAGGCAAACGCCTATCATTACGGCAACTTCAAGCATACCACATTTATCCTCTTTCATCCACGCCTGTTTTTTGGCTGGACTTTTTATGTGTGTTGCTTTGTTTCTGTGTGGTAGAAACGGGGCCTTTAGCTTGGATTTAAATTTCCGGCTCGTAGGTGATGGCAGAGATTTTATCTGCCGTCCCCGCGGGCTTTTTTAGTTCACCGCGTGGGTGGTGGAGTTTTTCCACCCCCATGCATTTTTTTAAACCTTTTTTTAAATCTTTTTTAAACGGGAGGCGTTTTGTTTGACAAAAAAGAAAATTTTAGACCGCAAAGCGGGGCAACGCGTGAGACAGCTTCGCGAATCCAAAGGCATAACACGGAGCGCATTGGCGGAGCGCATGGGAATAAGCATAAGCCATCTCGCACTTATCGAACGTGGAGAAAGAGGTCTTACGGCTGTGAGGTGCGAAATGCTCAAGGAAATCCTGAACGTATCCATACATTATTTAATCACCGGTCGGAGCGAGCCGTAAAATAAAAACTGATTTACACGCTCTATCAAACAAATCCCGCCTTTTCAAACGCCCGCGCCGCGCCGAGGAGCGTGGCGTCGTTGAAGCGGCCGGCGAGAAGCTGTACGCCTACGGGCATGTTGTTTGCGTCGTGGCCGCAGGGAACGGAGATTGCGGGGAGACCTGCCAAATTTGCGGGCACGGTGCATTTGTCAAGCCGCCACGCTTCGGCAGCCGGCGGGCTTTCTTCTAATTTATACGCGCCTTTGGGTGAAACCGGCGCGAGCAGGAAATCGTATTTTTCAAATGCCTCCACAAACCGCGCGGTAAGCATGGCACGCGCGGCGAGGGCTTTTTCGAAGTATTTTTCATAACAACCCGCGCTTAAAAGATATGTGCCGAGCCACAGACGCTGTTTCACAACCGAGCCGAAGCCTTCTGTGCGAGATTTTACATACAAATCATCGATGCTTTCGGCGTTCGCGGTGCGATAGCCGTAACTTACGCCGTCGTAGCGCGAGAAGCTCGAGGCGGCTTCGGCGAGGGCTATGGTGTAATAAATCGGGAGGCAGTTTTCGATTAGGGGGATGGAGATTTTTTCGACCGACGCGCCGAGGGATTCGTACGTTTTTGCCGCGTTGGTTACGGCGGATTCGATGTCCGCGTCGATGTTTGCGAAACATTCGGTCAGGAGGCCGATTTTTTTTCCGCGCATGTCAAAATGCTCGATTTGGGAGAAATCGAGCTTTGCGCTTGGGTCGGATTTTGAGTCGAGGGGGTCGTGTCCGACTATGGCGGAGGCAAGCAGTGCCGCGTCGGAAACGGTGCGGGCAATGGGGCCGATTTGGTCAAACGAGCCTGCGTATGCAAGCAGACCGTATCGTGAAACCGCGCCGTAAGTCGGCTTGTAGCCCACGACGCCACAGTGCGATGCAGGTTGGCGAATCGAGCCGCCTGTGTCGGAGCAAAGCGAAAAAAGTGCGGATTGCGCGCCGACTGCTGCCGCTCCGCCGCTTGATGAACCGCCGGGCGTGCGGGATGGGTCGTGGGGGTTCCGCGCCAAGCGCGAGGTGGGAACCGTGGACACGTCGGATGCGGGTGCGTTTCTCGTGCCATTGCCGGACGCGCTTTTTGCGGCGCACCCGCCGCCCATCGCGAACTCGTCCATATTGGTCTTGCCGAAAATCACCGCACCTTGGCTTTTCAACCGCGAAACCGCCGTCGCGTCATATGGCGGAATAAAATTTTCAAGCATCTTCGACGCGCAGGTCGTCGGGATGCCTTTTGTGCAAATATTGTCCTTTATTGCTACGGGAAGCCCGAAAATTCGCGGGGTTTCGTCGGTTATTTTTTCACTGTCAAGTATTTTTGCCTGCGCCACAATCGCGTCGCCGTCGAGGTGGAGATACGCGTTTAAATCGCGGGATGCGTCGTGCCGCGCCAGGAAACTTTCGCAAATTTCCGACGGGCGTACCTCTTTTTTGCGGATTAAATCGCTAAGTTCAACGGCGGTTTTTTTGTAAAGTTCCATGGATTTTATCCCTCGTCTCGTAATTTGAGTCGGCGAGTGACACTCGCCGACTGCTTTGTTGTGAAAATTTTTTTTGTGTGATAGTGTGCCGCCCCGTGACGTGCTATCCCTCGTCGCGCAACTGTATCGGAATGCTTACACAGCCCGCCTGTGTGTGCGCGGTCGTTGACAAAACCTCGGCGCGGGAAAGCGACGGGCGCGGGACGTCCTCGCGAAATGTATTTACGAGCGACATGTCGCGCGGGTTGATGCTTGGGTCAATTTCGATTCGGTCAATACCTGAAATTATTTCGTCCATGAAGCTGCTTACCTTTTGCAAATCATCGTCATCAAGTCGCAACTTTGCGCTGTCGCAAACTGCGTCAAATGTGGTTCGGTCAATCATAATGGAAATCGCCTCCGGATTCGCTTCCTCGCACTGCGACAAAAATCCTCGCAAGGATTCAACCGCCCGGCGGGATATTGGCATTACGGGCCGGGAAATTGCTCCCGGCTTCGAGAGAATGTGCCGACTCCGACACATTCCCTCGGTGCTCACTGCGCGCTTGGCGCGCCCAACCTTTCAATCGCGGCGGCAAGCCGCGCAAGCGTTTCATTTTTGCCCAAAATCAAACAAATTTCAATACTGCCGCCGGGCGTAAATGTCTTGCCCGAAAGCGCGACTCGCATCGGCCACAAGACCTGCCCGTTTTTCAGCCCAAGCCGCGCGACAAGCCCCGAAATTTCGCCGTGAATCGTGTCCTTGTCCCATGCGGAAATTTCGCCAAGCACGGCCAAAACCTCGGGTAAAACTTTTTTCGCGCCCGCCGCGTCGGTTTTCATCTTTTTGTTCTCGTACAAATCCAATTCGTGCGGCAAAACCGCGTCAATAAAGTCGACCTGCGCGGGAATTTCCGACAAAAGCTCGACGCGCCCCTGCAAAAGCGACGCGACGTATCGCGTGTCGCAATCGCCGCGCACGGTTTGTTTGATGTGCGGCGACGCGGCGGCGTGGTATTCCTCGTCGCTCATCGCGCGCAAATACGCCCCGTTCAGCCAGTTTAATTTTTGATAATCAAAAATGGCGGGGGATTTACTGATTCCTTCGATGTTAAACGCGTCCGTGAGTTCGGCAAGCGAGAATTTTTCCTCCTCGCCGCCCGGGCTCCAACCCAACAGCGCGATGTAGTTTAGAATCGCTTCCTTCAAATAGCCCTTTGCGATGAAGTCGCCGAAATACGCGTCGCCGTCGCGCTTGCTCAACTTTTTCGTGGCGTTTCGCATAATTTGCGGGACGTGGATATACTTGGGCGTGTCCCATCCGAAGCCCTCGTAAAGCAAAACGTGCTTAGGCGTGGACGACAAAAACTCGTTTCCGCGAATTATATGCGTCACGCCCATCAATCGGTCGTCCACGACGTTCGCGAAATTATACGTCGGCATCCCGTCACTTTTGAGAATGACTTGGTCTTCCAGCGTCGAATTTTCAACCTCGATGCGTCCGTAAACCGCATCGTTAAAAACGGTTTTGCCGTTTTGTTCAACTTTTTGGCGGATTACAAACGGAGTTTTCGCCGCGATTTTTTCCGCAATTTCCGCCTCGGAAAGCGCGGCACATCGCCTGTCATATCTGTGCGGAACGCGGCTTGCCTCGTGAATAAGCCGCTGTTC
This sequence comes from Defluviitaleaceae bacterium, assembly GCA_009786975.1. GTDB lineage: Bacteria > Bacillota > Clostridia > Lachnospirales > WQUN01 > WQVC01. The sequence goes on from WRGX01000056.1 coordinate 3,949, forward strand.
ATCAAGGACTTCTTTGTCGCAAAAACAATAATAGGCGTGACCGTTTTCAACCAGCCGTCGCGCATACGCGCCGTAAATTTCCCGTCGCTCACTTTGCACATACGGCCCGACGGGCCCACCCACATTCGGGCCTTCTTCGTAGGCGATGCCGCAAGCCGCAAGCGTTTCATATATAAGCTCCGCCGCGCCTTCGACGCGCCGTTCGCGGTCGGTGTCCTCGATTCGAAGAATCAGCTTGCCGCCCTCTTTTTTCGCCAAAAGATATGCATAAAGCGCGGTCCGCAAGCCGCCCAAATGCATAAAGCCCGTCGGGCTTGGGGCAAAGCGCGTGCGAAACTCGCCGCGCGGTATTTTTGATTCGATGCTTTCAAAGTATCCGGAGTCCATAAAATTCTCACCTTCTGCACGGTCTTACCGTGATTTTTTCACAATTCTCGTGATTATAACCGCTTTTCTTTTACGGGGTCAAATTCACGGGAGGTCGCAACACGCATTGCGGATGTTTTTCGCCTTTTGCATGGAGTTGGTCGCAGACGTATTTTGCCGTACCCGCGCCGGAGTTGCGACGATATACAGGATAATGGGTTGGAATTATTCAGAGAATCCGTAATGCTTGCCATACGCTAACTCCTTTCCGCGAAAAATAAAAAAGCGCGCCAAGCGCGCATTGGGCACCGGAGACACATGTCGGAGTCGGCACATTCCCTCGAAGCCGTGAGCAGTTTCCGGGCGTATAAAAA
>WRGX01000057.1 GCA_009786975.1 Defluviitaleaceae bacterium
GAGAATTGCGGATTTGATGGACTATGCAGAGTTGGCTTTCAGTGCGAGGAAACACGGTTTCAAGGGCTTTTGTGAAGCCTGTCAGATTGTCATGGCATTTGACACCGGGGACATGTGTCAGCGGCGACGCATTCCCTCGAAGCCGGGAGAATTTCGACACCGGGAACATGTGTCAGCGGCGACGCGTTCCCTCGAAGCCGGGAGCAATTTCGACACCGGGAACATGTGTCGGCGGCGACGCGTTCCCTCGAAGCCGGGAGCAATTTCCGAAGAGGGACAGCGGCGCAAAAAAAACGAGTCGGCGAGTGTCACTCGCCGACTCGTTTTTGCGGACGCGTTTTTTTCGCGGGACAATACACTGCTCCGTCCCGCCCTGCTCCCGCAAAACACGTGAAAATCAGACGTATGTCGGAATGGCAAATTTCAATTTTCTAAGAGGAAATTTTCTGCGAGGAAATAATACGGGTCGGCGATAGCGTCGAATGACATTTTCGCCGAAAGGTCGCGATTAAAGGGCAGTGGAAAGCGGTCGGCGCGCCAACTTGTTGCGTCATCGATGCCCCATAATGTAACGCGATGAATCAAATCGCTGTGTTCGCGGAAAATTTGAAAGAGTTGTGCGTATAAAATCGCCTGCGCAAGCTCGTATTGTTCGGGCATTTCGTCGTATTCGAGCGCGCCTTGTGCGGTTATATCAAGCTCCGTGATGCTTACGGGAATTCCGAGTTCCGCGAAGCGCAAAATCGAATCCTCGACGTCTTGCGGATTTGTATTCAAATTGTAATGCCCCTGCATTCCAATGCCGTGAATCGGCACGCCGCGCTCGAGAAGCTCTTGCGCCATATGAAAAACGGCTTCGCGTTTGCGAGGATTATCCAAATTGTAGTCGTTGTAGATTAGCATTGCGTCGGGGTCGGCGGCGTGTGCGGCGCGGAAAGCGATTTCGATGAAATCGTATCCAATCGCGTCAAGCCACGGGGTCGGGCGAAGCGCGCCGCGCCAAACTTCAGGCAGACGCCCGCTTGCAATCGAACTCGGAAACGCCTCGTTCACAACGTCCCAAACAAGCACCTGCCCTCTGTAGCGGCTCACGACTTCGTAAATATGCGTTTCAAGGTTTTCGATTGCCTCCTCGCGGCTGATTCCCTCGGGGTTCATCCACCCCGGCGACTGCTCGTGCCACGCCAAAGTATGCCCAATCATGTACATATCGTTCTCCAGCGTTTCCCGCACAATTTCATCCGCGACATCCCACGTAAAAACGCCCGAACGCGGCTGAACCGCGTCGGGTTTCATATCATTCCCTGCGGTAATCGCGTTAAAATGATGGCGGATAAAGTCCAACCGCGTGCCGCGCATATCTCGCGGAACGACCGCCGTGCCAAGCAGAAAATAATCCGCGTAAATTTCAAATAGTCGCGGCAAATCAGGGTCAAAAGCGTACGGAACCGCGACGCTTTTGAAAATTACTTCGTCGATAAAAAAATCCGCGGATGCACCCGCCCCGTCGGTTTCGATGTAAACAGACGCCTCGTCGAATCCGTAAAACGGCAATCGCCCGCGCATTTGTGTCCATTCGCCGGGCTGCGCCGTTACATTTGCAGCGGCCCCCGAAAAATGTCGCCACATTGTGTCGCCGTCAAGCCGAAACTCCGCCGAAAGCTGAAAAGTCACCGCTTCCGCGCCCGCCGGTCGCACCCAAAGCGAAAATTCATATTCGCCAAAAGGCTCGGCTGTTTCCGTCACGCGAAGCGAAATCCCGTTCCAAGAATCCGTCCGCCCCGTAACAAGCAGCGAATAATTTCCCGACCGCGCCGCGCGCCGCGAACGCGAAACATCGCCCGCACCCCGCGCCGCAAAGCCGTAATAGCCCGTTTCAAAAGAAATCGCATCGGGGTTCGGCTCGAATGTTTCGGAATTCGGATTCGGATTCGACAACGGATTCGATGACGGATTCAACAACGGCTCAATTATTTCCGCTATTTCCCCCGTCGGCTCCTGCGCCAAATTCGGCTCCTCCGTCACATGCGCCAAATCCGCGCTCCCTCCGCACGCCGCCAAAACAAACATCAAAACAAAAACAAAAAGCATTTTCTTCATAAAAAACCCTCCAATTTGAACAAATGTTTGCAATTGTTACAGTTATGTGATATTTTCATCTCATAAACAAACAAAGGGGCGATTCATATGACAGGAAAATTATCTGCAAAGCAACAAAAAGTTCTGGATTTTTTAAAGTCGGAGATTCGGAAAAACGGATATCCGCCGACGGTGCGAGAAATCTGCGACGCGGTTGGGCTAAGCTCGACGTCGACGGTTCATGCGCATCTCGAGACGCTGGAGCGCAAGGGATATATCCGCCGCTCGCCGTCGAAAAACCGCTCGACCGAAATTCTCGAGGAGGATTTTTACGCCGGCACGCGCGAGCTTGTAAATGTGCCGATTGTCGGGCGTGTTGCCGCCGGGGTTCCGGTTTTGGCGGAAGAAAACATCGAGGACACATTTCCGATTCCGATTGATTATGTGAAAAACGATACGTGCTTCATGTTGCACGTAAGGGGCGACTCGATGACGGACGAGGGCATTTTGGACGGCGACCTCGTGCTCGTTCGGCAACAGCAGGACGCAAGCGACGGCGACATTATAATCGCGCTAATCGAGGACTCCGCCACGGTAAAAACATTTTATCGCGACGGCGAGTTTATCCGCCTCGACCCCGCGAACGCCAATTTTGAGCCGATTCGCACCCGCGAATGCGATGTTTTGGGCAAGGTTATCGGGCTTTATCGTCGCTATTAAAAAAATCTTTATCAATGACCGCTCGGACAATATATGCCGGGCGGTTTTTTATTTCGTCGTAAATTCGTCCGATATATTCGCCGATTATGCCCAAAATCATCAGCACAATGCCTTGCGTAAACACCACGATTCCCGTGGTTGACGCCCAGCCCGCGACGGTTGTTTCGGTAAAAAGGGCCTGGTAGAGGATGATTGCGAGGTAGATGAAGCCGGTGAGGGAGATAAAAAAACCGAGAGTCGTCGCAATTCGAAGTGGTTTGTATGAAAACGACACAACCGCGTCCACTGCAAACGAAATCATTTTCCGCAGGGGATACTTGGTTTTTCCGGCAAAACGCTCCGCCCGTACATACAAAACAGCGGTTTGGCGAAAGCCGACCCAGCTTACAAGCCCGCGAATATAGCGGCTTTTTTCCGGCAATTTGTTTACCGCGTCGCAAACTTTTCTGTCAATCAAACGAAATTCGCCCGTATCAACGGGCATATCCACCGACGTCATCCGCCGAATAAAGCGGTAGAAAATTTTTGCGGAAATTTTCTTGAAAACAGATTCGCCCATGCGTTTTTCCCGTTGCCCGTAAACAACGTGAAAACCCTCGCGCCATTTTTCCGCCATTTCGGGAAAAATTTCGGGAGGGTCCTGTAAATCCGCGTCGATAATAAAAATCGCGTCGCCGCGCGCATGTTCCATTCCGGCGGAAATCGCGGGCATATGCCCAAAATTTCGCGAAAAATCCACCAGCCGCACCGACGAATCCTTGGCGCAAAACTCCGCTATAATCTCCGCCGTTTTATCGCGGCTTCCGTCGTTCACAAAAACAAGCTCGTACGGCTCGTTCATTTTTTGCATAATCGCCGTCAAACGCGCGTACGTTTCGGCAATGACTTCTTCCTCGTTAAACGCGGGAACAACAACGGAGAATGTCGGGTTCATTTTCTTCGCCATTCGCTGAACGCACAAATCGTCATTAAAAATTGGTCGCCCGCGTTCCTCTCGCTGATTTTTCACACTTTTCACCTTAGCCTGAAACAACCGTAATAACCATCGCGGCGATACCTAAAATTGTGGCAAGGCATACGCCGAGAATCCACCATTTTAGGGTTTGCACCTCTGCGACGGAGGCGTCGATGCGATTCATGGACTCGCTGAAACGCTTATCCATCCGTTCCTCGCGTTGCTCGGACAAGCGGCGGTCTTCCAGAACTCGAGCCTCTATGCGCTGCTCCATTTGCTGACGGTCTTCACGCAGTTCGGCTTTTAGGGTTTTCATGCTTTGTTCCATGCGGCTTTCCGAGTCGCGGCGGTCTTGGTCCAAACGGTCAATATATTTCTGCATGTCCACGCGCACTTCACCTCCTTCACCGTTATTATACGGTAAACTGAGTTCGTTGTATACACGATTAGGCGGAATTGCTACGGGGATTGAATTTTTGCTTCCCGGATTGAATTTTAATAAATTACCCATTTTGTTCGCCTCCATCCGAGGATTTAAGCAAGCCTTTAACCATGGGATTTATAAAGGCGGTATACCCGCAATTTTTACATGTCGTCGGCAGAAGAGGTATCGCTATGCTTTCTCCCGGAATAATGGGCAATTCGGCCAATCCAAAAACCACGTCAATGTCCATTTCAAGCGCGTCCGTTGCGCACAACGGACATGTATTGGGCAGCTTCTTCTCATCCAAAAACAAATTGAACTTTTCTACATCAACTTCGTAGTTCATAAACATTCCCCTTCCTTCCGCACGGCTCGATACTTTTCGACAAATAAATCTTAAACCATAAAAGGAAATTCGGCAACTAAAGCGCGCCAAGCGCGCGGTGGGCACCGGGGGCATGTGTTGGTGGCGGCGCGTTCCCTCGAAGCCGGGAGCCGTTTTCCGGGCCGAAAAAAAAAGAGTCGGCGAGTGTCACTCGCCGACTC
>WRGX01000058.1 GCA_009786975.1 Defluviitaleaceae bacterium
TTTCTTGCACAATGAATTCATTCGCGCGAAGGTGCTTGGGGCAAAGTTCCGATTCGGACGTCCGAATTGCTTTTTCAGTGCAAAAAATCACGAAGCAGTAGAAAATAAATAGAAGAAAAACACGCCAAACGGGGCTTCCCGGTCCCTGTTTGCGCGTGTTTTTTTTCGTGGAGAATTCAGAAATTTTCTTCAATTTTACCACCCGGCGCACAAAAGCCGACAGTCTCATGTTTCCGGCTACCGGCTTTTGCTTTTCAATGCGGGCGGTATTGGCGCGCTATTTATGGGCGGGGAAACAGGCCCCGGCTTCGAGAGAACGCGCCGCCGCCGACACATGCCCCCGGCTCCCACCGCGCGCTTGGCGCGCTATTCGTATGCAGGGAAACAGGCCCCGGCTTCGAGAGAACGCGCCGCTACCGACACATGTCCCCGGTTTCCAGCGCGCGCTTGGCGCGCTTTTCGCATACAGGGAAACAGCTCACGGCTTCGAGAGAACACGCCGCTGCCGACACATGTCCCCGGTTTCCAGCGCGCGCTTGGCGCGCTATTCGTATACAGGGAAACAGCTTCCGGCTTCGAGAGAACGTGTCGCCGCCGACACATGTCCCCGGTTCCCACCGCGCGCTTGGCGCGCTAAGGTTCTTTCGGAAGGCTCCTGAACAGCCCGAGCAATCGCTCCAAATCCTCGCTGGAATAATATTCAATCTCGATTTTACTTTTTTTCTTGCCGGGAACAATATGAACCTGCGAGCCGAATACGTTTTTCAGCTCTTCCTCCGCCGTGCGATACGCCTTTTCGACGTTTTCGGCGGCGGATTTTTCTTCGGGCGTCGGCTCTTCGCGTTCGTCCAAAGCCGCCTTTTTCGCGGCGGAACGAAGCGTCGTGGCGATAAAAGTTTCCGATTCGCGCACGGAAAGTCCGCTTTCGGCGATGCGTTCCGCGCACGCCGCCTGTAATTCGCTGTCCTCGACGTTTAAAAGCACCTTCGCGTGGCTTGCCGTTAATTTGCCCTCCGACGCAAGCTCCTGCGCGCGCGACCCAAGTTCCAGCAGATGCAACGCGGAAATAACCGCGTGCTTGCGCTTGCCCAGTTTTCCGGCAACGTCGTCGGGCGAAAAAAAGAAATCGTCCATGAGCCGCTTGTAGCACGTCGCTTCTTCTATGGAAGTCAAGTCCTGCCGCTGGATATTTTCAATCAGCGCGACTTGCAAAACTTCCATTTCGGTATAATCCTTGACGATTACGGGAATTTCGGCAATCTGCGCCTTTCGCGCCGCGCGATAACGCCGCTCGCCTGCGATAATCGTAAATCGGTCGCCCTCCGCTGTAACCAAAAGCGGTTGCACAATGCCAAATTCCTGCATCGACTCCGCCAGTTCATCCAACGCCTCTTCATTAAAATACTGCCGCGGCTGTGTAGGATTCGGTTCAACCTTGCGAATATCAACCATCAAAACGCCGCCGTCAATCGCGGGCTGTGCATATGAAAACGCGGAATCGTCGCCATTGCCGCCAATTCCGCCGACCTGCCCTTGTGCAGCCGTTTCCTTCTCGCGGGATTTCTCCGCCCCGGTCGCCACGCCGCTTATTAACGCGCCGAGCCCCTTGCCTAAACCTGCTTTTTTCATGTTACAGCAACTCCTTCTGCGGTTCATCCCCCAAAAAATTCTTAGCAATAACCTCGCGGGCGAGTTGTTCATATGCATCCGCGCCCTTGGATTGCGGTGCGTAAAGGGTAATCGGCAGGCCGTGCGACGGGGCTTCGGACAAGCGCACATTGCGCGGAATGACCGTGCTGTATGTGTGGTCTTGGAGGTGCGACTTTACTTCATCGACGACCTGCGCGGAAAGATTCGTTCGCGCGTCGTACATCGTGAAAACAACGCCCTCCAGCGCGAGGCGCGGATTCAGCTTGCCGTGGACGAGATTTATCGTGTGCATAAGCTGCGTCAGGCCCTCCAATGCGTAATATTCGCACTGAATCGGCACGAGAACGGAATCCGCCGCGCACAGCGCGTTAAGCGTCAAAATGTTTAGGGACGGCGGACAGTCGATTAATATGTAGTCATATAAATATTTTGCGTGTGAAAGCACGTCGCGCAAGCGAAATTCGCGGGATTGCATGTCCAGCATTTCGATTTCCGCGCCGGCAAGGTCGATGTTTGCGGGCAAAAGAAAAAGCCCGTCGATACCCTCGATTTTAAGCGCGACCTCCTCGAGGTACGACTCGCCCAAAAGCAACGTGTAAATCGACCGCTCAAGCGCGTGTTTGTCGACGCCGAAGCCGGACGTTGTGTTGCCCTGCGGGTCCATGTCGCAAACAAGCACGGACTTGCCCGCCTGCGCAAGGCATGTTGCGAGGTTTACGTTGGTCGTCGTTTTGCCGACGCCGCCTTTTTGGTTTGCAACTGCTATTATTCGCTTCATTTTACGTCACGTCCTTTGTGTGGATTATAGCATTTTTTTATGACGGGGCGTGTTTAAAGCAACACGCCCTAAAGTACGCCCTTTGTGGATGAAATTTCTGTGCCGTTTTGTGCGATTGCTTGGCGCAACGCCATGCCGACGGCTTTGAAAATCGCTTCTGTAATGTGGTGCGAATTTTTTCCGTAGGCGAGGTTTATGTGAAGCGTAATGCCCGCGTTGTGTGCGAGGGCGCGGAAGAATTCTTCGGTTTCTTCGGTTGGATAGGTGCCGCAGTTTTGGGCGGGGATTTCGGCGTTGAACACCAAAAGGCCGCGCCCGCAGATGTCCAGGGCTACGTTTACGAGGGCTTCGTCCATGGGCAGGGACGCCGTGCCGTAGCGCGCTATGCCGGCTTTGTCGTCGAGGGCGGTTTTTATCGCTTGCCCCATGCAAATGCCTACGTCTTCGATTGTGTGATGCGCGTCAACTTGCAAATCGCCTTGGCATTCCAGACGCAGGGAAATTCCCGCGCGGAACACCAAAAGCTCGAGCATATGGTCGAAAAAACCGATGCCCGTAAAGATTTCACGTTCGTCTTTTATGTCCAAATTCAGGTCGATGTTTACGAAAGTTTCGTTTGTCCGTCTTTCAAAAACCGCTTTACGCATGGTTTTCTCCATTCGCTGAGCACACAAATCGCCATTAGAAATTCGTCGCCCGCGTTCCTCTCGTTCATTTTTCACACTTGCTCTCCTCCCGAAACTGCTTAATAACACGGCAAAGTGTCCCCATTTCTTCATCTGTGCCTATTGATATTCGAAGGAAATTTTTTATGCGCGGGTTGTCCCAGTGGCGCACGAGGATTTTGTTTTGGCATAAAAATTCATACAAGCCGGGCGCGTCGCTTGATTCCATGAAGATGAAATTTGCCTGTGAGGGCAGGACGTTGCAGCCGATTTCTTGCAGCGACGCAATTGTTTTTTCGCGAGTTGCGATAACTTTTGCGGTGGTCTCGTCAAAATATTCCCTGTCGGACATCGCCGCCGCCGCGCATTTCTGCGCAACCAGGTCAAGCGGATAGGAATTAAATGCGTCGCGCGCGCGCCGCAAGCCGTCGATTAAATGCGGCTGACCGATTGCGTAGCCCACGCGCAAGCCCGCAAGCGAACGCGATTTCGAAAACGTGCGCGTAACCAGCAGGTTTTCATACCGCCCCACCAGCGCGACCGCACTTTGCGCGCGGGCGTACGCCATGTAGGTTTCGTCGATTAACACAACGCCGTCGGGGTTTTGTTTTAGAATTTTTTCAATGTCGGCAAGTTGCAAAACAAGGCTTGTCGGGGCATTGGGGTTTGCGATTACGACGCCGTTTCCGCCGACGTAGTTGAGCGGATTAATCGAAAAATCCGCACCGAGTGACACAAATTGCATTTCGACGTCAAACATTTCGCCCCAAACGGGATAAAATCCGTAAGAAATATCGGGCGAAAGAACCCTCTCCTTGCCCGAAAAAAACGCCGCGAAAGCCAACGCAAGCACCTCGTCGTTGCCGTTTGCGCAAAAAACGTTGCCCACATTTAAAAAATCCTCGTCGGTAAGCGGCCCGCACAACTCTTTGACACGCGCCATCAAGACTTTTTCGCTTAATTTCCCCTCGGCAACAGCCGTTTTGCACCAATTTTTAACATGTGCAATCGTGGTTTCCTTGTCCAAATTTTCATCCGCAACAATTGCTTCCTTTAGTTCCGTGGCCTCCATATCGGGATAAAGCCGCAGGCGCGACGTGTCAAAATTATGTAAAACTTCAAAGACCCTCGGCGAAGGAGGGTAGGGGTTTTCGTTGGTATTCAGCTTAATCCAGCCGTCTTCGCGGGGTTGCAGGCCCGCAGTGTACGGCGTTAATCGCTTTGCTTTTTCGCTTAAAAATTTCACAGCTCGCTCACACCCCATTCATGGTGCATTATATCGGAAACTTTGCGCCTTTGCAAAGCGCGCCAAGCGCGCGGTGAACACCGGGGACATGTGTCGAAATCGGCACATTCCCTCGAAGCCGGAAGCCGTTTCTTTGCCCCATAAAAAAGCGCGCCAAGCGCGCGGTGAACACCGGGGACATGTGTCGAAATCGGCGCATTTCCTCGAAGCCGGAAGCCGTTTCCTTGCCCACATAAAAGCGCGCCAAGCGCGCGGTGAACACCGGGGGCATGTGTCTCGGGCGACGCATTCCCTCGAAGCCGGAAGCAATTTTCCAACCCGTAAAAAAAGAGTCGGCGAGTGTCACTCGCCGACTCTTTTTTGCACACAAAAAAACTGCTCCCGGCTTCGAG
>WRGX01000059.1 GCA_009786975.1 Defluviitaleaceae bacterium
CCTTGCGACCCTCTAGGTCGCGGCGGTTTTCGCTCCTCGCACTGCGACAAAAATCCTGCGTCCAAATGAAAATGTTATTGTCGGGCAATTCCTAAGTGCCACAGTGGCACCGGGGACACATGTCATCGGCGGCACGTTCCCTCGAAGCCGGGAGCAATTTCCCGGCCCATAAAAAAAGAGTCGGCGAGTGTCACTCGCCGACTCTTTTTTGCAAAATTAAAAAAGCGCGCACTGCGCGCAGTGGACACCGGGGACAAAAGGGGGCGCGCTTCCCGTACGTAATTGACTTCCAAAAATCACGAAGCTATAATGATTTTACGGAAAAAAAGATTCAAGAGAGCATGACATGCAAGTTTTCCTCTCTTGGAAAGGAACATGTTAAATGCAGTCAATTATTAAGCGGGACAACCTTGAAGTGCCGTTTGACACGGGGAAAATCGCGTCGTGTATAGATAAAGCGTTCGAGGCGACAGGCGGATACGAAGGCGACGGAAAGCGCGTTTCCTTCGAGCTTACGCTTAGCGTTTTGAAAAAACTGGAGGAACAATTTGTGGACAAGCCCTGCACCGTTGAAAACGTGCAAGACTTGGTCGAAACCGTGCTGATTGAAGGCGGATATACAAAGGTCGCAAAGGCCTACATTTTGTATAGACAAAAACGCACGGCGATTCGCGAGGCGCGAAGCGAGCTTATGGACGCGGTTGCGGAAATCGTACGCGAAACGAATCGCGAAAACGCTAACGTCGGCAATTCGCCGTCGGCAAAAGTTTTGCAAATTTCCGAGGCGGCGTCGAAAAGCTACTATTTGAATCGCGTGCTTCCCGCGGACGAACGTGCCGCACATATCGAAGGAGACATCTACATACAGGATTTGTCTTGGTACGGAAAGACGCTTACCTGCTTGCAAATCCCACTGGGACGACTTTTGAAAAACGGATTTTCCAACGGTCACGGCTCAATTCGTTCGCCGAGAAGCATTCGTTCCGCATCCGCCCTTGCGGCAATTATCCTGCAAAGTAACCAAAACGATATGCACGGCGGGCAAAGCTACGCCTTTTTTGACAGAGATATGGCACCATATGTTGACCTCGAGTACGCGCGGCAGGAGAGAATTTTGCGCGAGAACCTCGAAGCCCTCGGCGCATCCGCAAACGACGAGGAAATTCTCGACCTCGTAGACAAAAACACGCGAAACGAAACGTACCAAGCAATGGAAGCCTTCATTTATAATCTGAACACGATGCACTCCCGCGCGGGTGCGCAAGTGCCGTTTTCCAGCATAAATATCGGCACCGACACGTCGCGCGCGGGTCGAATGGTCACAGAGTGTTTTTTGCGCGCATATGAGCGCGGTCTCGGCAAGGGCGAAACGCCGATTTTCCCAAACCTGATTTTCAAGCTGAAATACGGCATAAACTTCGACGAAGGCGACCCGAATTACGATTTATTTCATCTCGCAATGCAAGTCGCGTGCAAACGGCTTTTCCCGACCTTCTCGTTCATGGACGCCTCATTTAACAGCACTTTCGGCGACGAGGAAGTCGGCTACATGGGCTGCCGCACGCGTGTAATCGCAAACATAAACGGCGACGCCGTAACCGACGGACGCGGAAACCTGAGCTTCACCACGATAAACCTGCCGCGCCTCGGTATCCGCGCCGACAAGGACATCGGGCTGTTTTATCGCCTACTCGACGAAACCATGGGAAAGGCAATAAATCAGCTTCTAACGCGCTATGAGTTCCAAAAAAACCTGCGCGCCAACGACTTCCCCTTCCTGATGGGGCAACACCTCTACCTCGACAGCGAAAATTTAAAACCGACCGACAAAATTGAACCTGCTGTAAAAAACGGCACATTATCCGTCGGATTTATCGGGCTCGCCGAGTGCCTTGTCGCACTAACGGGAAGCCACCACGGCGAAAACCAAGGCGCACAAGCGCAGGGCATCTCAATCGTAAGCTACATGCGCCGAATCTGCGACGAAGCCACAAAGAAACACGGCGTAAACGTAACGCTGCTCGCTACACCCGCCGAGCAAGTCGCGGGCAAACTTGTCGCCATCGACGCCGAAAGATACGGCATTAGAAAAGGCGTAACCGACAAAAAATGGTACACAAACTCCTTCCACGTCCCCGTTGAATGCAAAATTACCGCGACGGAAAAGATAGAAACCGAGGGACCGTATCACATCTACTGCAACGCCGGACACATCTCCTATGTAGAACTCGCCTCCGCCCCCGGCCACAACATCGAGGCATACGAAAAAATCATCCGCGCAATGGCCGAGGCAGACATGGGCTACGGCGCGGTAAACTTCCCCTTGGACATCTGCCGCGACTGTGGCAAACAAGGACTGCACACCTCCGAAACCTGCACCGCCTGCGGCAGCGACGACATCTCCCGCGTCCGCAGAATTACCGGCTACCTCTCCACCCTCGACCGCTTCAACGACAGCAAAAAAGCCGAAGAAAAGTGTCGACTTACGCATGTTGAGTAGACATAGGAACTTAAATAGTATTAAGGGATTGCAATATTAAGGAGAGAAATAATTGCGGATTTCAGGCATAACATATGAATCTTTGGTTGACGGCCCCGGCATACGTGTCGTAATTTTTGTGCAGGGCTGTGATTTGGGTTGTCCGGAATGTCATAATCCCGACAGCCATTCGCGGACAGGCGGGCGTGAGCATACCGTGCGCGAGGTTATGCGCAAGATGAAAAAGCCGGGTAAGGCGCGGAAAATGGTGCGCGGGGTTACGATTTCCGGCGGCGAGCCGTTTATGCAGGCCGGCGATTGTGCGCAAATCGCGCTTGAGGCAAAGCGTATCGGCTGGGATGTCACGACGTTTACGGGCTTTACCTATGAAGAACTCGTTGCCCGCGATGACCCCGAAATTCACGCGCTTTTGGGGCTTACGGATTATCTTATCGACGGACCCTATATTCACGAAGAACGTGACCTCGACTTGAAATTTCGCGGCTCGACGAATCAGAGAATTATTGATATGGAAGCAACTCGCAAACATGGGCGGGTTAAAATATATTACGGAGGTTGAATATGTTAAAAGAATATTTGGCGGCGACGCCGAACCCAAGCACCGAAATGGTGGCGTTTACCGCGAATCTTGAAATGGTGGCGAGGAAGAATCCGCAAATTGCGCGGCTTATTTTGCAGGAGCTTATTGACCAGCGGAGCTATCTGAAATTAATCGCGAGCGAGAATTATTCGTCGCTTTCTACACAAAGTGCCATGGGGAATTTTTTGACGGACAAGTATGCCGAAGGGTTTGTCGAGAATCGGTTTTACGCAGGATGCGACAACGTTGATGCGATTGAGCGGATGGCTTGCGACGAGGCGAAAAAGCTGTTTGGGGCGGAACACGCTTATGTACAGCCGCATTCGGGGGCGGATGCGAATCTTGTGGCGTTTCTGGCGGTTTTACGCAAGAAAATTCAGACACCTATGATGGATGAGCTGGGTCAGAAAAATATTTTGGCGATTTCTAAAGAGGAGTGGGATAAAATCCGTGCGGCTATGGGTAATCAGCGGCTTTTGGGCATGGGGCTTTATTCCGGCGGGCATTTGACGCATGGGTATCGACATAATGTTTCCGCACAACTTTTCGAGGTGTACGATTATAATGTGGATGAAGCGACGGGGCTTTTGAATTATGAAGGCTTACGTAAGCAGTTGCATGAGATTAAGCCGCTGATTTTCCTGCTTGGATTTAGTGCTTATACGCGTAATATTGATTACGCGCTTTTGAAAAAATATGCGGACGAAGTTGGCGCGGTTATGGTCGTTGATATGGCGCATTTTGCGGGGCTTGTTGCGGGCGGCGCGATTTCGGGTGATTTTAATCCCGTGCCGCACGCCGATTTGGTTACGACTACTACTCACAAAACTTTGCGCGGACCGCGCGGCGGAATGGTGCTTTGCAAGCAGGAGTACGCCGAATATGTGGACAAGGGATGCCCGCATGTTTTGGGCGGTCCGTTGCCGCATATGATTGCGGCGAAGGCGATTGCGTTCGGCGAGGCGAATACTGCCGAATACAAGGCGTATGCAAAAAAGGTTATGGAAAACGCGAAAATTTTGGCGGGTGCGCTTGTTGAAAAAGGCGTGGCGGTTCAAACCGGCGGCACGGATAATCATATTGTTCTCGTGAACGTGGCGAAGCTGGGCTTGACGGGGCGGCAAGGTGAGTCCGCGTTGCGGGAATGCGGGTTGACGCTTAATCGCAATACGTTGCCCGGCGACATTTACGGGCCGTGGTATACGTCGGGCTTGCGTTTTGGTACACCTGCGACAACTTCGCTTGGCATGGGCGAGGAGGAGATGCGTGAAATCGCGGATATTATTGCTGCGACTTTGCAGGGGATTAAGCCTGCGCTTGATAAGAAGGGCAACAAATCTAAGGCGAAGTTTATTTTGGATGAGGGTGTGAAGGCCGCGGCCAGAGAGCGAATTCACGCGCTTTTGGGCAAATTCGTGCTTTATCCCGAAATTGATGTGGAGTTTTTGAGGAAGCATTTGATTTGTTGAACGAAAGAAGGTGCCGTATGATGGATGTAAATACAGCAATTTTTACCCGCAGAAGCATACGAAAATTTTCACCCGGACGCAGCATAAGTGAAGATAATATAAAAACTATATTAAAAGCCGGATTTCATGCTCCATCGGCAGGAAATAAAAGACCTGTGCATTTTATTGTAGTAGATGACAGGAATCTGCTGCAAAAATTATCGGAAGCAAAACAAGAGGCTGAAATGATTAATGAAGCCAGTATAGCGATTGTGGTGTGTGGGGATAAGGAAAAGCAGCCGTATCATGACTTTCTGCATGAAGATTGTTCTGCATCTATAGAAAATATGCTTCTGTGC
>WRGX01000060.1 GCA_009786975.1 Defluviitaleaceae bacterium
AGTCCGACAAAACAGGGGGCGTTTCTTTGTCTCGACGGGGTTCGCGAAGCAAAGAAACGTCCCCTGCCTTATCGGCCTCGGCGTCAACCACAACGGTTTTCACCGCAAATTCCCGTCCGTATACATTTAGAATCGCCGCTTTCAAATCGCCGTTTCCCGACGTTTGAAACACGATGTGCCCATTATTTATGTACCGCAAAGTAAGCGCGGGATTTCCAAGCGCGAGTCGCTCAAGGCAATGTGCGACATGTCCCGCCTCTGCGCCGGGTTTTTTCAAAAATTTCCGCCTCGCGGGCGTATTGTAAAATAAATTCGAAACAATAACGGTCGTGCCGTCGGCACAGCCTGCTTCCTTGCTTGAAATTAGCTGCCCCCCGTGGATTTCTACACGCGTTCCCATCACTTGGTCGCGCACTTTTGTCAGCATCTCGACCTGCGAAACCGCCGCGATGCTCGACAGTGCCTCGCCGCGAAAACCCAGCGTTTCCACACGCATCAGGTCATCAAAATCGGCGATTTTGCTTGTCGCGTGGCGCACGAAAGCAAGGGACAGGTTTTCGGGCGAAATACCCGACCCGTTGTCGGTTACGCGAATTGTACTAAGCCCGCCGTCGCGAATCTCTACGGTGATTTGGCTCGCGCCCGCGTCGATTGCGTTTTCCGTAAGCTCCTTAACAACGGAAAGCGGGCGTTCAACGACCTCTCCCGCCGCGATTTTATTGATTAAATGGCGGTCAAGCCGGATTATCTTCATTTTTGCCCCCATTTTTCAACCGCGTAAAACCTAACGATTTGTAAAGGCGAATCGCCGCCGTGTTGCCGCGCGAGGCATAAAGAATCGGCACGCGCCCCGATTCGCGCGCTTTTTGCGAAAGCGCGGCAACAACGGCGCGCCCATATCCCCTGCCTCGAAATTCCGGCGCGACGTAAATTAAATTTATGCGCGACGATTT
This sequence comes from Defluviitaleaceae bacterium, assembly GCA_009786975.1. Taxonomy (GTDB): domain Bacteria; phylum Bacillota; class Clostridia; order Lachnospirales; family WQUN01; genus WQVC01. The sequence goes on from WRGX01000060.1 coordinate 954, forward strand.
TTCCGACGGCGCAAGCATCCCCATCGCAACCGACGCTCCGTCGCCCCACACAAACAAAAGCGGATGCTCTGGTATCCGCGCATCCGTATCCGTTTGGCGCGCGGTTAATTCATCTTCACGAGAAAAAGTATCGGGCGGTTTTGTATGTAAAGTTTCCTTATAAAAATCCTCAATCCACTCGCGAACAAGGGGCATGTCCGCCGCCCCGGCAACGCGCAGTCCGCCGGAAATTTCCAAAGAGGGCAAAGCGATTTTCGGCGGCAAAAAATACGCGTCAAGCCCTTGCGCCTCATGCACCATATCAGCCCTTCCCGACGAGGCGAATCAACGCATCGGGGATTTGCGTAAGAGGCAATTCGTTGTCAATCGCGCCGATATCCTTCGCGGCCTTGGGCATCCCGTACACAACGCAACTTGCTTCGTCCTGCGAAATGTTTATGCTTCCCGCCGCCTTCATTTGTTTAAGCCCCTTCGCGCCGTCGCTTCCCATTCCCGTTAAAACAACGCCAATCGCGTTTTTGCCCATTATATTCGCCACGGACTCGAACAAAATGTCCGCCGCGGGCATAACGCCGTGAATTCGATTGCCCACAAAGCACTCAATCGCCAATTTTTCCTGCTGCATAACCAGTCGCATATGCCGGTCTGCGGGCGCGATAAGCATCCGCCCACGCATCAAAAAATCGCCGGACTGCGCTTCGCGCACATCGTGCGGATACATAGCGTCCAATCGATCGGCAAAAAGTTTCGTAAATCCGCTGGGCATGTGTTGCACGACAACTATGGGCGGGATGTCCTCGGGCAGGTATTTTAACAGGTATTCGAGGGCGTTTGTGCCGCCTGTCGACGAGGCGATTGCGATAATTTTTTGCCTCTGGTTGACCATTTTGTTCAGTTCACGCATGTTCGGCGGATTTTTGCGTTTTACCATCGTTTCGATATGGTCCGCAACGAACGCAGTGAAGCGGCCCGTCGTCAGTTTCGTAAAAACAGCGGGTTTTTGCAGGAAAACGTCGTTGCCCGAATTGGGAATAAGCGCGTATTTTCCGCCGGAAAGCGAGGTGTAAATTATATAAAGCGTGAAGCGTTTTTGCAAAAGCATCGACCAGCTTGAATTTGGCGGAAATTCGTCGATGTCCCAAATTAAAATATTTGTGCCTTTGCGGGTCAATTTATTTTCCGCGTCGGTGGGGCGAGAAACGGTTACGACGGATTCGACATATACGTTTCGTTCAACGCCTGATTGTATCGTCGAAACCAGGTCGCGCTGTTTCGCCGCGATAATTAATCTTGCGCCATCCATTTCTTCACCTCTCTTTCAAAACGGACGCGATAATCCCAATGCCGCGAGAAATTTCGTCCTCCGTTACGTTTGCAAAATTTATACGAAAATATGGCTGATTTCGAGAAAACCCCGAAAACAATTCATCCGGCGCGATAAGGACTTTCCGTGCAAGAAGCTCGTCGGCAAAACCGCTTGCGTCGCCCCGCGCGCGCAGCCATAATCCAAGACCGCCGCCGGGTTCTTTGAACGAATCCGGTTCCAACATCGGCCCTAAAAACTGCCGTGCCGCCGAAACCGTCTTGTGATATTTTCTGCCGTAAACCTTGCGCAAATGCTCGAGATGCGCATTAAAATCGCAGTTTTTCAAGTAAAAGCCGAGACCTCGTTGTATGTATCCCGATGCCCCGCCAAGCCCACGTATGCGATTTATAATTTCATCAGGGCAAGCCAAAAAACCCATAATCCCGGGCGTTAAAACGCGGTCAAAACTTTTCAGACCGATTACGCGACCTCGCTCGTCCATGCTTAACAGGGACGTCGGTTTTTCGCCGTAAAAAAAATCACCCTGCAAATCATCTTCTATTATATACGCATTAGAATTATACGCAAGGTCGAGTACGCGCATTTTCTCCCCTTGAGTATAGCACAAAGTTGTCGGAATTTGATAATTCGGGGATAAAAAAAATATTTTCGGCTTGAATTTTTTTACGAAAAACGTAAATTTTTCCAAATCGAGTCCGCTTTCATTTAGTGCGACTTCCAAAATTTTCGCGCCGCGCGAGGCGAAAATCGACGCGGCTTCCGGTCGGGACGGCGTTTCGATAATAACCGTGTCACCCGGCGAAATAAGCGCGTCCGCAAGCATTTCAAGCCCTTCGTTCGCGCTTTGGGTTATTTGAATATTTTTCGGCGAAAAATCACAAGAAATGTTTTGATAAAACAATTCGCAAACAATATCGCGAAGAGGAGCGTAGCCCTGCACCCCCGGAAAAGAAAATGCGTTCGCGCCTTCACGGGCGAGAATTTCGTCAAAACAGCGGCGAAAATCGTCTTCGGGAAAGAGTTTCGGGTCGGGCGCGAGTGACAAAAAGTTTATACAATCCGCACTAATTTTGCTTTCTGCAAAATCGAGTCGGCGAGTGTCACTCGCCGACTCAATTTTCGCGGCGAAGGTTCCGCTCCCCAAAACGGAATAAATCGCGCCGTTTTTCTCCAAGTATTTGTACGCAGAAACAACCGTCGCGTTATTTACACACAAAGAAGCCGCCAATACGCGAATCGGCGGCAATTTTTCGTGCGGCAAAATTTCTCCGACACTTATTTTTTTAATCAGTGCGTCGCCAAGCTGCTTGTAAAGCGGCGTTGCGGAGGTTTTATCAAGGACGGGAATCGCGGGAATCATTCGTCGGATTCGTCGTCGGATTCGTTATCCCTTTCGCCTTCGTCGGATTCGTCGGGCTCATTAAATTCTGCAAAAAAAACATCCCGCACCAACTGCGGCAAAACATCTTCACATGCGACAAAGAATTCGGGACGCGTGCCGATTGTAACGCCGATTCTTCCCGGCAATTCAAAGCTCGTCACGCTGTCCATGCCAACATTTTGCACGTACGGCAAATAACGTATAACCGAAATATTAGCGTTTGTGTTCGCTTCTTCAAGCACAATGCGAATCAGCTCCAACGGGTCGTTCATAAGCGCGTCGCGCGTGGCGGCTTGCCGTACAAGTTGCGACATGAATTCCATTTGCATTTCGTTCCGCGTCAAATCGCCCATCGGCCAGCGTCGATAGCGCACAACCCCCTCGGCCATTTGCCCGTCAAGCAAAACCATCCCGGCGGGAACGTTGATATTTGTGGGCGGGCTTGCGGTAGGGTCCAGGTAAACAAGGCGGCGCGGGATGTACATTTCAACCCCGCCGATTGCGTCAACCACGCGGCGAAACGCCGCAAGCTCGACCTCAAGGTAATAATCAAACTGAACGCCAAGCATCTCTTCAATTTGTGCCTTAAAAATATAAACGCCCTCGATTCTGCCGCCATATGCACGGAGTTCGCAAAGTTTAAGCGTATGCGGCGGGCGCAAGCCTTGTGCGCGCATGTAATCAAGGCGATGTTGCGGAATCCGAACGACTTGGTCGCGCGGTATGCTCATGATATGAATATTTCCGGTATCGCGGTAAAAAGTCCCGACCATAACGGCGTCGGCAAGCAAATTCAAATCAAGCCCGACAAGCAGGAAATTAGTCCGTGCAGGCGGGCGAAACAGGCTGCCGTCGTCAGGTTCTTCAGGCGGTTCTTCAATTTCTTCGTCATTTTCGTAGTTAAAATCCTCGACTATCGGGACCGGTTCAAAATCCCCGCCACCGCCGTTGCCGAAGCTGTTAAACAGCGTAACCGCGCCGGTCGCCCCAACAGTAAACAGCAAAACAACAGCCACCATGATACCGGCGACTGTAAATAATCGCTTCATTGCCTCGGCATTATTTTTAAGTAAATCTATCGAATCTTTTATCTGCAATAAAATACATATCCACTCCTGAAAATACCTTTTGAGGGAGTATATAGCGAAATCGCGCAATAATCAAGAAAAAGTATCTTTGAGTTTCCCATTTTTTTCGCATTTTTTCCCGTCGTATTTTTACCCGGCCTC
>WRGX01000061.1 GCA_009786975.1 Defluviitaleaceae bacterium
CTTTATTGTATTGCGAGATGCACCTGTACAACGAATAACTGCGGCTATTCCCCCACGTCCATATGACAACGCTTCGTTCGCCAAAAACAACCTTCTTGCGAAAATCGCCGCCGATTATTCCGGTTACGGTTTCATCCACAAGTTGTCGCGCATTTATAAGGACGCTCGGCGTGTTCGCGACGGTGAACCATATTAGAAAAGTTCGCCAACACATGCCCCCGGTGCCCACTGCGCGCTTGGCGCGCCGCTTGACATAAAAAATGCCCAATGGCTATAATTGCAAAAAACATGCCTTGGAAGGGGAAAATGACATGATAACGATTGGAATCGACATCGGAACGAGTGCGGTAAAACTTGTGGCGGTTGATGAAAAAGGCGCGGTGCTTCGCACGGTTTCGCGCGATTATCCGCTTTATATGTACGATAACGGGTTCAGCGAACAGGCCCCGGAGGATTGGTGGGAAAAAACCGCCGACGGACTGTTGGAAATAACAAAAGGCTTGGGCGAGGTCGCTGCGGTAAGTTTCAGCGGACAGATGCACGGCCTTGTTTTATTGGACGAAAACGACAATGTGTTGCGTCGTGCAATTTTATGGAACGACCAGCGCACACAGGCGCAGTGTGACTATTTGAACAATGAAATCGGCCGCGACGTTTTGCTTGCAAACTCCGCAAATATAGCACTAACCGGCTTTACCGCGCCGAAAATTTTGTGGGTAAAGGACAATGAGCCGGAAATTTTCGCAAAAGTGAAAAAAATCATGTTGCCTAAAGATTATATCGCATACAAACTGTCGGGTGTTTTTTGTACGGACTATTCCGATGCGTCGGGCATGTTGCTTTTGGACGTTAAGAAGCAGGATTGGTCGGACAAAATGCTAAACATCGTTGGGGTTACGCGCGAACAATTGCCGAAATTGTATCATTCATATGAAGCAGTCGGCACTGTTACGGCGGCGGCTGCAAGCGAAACCGGGCTTTCGACGGCAACAAAAATCGTCGCGGGAGGCGGCGACCAAGCCGTCGGAGCGGTTGGGTCCGGCATAGTAAGCGAGGGAATGTGTTCGGTTTCGCTCGGCACATCGGGGGTACTTTTTGTAGCCGCCGACAATTTTGCAGTTGATACATCACCCGCCGCAATCCACGCTTTTTGCCACTCCACGGGTCGTTATCATTTCATGGGTGTGACGCTCGCGGCGGCGGGTTCAAACAAATGGTGGTGTGAAGAAATTTTGCAAACAACGGACTACGGAGTCGAGCAGAAAAAAATCGATAAAATCGGCACAAATCCGGTATTTTTCCTTCCATACCTGTCGGGCGAGCGCACTCCGCACAATGACTCGACCGCGCGCGGCGCGTTTGTCGGAATGAACGCGACAACGACGCGCGCCGATATGACGCAGGCCGTCCTCGAGGGCGTATCGTTTTCACTTCGCGACATTTTAACGCGCGTGCGAGATTTGGGCGCGAATGTTACAACTGCGAGAATCATCGGTGGCGGCGCGAAAAGTCCGTTGTGGTGTCAAATGATTGCGGATATTTTGCGACTGAAAGTTGAAAAAATGCAGTCGGAAGAAGGTCCTGCCTTTGGCGCGGCGATACTCGCAATGGTAGGCGCGGGCGTTTATAAAAATGTTGAAGAAGCCTGTTCCGCACTTATTGAAATAACCGAAACTTTTGTACCAAATGAAACCGCCGCCGCAAGCTATGACAAACGCTATCCAATCTACACAAGCCTTTACACCGCGCTTAAAGACAGTTTTCGAGAAATTTGCGAAGTGTGACAAAAAAAGTTGACAAACCACTTTTAATAGTGTTCAATTGACACAAATACTAATCAAAAAGGAGTTTTGTCATGTTCAAACTGGAGGTAATTCAGAGTTTAAAAAAGGTAAATGTCAGCAAAAACGCCGAGAAAACAAAGGCGCGCGTACGCGAAGTATGGGCTCCTCTGGAGCGGGAAGTTCGCGAAGAAATTTTAAAACTTGGCGACATCAAGAAAGTTTCCATTGAACGCGCTTACAAAACGGGCGGCGTGTCGGCAAGAGTGCTTGTTGCGATGGCACAGGTCCTAAATATTGACCCGCGTTGGTTTACAGGCGAAGTTGATGTGAAAAGTACGTTTGACGGCGATGTCGTGCGCAAATACTTAAACGGTTTGGGTTATGACATTGACAAAACTGCCGTAGGACGGCGCAAAGCGTCCAAACCTCCGAAAGCCGCCGTTACTGAAGCCGCTACCGAAGCCGCCGTTACCGAACGTAAAAAGCCGGGGCCGAAACCCGGTTCAAGAGCCGGCGCAAAATCCGGTCGCAAAGCCGCTTCCTTTCCCACCTCCGACGATGGCGATATGTTCAATATCACACGCGAGCTTTCCGATTTTTTAAGCAAAGATTTAAAAGCCAAGCTGGACAAAATTCCCGAAGAAGACGTTATGCGTCTCATCCAAAGCCTCAGCGTTCAAGCCTCTTTTAGCGAAGATAAGAAAGCTCGCCTTACGTTGGTTAAGTGCCTTTTGCTGGTTTAAATTCGGTTAATTCGGAGCCCGAGTTCAAATTACGTGTAATCCCTGTGGGAACGCAGTCCCCGCAGGGATTCTTTTATTTTTCTCTCCACGCCGTTTTCTGTTGGTTTGTAATACACGCGGTCCCGGAGTTCTTCGGGCAGATAGTCTTGGGGGATGTAATTTCCGGGGAAATCGTGTGAATATTTGTAGCCTTTGCCGTGTTCCCGGCTACCTATAGCGTGCGGTTTGTTTGGGTCTTTCAGGTGCAGGGGCAGAGATTTTACTTGTACTTTTTCAACATCGCCCAGCGCGGCGAAAATTGCCTCGCAGGCGGCGTTGCTTTTTGGGGCGCACGCGATATAAATGGCGGCTTGCGAGAGGATTATTTGGCTTTCGGGCATCCCTACGAAATGTACGGCTGACGCTGCCGCTGCGGCAACTTGCAGCGCGTGCGGGTCGGCGTTGCCGACGTCTTCGGAGGCGCAAATCACTATGCGGCGCGCGATAAACCGCGGGTCTTCGCCGGCGTAAATCATTCGCGCGAGGTAGTACACCGCCGCGTCGGGGTCGCTGCCTCGCATGGATTTTATAAAGGCGGAAATCGTGTCGTAATGATTGTCGCCGTTTTTTTCGTACATAAGGGGACGTTTTTGTATGCATACCGCCGCGACTTCGAGCGTAATTTCAACGCGGCCGACGGCGTCCGACTCCGTCGTTAATGCGGCGAGCTCAAGCGCGTTCAGCGCGGTTCGCGCGTCGCCGTTTGCCTTGTCTGCAAGGAAATTCAGGGCGTCGTCATGCGCTTCGATTTGAAAATCGCCCAAACCGCGAGGGTCTTTTATTGCGCGGCGAAGGAGCGACAAAATATTTTCCTGCGAAAGCGGATTTAACTCGAAAATCATCGAGCGCGAAACCAGTGCTTTGTTCACCTCAAAATACGGGTTTTCCGTCGTCGCGCCGATTAAAATTATCGTGCCGTTTTCGACGTAGGGCAAAAGCGCGTCTTGTTGCAATTTATTGAAACGATGTATCTCGTCCACGAATAAAATTGTGCGCTTGCCATACAAAACGACCGCCGATTTCGCTTCCTCGACAGCCTTTTGGATATCCTTAACGCCCGCCGTTGTGGCGTTTATTTGCATAAAAACAGCCTGCGTTGTCGCGGAAATTACGGACGCAAGCGTTGTTTTGCCCGTTCCGGGGGGGCCGTACAGCAGGAGGGACGACAGTTTGTCCGCCTTAATCGCGCGGGTAAGCAGTGTGTTTTTGCCGATAATATGCTCCTGCCCCACCCATTCGTCCAGCGATACCGCTCGCATTCGCGCGGCAAGCGGCGCGGATTTTTTTGCGTATTGGCGATTTTCTTCAAATAAATCCATGTGCAACATCTCCATTGGGAGTATTTGAAAACATTTTAACACATGCCCCATGATGCCTCAAAATAAGTTGACATGGTATACTTTTGGGGTACTTTTGGAGACTTTTTGGGCTGAAATATGAAATTTTTCAAAAATCCCCTTACGTCATCTATTGCTTGTGACGCAAGGTAATGCCCTATTATTGGAGCAAGGAGGTGAGTTCTATGTCAAATTACACGACCGGAGAAATGGCAAAATTATGTAATGTTTCCGTACGGACGGTTCAGTATTACGACCATAAGGGCGTTTTACATCCGTCTTCCGAAAGCGAAGGCGGCAGGCGGATTTACAGCGATGATGACTTGACCAAGCTGCGGCTCATTTGCACACTCAAATCAATCGGTTTGTCGCTTGATTCAATCAAAAGTATCATGGAGAGCGAGTTGTCTGAAAAAATCCTCACCATATTGCTTGATGAGCAACTGAAAACGCTGAACAGCGAGATTGACGAGCGGAAAAAACAGATTGAAATGATAGCCGCCATCAAAGAGAATTTCGTCGGCAAGGCCACGGTTCCGGCAAATACAATTCTTGATGTAGAACGCATTATGAAGAATAAAAATCAAACACAAGGCAGGAAAAGGCTGTATCGATTTTACATTGCGGCAGCGTTCGCAATCCCGTTGGCGTTGGCCGGGTTAATATGGCTGGTGGTCATGCAAGTTTGGTGGGCTATCGTCATATTTGCGGGCGGTTTTGTGTTGGGCATATCTGTGGCCTTGTATATACTCAAAGGCACAGAGTTTATCTGCCCAAATTGCGATGAAGCGTTTAAACTGCCGCTGCTGCGCGCGTTTTTCACCACAGGCGACCATAAAGTACGCTGGATGACTTGCCCCGAATGCGGAGAAACAAATTGGTGCGTGATGCGTTGGCAGAAAGCAGTGGAGAACTCCGCCGATTGAGCATATTCCCGGCGCGCCAAGCGCGCATTGGACACCGGGGGCATGTGTCGGCGGCGGCGCGTTCTCTCGAAGCCGGAAGCGGTTACCTAGGGCGTGTAGCCAATAAAAAAAAGAGTCGGCGAGTGACACTCGCCGACTCTTTTTTTTCATAT
>WRGX01000062.1 GCA_009786975.1 Defluviitaleaceae bacterium
TGCAAAAAATCGCAAAGCAACAAATAAAGCAGCAGATAAAAAAGAAAAAACACGCCAAACGGGGCTTCCCGGTCCCTGTTTGCGCGTGTTTTTTTCGCGAAAAATTCAGAAATTTTCTTCAAGAATTTCGCTCAACCACTTTTCGGTGAAAAAACTTGTTCGTTTGCCCTCGGGCTTTTGTTTCCAAGATTCCTCAAATGTGATTTCGTTCGTTTTTTTCGACACAAAATCCTGTGTTACGCAAAACCCAAAATCCCCCGCCGCATAAATTCGATTTCAGCGATTGCCATGGATAAGGTGATTGCGGCGGCGTCTGCGGCGTGTTGTTCTGCGTAGATTGCGAAGCGCGACGCCATTTTATCGATGGTGCTAATCTCGCCGAGTTCGTACATATCGTCAATCAAATTTAAGCGCGTTTCGAGGAGGGGGGCTTCGGAGACTGCCAAATCGTGTTGCGTTCTCGCGCTTTGGTAGTTGTTCCATGCGGTTATTGCGGCGAGTTCGAGTTGGCGCAGCAGTAGGTCGCGTTGTTCCTCCATTAGGTCGGTTTCGTCCCAATTTATGTGGCCTCGGGCTTGGTTTAGCGCGCTGTTCAGGACGGTTAGTGTTGCGTTGGATTGTGTTAAATGTCGGCGGAGTTCGTCGGCGGAATTTACTGATGCCGACCCGGGAGTCGGGATTGCGAAATCGCGGATGAATTCGTAGCCCTGCCGCCCGCGCCTTGTGTTTACATGCTCGCGTTGGGTTTCGATTGTTTCGTGGTTTAGCTCGATTTGGCTCTCTAAGTTGTTAAAAACAGCGGTTAAATCGTCCAGATTGTTTTGCGTTGTGAAGCCGAGCTCGAGGCGGATTTTTTCGAGCGCGAGCTGTCGCTCCGTCAGGGCTTGGTGGTGCGCCAAAAATTCGTTTTGTGCAATGGCGAAGCATACGCCGTAGTATTGGAAACGGAACATCAGGCGTTCGAGTTGCTCCGTTTCTTGTCGCTGTACCGATACCGCGGCGTGACCTGCGGCGGGCGCGGGAATGGCGGTTAGTTGCGCCATTAAGGATTCGAGCATTGCCTCAAGGGTTGCGATTCGTATTTCAAATTCGATGGTGTCGCTTGGGGTTTCTTGCGCGGTAACAGGCGTCGCGAAAGCGAAAATCATAATGGCTAACGCGCCAAGTGCGATAATTTTTTTCATTAATATCACCTCTCGATTTCAATTCTCGTATTCATTCCGATTCGAAGGCCCGTTTCCCCTGCGGGAATCGCCACTTCGACCTCGAATTCAACGATGGGGGAGCCGTGGACGGCGGCGGGGCTGATTCGTCTGATTTCGCCGACATGGGCGGCCGCGCCGGTTGCGTCCGCGATGATTACGGCCTCCATGCCGACTTCGAGACGGGCGATATCGTACTCGCGAAAACGCGTCATTATTCGCAAATTTTCGACGTCCTCGACGATGAACATCAAGCCCGCGCCAATCGCGCCCTCGCTTGCGATTACCGCCGTTACCACGCCGCTTATCGGCGCGGTGATTTGCGCGTCGGCGAGCTGGCGTTCCATTAATTGCAGCGCGATTTCCGCCGCTTCGAATTGCGCCGTAAGCTGTGTAATTTCAAGGTTTACGGCATGTTCCATTGCCTCGAGGCCGGACGTCGTTTCAAGTGCCGCCATATTAACCGCGATTTCCAGCGGCTCGAGATTCGCGGCTACTTCCGCCGTCGCCAAATTACTGCGATGCATCTCAAGCTCCTGCTCCGCCGCGAGGCGCGTCGTTTCAAGCATTGTCGCCGCGTCGGAGTGCGTGGAAACGGCGGCACCAAGCGCGATTTCCAGCTGCTCCAAAACGCGGAGTTCCGCTTCGACGGCATCGTCATAAGCGTTTTGCGCGTACACAAGCGCGGTTTCGATTTGGCGCAAATCGTTTCGAGACAAGCCGCCTGCTTCGTACAAAAGCGCGAATCTTTCGTGGTCGGTTTGTGTTGTTTCAAGATGAATTCGCGCCGCCGTTACCATCGGATTTCCGCCGGATTCATAGTCGGCGCGCGCGATTTCGTAGCTTCTTCGAGCCGTTGTCAGGTTAAGCTCGGCGGCGGTTAAAGCCGTTTCCGCGCCGATAATATGCATGTTTGCGTTGTTCGCCAAATTCGCGTACGCCTCCTCGAACATGCGGCGGCTTAGGGCAACCGCGTTTTCGCCTGTTTCGCGAACGGCGCGAAGCTCTGCCTGTTGTTGTTGCGGCGAAAGTGCCGCCATTCGGCGCATGGTTTCCAGCTCGGCACGGCGTTGCGGCGGAATAATTTCAACCATTCCGCGCAACATATCCAGCTCGACCCGCGCTTGGCGAATTTTAAGTTCAAGGTCAACGGTATCCAAAACCGCAAGCAACTGCCCCTCCGCAACCTCATCGCCAACTTCGACATACACCCGCTCAACCAAAAAACCAAGCGTGCTGTAAACATTGCGACTTTCAACACTTTCGACAACCCCGCGCGCAGTCAAACCCTGCGTCGCGCCGCCGCCCGCGCCCTCAACAAAAGCCGCCGCCGGACGAGGCTCAACATCGGATGAACACCCGACAAACAACCCTGCCGCGCAAATAAAAACAAACAGACCAAAAAATTTCACACTTATCCCTCCAAATTTAATTTTTCGAATGAGTCGGCGAGTGTCACTCGCCGACTCATTTTTACCGACCGGTTCCCACCGCGCGCTTGGCGCGCTTTTTTTACGCTTCATGAAACCGCTTCCGGCTTCGAGAGAACGCGTCGCCGCCAACACATGCCCCCGGTTCCCACCGCGCGCTTGGCGCGCTTTTTTTACGCTTCATGAAACCGCTCCCGGCTTCGAGAGAACGCGTCGCCGCCAACACATGCCCGCGGTTCCCACCGCGCGCTTGGCGCGCTACCGTAGCGGAATCCGGACGTCTGCGTTTACGCCGATTAAACGGCTTAAATCAACATCGTCCGACAAATTCACCTCAACGGGAACAAGCAGCGTCGCTCGTGAATTTGTCAAGCTCATATCGGGAAGCGCGGCGGTGCCGATATTTGCAACGTATCCTTCAAAACGCCGACGCCCAAAGGTGTCGATTCGTACGTAAACGCGTTGACCGATATGCACGTTTAAAATATCTGTCTCCTCGATATTCGCCTGTATATGCACGTTTGCGGTGTCTGAAATAACCGCGATGGTTTCCGCCGTCGAAACCCGTTGCCCCTGAATCGCGCTCGTCTGCATAACCAAGCCGTCCACGGGGGAACGCATTGCCTCGCCGCCTTCGACCCAGCCTAAAATCTCGTTCGCGTCAACGCTCTGCCCTTCCCGCAATGAAAACCGCTCCAAAACGCCGCCATTGCTTGCCACAACGGGAATTGTCCGCGTCGCAACGGTGGCGTTATCCGTAGCGATAAAGCCCGCGTTGTGCCAAAAAAACGCCGCGATTCCCGCGCCCCCGATGATTGCGACTGACATTATTGTTGCCACAGCTTTTTTACTCACAACAGCCCCTCCTTTATTTGTATTGTGCTTGCCGTAAACGATGGTAAACAGCAGGGAAAACACCAATATATTCGCTCCGATTATGCCGAAATTTTCAACGGCGGTGACGGTATCCGTGTCGATATCGACGAAATTCATGGTGTAAAAAATTCTAAAAATACGCATCATTGTGTCGTTTTGGCTCATGGTTGCCAAAAACGGGCCGAAGCTGATTATAAGCCCAAGCATCGAGCCAAGGCCGACCGCCCCGGCTTGCCCCGTCGCCGACATCCCGATAATCGCGCCGATTAAAATCGAGGCGGCAACCCCCATCACAAGCGACGTCCACATGAAAATCATCTGCGTAAAATCGGCGTTCGGCATCATTATCGCAAAAGCCGCGCTGCCGATAATCCCAAAAGTCAAAAACACGCCGCCGATTCCGATTAAATATTCGTGGGATTTCACCCCCGCCATAAGCAGAAATCGCAGGGAATTTCGCTCGATATCTTCGGCGATAACGCCCGCTGTTGCCCCGATAAACGCCATTCCCCCGAACATTTTTGCAAACATCGTAACAAACTGCGACTCCGGCATCCCCGGCACATTTATTTCAATCAGATGCGTCATAATAAATGCCATCGCGGGATAGATGATAAATTGGCTCAAAGCGTCGGGGTTTTTTGTTACGTCGCTGAATTGCTTTATGAAAATCGCCGCTGCGCTATTGGTCATATAAATCAGCCCCCGTCATTTTGATAAACACATTGCCCAAATCCGCAACGTTTTTCATGGATTCGTGCCGACGGCAGATTTCAAGCGGCTCGCCCTGCTCGACGATTTGACCCTTGTGCAAGAGGACAACCCTGTCGCACAATTTTACCGCCTCATCCATATTGTGCGTCGTGAGAAAAATTGTTGCCCCCCTGTCGCGAATTTGGCAAATCAGCTCGTGGATGCCGTCGGTTGTGCGCGGGTCGAGCGCGCTTGTGGGTTCGTCGAGAAAAAGCACCTTGGGCGAGTGCAAAATCGCCCGCGCCAACGCCAGCCTCTGACGCATTCCGTTGGACAGCGCGGTCACGGCTTTTTTTGCGGCGTCCGCAAGCCCAACATTTTCGAGTGCTTCCATAGATTTCTCCGCAGGGATATTATATATGCGGCGGAAAACGTCCAAATTTTCCAAACAGCTGAGCCTCGGATAAAGCCCGTCTTCGTCGAGCATAAGCCCTGTTTCAAACGGCGAAACCGCAACGCTTGCCTCGCCTTCGTCTGCGTCGAATTGTCGTGTCAAAATATTGATAATCGTCGTTTTGCCCGAACCCGACGGACCCAACAGCCCAAAAATTTCCCGTTCCTTCACATGAAAATTTACACCCGAAAGCACTTGTACATCGCCGAAACTTTTTTGAACATTGCTTAGGCTAATCATGTAAATCCTCCTCGTTTATCGGTAATAATTGCAGTTTAGGAATTGCCCACCAATAAACTTTACACAGTCCGCAGGATTTTTGCCGAAATGCAAGGAGCGAAAACCGCCGCGTGCTGGAGGCACGCAAGGTTT
>WRGX01000063.1 GCA_009786975.1 Defluviitaleaceae bacterium
CGCTTCGCTCACTGCGCCCGTATGGCGCGGGAAACGTTCGCTTCGCTCACTGCGCCCGTATGGCGCGGGAAGCGTTCGCTTCGCTCACTGCGCCCGTGGTACTCACAGCCCGCTTGTCGGGCTATCTTTTCTCCACCACGAACTTGATGGATGTTTTTTCCTTGCCGTCTACTTCAAGCTGAGAAAACGCAGGGATGCAAACAAGGTCGATGCCGTTTGGCGCAACATAGCCGCGTGCCACGGCAATGCTTTTTACGACCTGGTTTACGGCCGCCGCCCCGATGGCGTTAATCTCCACGGGTTCGCCGTTGCGCAAAATTGCCGCGATTGCGCCCGCAACCGATTTCGGCTCGGACTTCGATGAAACTCTTAAAACTTCCATTTACTTCGCCTCCTGTTACGAAAAATGTAGTGTTTGGATAACACACCTGCATTATACATACTTTGCGCCCCTCGCGCAAAATTTTCTATGAAATTTTACAAAATTCTTGTGTTTTTACGAAATGTATTTCTTCATATTTTTCAAGGCGTTTTTTTCAAGCCGCGAAACCTGCGCCTGGCTTATGCCTATTTCATCCGCGACCTCCATCTGTGTTTTTCCTTCGAAGAATCGCAGTGACAAAATGTGCTTTTCGCGGTCGCCAAGGCGTTTTAACGCCTCGGTAAGCGACAGATTTTCGAGCCAATGGTGGTCGGTGTTTTTTTCATCGGAAACTTGGTCCATAACAAAAATAGCGTCAACGCCGTCGTTGTAAACGGGTTCGAAAAGCGAAACCGGGTCCTGAATCGCATCAAGCGCGAAAATTACTTCCTCCTTGGGCAAGCCCATTTCCTTTGCGATTTCCTCGATATCAGGCTCTTTAGAATTTTTCGCAATGAGCTTTTCCTTAACGCCAAGCGCGCGATACGCCGTGTCGCGAATGGAACGACTCACGCGAATCGTATTATTGTCGCGCAAATAGCGGCGTATTTCGCCGATTATCATAGGCACTGCATACGTCGAAAATTGCACGCCCTGCGTAACGTCAAAATTGTCGATGGCCTTTATTAATCCGATGCAACCGACTTGAAAGATGTCGTCGACGTATTCGCCGCGATTGTTAAAGCGTTGGATTATGCTCAAAACAAGGCGTAAATTGCCAAAGATGTATTGCTCTCGGGCTTCTTCGTCGCCTTCCAAGATGCGATTGAAAAGTTCGCGCTTTTCTTCCCCTTTTAAAACGGGCAATTTCGAGGTGTTTACGCCGCAGATTTCAACTTTACCGCTGTGCATTGCATACCTCCGGGAAAAAAATGTATTACTAAAAATTTTTTCCCGAGCAGGAATATATATACTGGAAATTTATGTATTGACCGTGTTTCGATACGGAAAAAAATGAGTCGGCGAGTGACACTCGCCGACTCGTTTTTTTCACGCGGAAATTTACGTAAATTTCCGCAATGAATTTACGCTTTTAGATTTGCCATTATCTGTAGTTTATGCGACGATAGGGGCAGTGGAAAAAGTATCATCATCCCGCTGTCTCCCAAATGTCTCCCAAAAGGTGTGAGCATAAATGGCAAAAGTGAAAACCAAGCGAATCAACTCGCTAAAACCGCTGTGGCGTGAATATAATCGCGCGCTTGCGAAGCGTGCAAAAAAAATGAGCGAGGCCGTCGGCGCGCAAATTGTGTCGGACGCGGCTCGCTTTTCGCGCATTGGGGACAGCGACGAAGCGGTTTACACGCACTTGGTCGGCCTGATGGACGCGTATCGCCGTGTGATAGATTTCGCGGGCAAGCATTCGCCCGAAAGCGAAACCGTGCGCGTAATGATTTCGGGGATTTGCGAGGTGCTGGAGGCAAGACAGGGGGACGGTTCTTCTGTTTTGGCAAGCGGCGAAACAAACCCGATTACGGCGGAAAAACAAGCAATTATCGACGATGCGGCAAAAAATATCGCAATAACCGGGCATGAAACCCCCGAAGAACTTTATGCGATTTATCGCGACGCGCTCGCCGCATGCCAAGCGCGGGTTGACGATTTGCACAGCAGAAAAATCGCCCGCCTTTACACCGAGCTAATCGAGCGCGAGTACGAAGAGTTGGGCAATATTATAAACGTACAAGTCGCCGCGCTGAAGGGAACAGGCGCGCGCGACACCGTAATTTTCAGCATTGCCGACGCACTCGGCGAGGCATATCAACTAACCGCGCCGATTGTGAAAAGCCTGCAAAAGCCGCAGAAAAACAAAGGCAGCCGCCCCTTTGAGGAATTCGAATTGCCCGAAGAAAAAAACCGACCCGACACAAAAAAATTTTTCGCCGCACTAGACGCGCAAACAATCTCCTTTCTAGACGAAATCGAGCTTGGCTACAAAAAAGCGGCATACCAATTCCGCCGCGACATAGCCGATGAAATCTTGCTTGCCAAAGAAATCACACAGGTCTTTGAAAAGCTGAAATTGCCCGAAGCCGGACATGAAATCCTAACCGGAATTAGCGAAACGCTTGAAATAAAAATCGCGGGGCTTAATGAAAGCATCGCGGAATTTGACAAAAAAGGCGCGGAAATCGTAAAAATTTTCTCCGATAAAAAACCGCGCCAAGCGCGGAGTGGGCACCGGGGACACGTGCCGGAGTCGGCACATTCCCTCGAAGCCGGAAGCAGTTCCCCGCCCGATAAAAAACCGCACCAAGCGCACACCGGACACCGGGGACACGTGCCGGAGGCGGCACATTCTCTCGAAGCCGGAAGCAGTTCCCCGGCTCACAAAAAACCCGCACTCGGTCACGCGGAAATTATGCAATCCGTGCGCGAAGCATGGCTCGCAAATCCGCCGAAAGAAAGCGAAATCGCGGAATTTTTCGAGACCTGCGAAACCCTAGAATCATGCCGCGAAGCCGCAAAAAAGCACATCGAAACCCACGAGCAAACCCTGCAAAAAGCATCGACCCGCTTCAAAAAAGACGCCCTGCTCTACGAAGTCTGCACCTTCGAAGAAATCCTGACACACAGCGTACCCCGCCTCCGCGAAGACGCCGGAAACGACGCCCTCCTGCTCTCCGCCGCCCTAATGCTCGACGACACCTTCCGCACCCTAGCCGTAATCCTCAAAAAAAACAACATAGAAATAATCCGCCCCGCCCTAAAATCCCAATTCAACGCCCGCGAACACGAAATCCTCGTAGCCGAAAAAAATCCCGACTTCGCCAAAGGCGAAATAATAAAAATAATGACCGCGGGCTACCGATTTAAAGGGCAAGTCATTCTGCGCGCAAACGTAATCGCGGCGAGGTAAAGAGTGAAAAATCAAAGAAGGGAGCGCGGGCGTCGAATTTCATTAGGAGCTTGTGCGTTCAGCGAATGGCGAAAATTATGAACTTCAAAAAATACAAATCCCTCCCCCCGTCCGAAAAACAAAACGAGGCGTACTATATAATCGGCCTTGACATCGGCAACGATTCGTCGGCAATCGCATTTTACAATTTAGCGGAGGGCGAGGCGGAAACCATCGACCTGAGCGGCGGGTACGGAAAGCCGTCGATTCCGACCGTTATGCAATATGTGCCGGAAACGAAGGAATGGGTTTTTGGCGAATATGCCGTTATGAATCGCGGGGTTGGCGTTACTTTTTCGTCGCTGCTTCGGCGGATGGGGCAGTTTGATTATCTTGATGTCGGCGGGCGGTCCGTAAGCCTCGCGGGCGTTTTTGCGTTGTTTCTCAAGGAAATTTTGTCGAACGTGAAAAATATTAATCCAAAAGCGGAAATTGTCGGTATTGTCGCGTCGATTCCCGCTTATTTCAGCAGCGATGCGCGCGAGGAATTTACGCGCGTTTTTAAGTTGGCGGGCTATGAAAAGGAGCTTATCGGGCTTGTGCCGGACCGCGAATGCGTTTTGGCGCATTATTATCGCGCTGTGCCGGAAAAGCCTGAAACCGCGATGATAATCGATTTGGGAAATCGCGAACTGCGCGGCGGGTTATATAATGTAGCAGAAGCGAACGGCGGAATTTCGGCGGTTTGCGCATCATCTGTTTTCGACAGCGAAATAAGCATGGCGGCACTAAACGCCGACGCCCTGCAACTTTTCGCGTCCTTTGTGCCGGACCTGCCGCAAAATTTACAGGAACAACTCGCCGCCTTCGCACACCAGCATAAAGACCTGCTTTTTCAAAAAAACATCCGAACAAAGCCGCAAAAGCTCTACTTCAATTTCATGTACCCCCCCGTCGCGCACACGATTTCGCACGAGCGCGTCGAGGAGCTTGTCGCGCCGTACGCGGCAAGGTTTGACAAATTTTTGCGCGACGTGCTTGAGAAAAATTTGTCGGATAAAGCCGTTGCGGCGTCAAACGTTGACGCGATTTTATGCGTGGGCGGCGGTTTTGACATGCTTTGGGCAAAGGAAGCTGTGACCGCCGTTTTTCCTAAAGAACGCGTACATTTTTACAAAAACCCCAAAGTAATTACAGCCGAGGGCGCGGCGTTAATCGCGGCGCGTGAAGTCGAACTCGTCGGCGCGCCGCTTTCCCTCGAGGACAAACACCAGCTTACAAGCGACATCGGGCTTGCATCCGGCGAAAATTTCCTGACCCTCGTTCCGCGCAATGGATTTTGGTGGCAACAACACGCGCCGAAACTCATCTTGGTAAACAGCCCCGTCGAGGGCAATTTGGACCTGCACGTCGCGTTGCAATCACCCGGTGGCGAAAGCCGTGAAATTTCAAAAATATCACTAAATGACCTGCCCGCCCGCCCAAAAGGCGTAACCCGCCTCGAAATTGCCCCAATTTTCCGCTCAAACGCCGAACTCGCAATAAAAATCGCCGACAAAGGTTTCGGCGATTTATTCCCCAAAGCAGACTACGAGCGGGAATTTCTGGTGAAAATCTGAAAAGCGAAATTGTTTTCGCATTCTGCTTGACCTGAAAACATTGTTCGGTTATACTGTGCGCAAGTTACAAGGCGACACCTTGAGCTTATCCCGCAACACATAGGAACAATGCCCGTTTCCCTGCACAATGAATTCATTCGCGCGAAGGTGCTTGGGGCAAAGTTCCGAT
>WRGX01000064.1 GCA_009786975.1 Defluviitaleaceae bacterium
CGCACCGGGAGGCCCAGCCTCACCCGGCGGCCCGACCTCACCCGGCGGACCGGCAGGCCCCGCTTCACCCGGCGGTCCCGGTGGCCCCTGCGGTCCTGTCGGCCCACGTTTTCCGTGTTTGCCGCCGGGGCAAATGCCGAAATTTCCCTTACCGGACTCTCCGCACATATTGAACATATCGGACGGAGTTCGGTGCATGAAATTGCTCATGTTATAGTCGATATTGCTCATATTTTTCTCCTTATGACCAGTGTCCCTCTTCGGAAATAAGCCGACCACCCGGCGACATATTTTCCGTTGGTCTGCGTCAGCCCCTCCCAGCGTCCCTCTAGGACGCGTCGTCGGTGCTTCCTTGCCCAACGAAAAATCTGCTCGCTGGGTGGTCGGCTTATTTCCGAAGAGGGACACTAACCCTTACTTGTACTTCATTCTATACGCCGCCATACAAAAATGTGACAAGCCGCCGCGCAGTGGACACCGAGGACATATGCCGGAGGCGACACATGCCCCCGAAGCCACGCGCAGTTTCCCGGCGTCCCATCCAAAAAAAACGAGTCGGCGAGTGTCACTCGCCGACTCATTTTGAAAACCTGACTCAGTGCGCGCGCATTACCAGCGGCGTCCGCGCCACATTGGCGGGCGCATGGGGGCCGGGTCGCCTGCAACGGGCCCGCATTGTCCGCTGCGCTCGCAACAATAATTCGGTACATGTGATGAGCAATCTGTGTGATTTACAACTTCGCGTTCCCTTACGACGTCGCGAGTCGTAAACTCGTGTTCGTGACAAACGTCGTACTCGTTAATCGTGTTGTGCTGGTGTCTGACAATGTGTTCGTGCCTAACCACGCGTTGTGTTGGGGGACAATTAAACACTTGTCTGATGACCTGTTCGCCGCCGCAAAGGTGGCAACCGCCTGTGCATGTGCAATTCATTTCATCGCTCCTATCAAATTTTTTTGGTACCTGCTATAGACTATGTACAAGTCGCAATTTTGCTACAAACATGCTATCCTCAACAAATGAAACTTTACGACGAAAACGCACAGGGGCATATTCATTCGATTTACACGGGCGGAATGGTTGACGGACCGGGGATTCGAACCGTTGTTTTTTTCGCAGGCTGTTCTTTGCGTTGTCTTTATTGCCACAATCCCGACACATGGTCGCGCAAACACGGACACAAAAAGAACGTCGCGCAAGTCATCGACGACGTAATGAAATACCGTTCGTATTACAAATTTTCGGGAGGCGGAATAACTGTTTCCGGCGGCGAGCCCGCCGACCAGCCGCGATTTTTAAAGGAAGTTCTAATCGCCTGCCGCGAAAACGGCGTCCACACCGTCTTGGACACCTCCGGTTTCGCCACCGACGAGGCCGCCGAAGAAATCTTGCCCTACGTTGACCTCTTAATTTTAGATTTTAAGGCATACGACCCGCGCCTCTATTTTCGCCTGACGGGACAAAGGCAGGAACGCCCGCTGTTAACCCTTCGCGAGGCGCAGTCAATAAAAACGCCGACATGGGCACGATTCGTCCTCGTCCCGGGCTTGACCGACGATTTTGACGACTTGGCAAAGATGTCGACATTTTTAAAACAACACGACACAATAGAAAAAATCGAAGTCCTGCCCTTCCACAAACACGGCGAACACAAATGGCCCAAAGAAAAGTACACTTTGCACAACACCGAGCCGCCCTCACCGGAATTGCTCGCGGAGGTGCGAAAAATTTTCGCGTAGCACCTAATCCTGCACCGCCCTTACACTCTCTCGCCCGTCCCGAAAAATTCTGTCAAAATCCGCTTGCGACGGCGAGTTCAGCGTCGTGGGATAATTTTCCGAAATCCGCAAATAAAGCCCATGCCCCTTGCGCACGACGGACGCAAGAAAATCGCGAGTGCGAAGCCTATCGACCTGCGCCGACGAAATGTCCAAAAGACGGCGCAGGTTTTTTGACGGTCGCCCGTGAGTCGCGAAATCCAGCGGCGCACCCGCATTGCTTACGATTAAAAAATCGATTTCGCCGTCTAAACCGCGCCCGATTTTATGCAGCGCGTCAAGCCCCAAATTGTCGTAAACGCCGCCGTCCCAAAGCGAATATTTGCGCCGAAGGGCAGCTTTTTCGTTGTGCGAAGCTGCATCCGGCGTCGAGGGAACGCGTAGATTTCGACACATGTCCTCGCCGACGCGGGAAACGTTCGCTTCACTCACCGCGCCCGCGCTATCCACTCCGCGCTTGGCGCGGCTAAAGCTAAGCCCGTCGGTTTTAAGCACATACGGCCCGATTAGCACAGGAAACGCCGCCGATGCCGCAATCATGTGTGAAATCGGAAATTTCGGACGCTGTACATATCCAATTTTTTCGTCGCCCATATAGTCGCGTCGAAAACGAAACCGCCCGCCTGTTTCAAACGTTGTGCAGTTTATTTCCCAAAACGGAAATTGGGGCAAATCCTGCAAATCTCCCGCTATGCCCCATTTTTTTTCAAGCATATCCGCAAGCATCAAAACGCGATGATTCCATTTATGCGGCGCAAACGGAAGCCGACGAAGTGCGGCTCGTTGGATATTTTCCTCCAAAATAAGTTCCTTCGCCCGCGGCAGAATTTTTTTCAAAAACGTGCCGCCGTCGGGCCACTTATTTCCGTTCGCGGCAAAAATCAGCCCAATGCACAAACTTGCCCCCGACACCGACGAAATGCTCGCAATTTTGCCAAACTGCCCCGCTTCCGCCAGCCCACAAAGCACCCCCAAATGAAAAATCGCCGCACGAATACCGCCGCCGGAAAGCGCGAGTCCGATACGTTTCATAAAATCACCTCCGCCCACAATGTATGCGCGGGGTTGTTTTTTGCGCCCGGTGTGGGGTACAATCGTCGCGATTGTCCAATTCAATAATTCGCAACTATCGGGAGGCGTTGAAATAATATGTACCCACTAATTTTTCGGCCGATTATAAAGGAAATGATTTGGGGGAACGAAAGCTGGGAGGTATCGTGCCGCCCGCAAGAGATGAGCGTCGTTGAAAACGGCGAATTTGCGGGGCGCGAGCTTGCCGATTTTTATGCGGAAAATGCCCGCTTCCCTCTTTTGGTAAAAATCATCACCGCGCGAGACGCACTTTCCGTTCAAGTTCACCCCGACGACGCGTACGCGCGCGCAAAAGGCGACCGAGACACCGGCAAAAGCGAACTATGGTACATCCTCGAGCCGCCAACCGACGAACACTTAATCATCGGCTTAAAACCGGGCGTAACGCGCGAAATTTTGTCGCGCGCATACGAAGAAAACACCGTCGAGGACTGCCTCGCCCGCGTAAAAGTTTCGCGCGGCGACATCGTAAACATCCCCGCCGGGCTTATTCACGCGCTTACCCCCGGCACGGTTGTGGCGGAAATTCAGCAAAACTCCGACATTACATACCGCCTGTACGATTTCGGACGCCTCGGCGCGGACGGAAAACCGCGTGAATTGCACGTTGAAGACGCATTAAATTCAATCGACTACGACAATGCGCGCGGCAAAAAAATCGAGCATTTTCGAACGGAAAAATTAGAAATTTCCGCGCCGATTTCCACCTCGTCAAACCCCGAAACCTTCGCCATCTACACCTGCGTTGACGGCGGTGTAACTTTCGAAGGCGCGAATTTTGCCGTTCCTTTGGACTGCCCGCGCTCGGCATTTATTCCCGCGTCGCTCGGCGAATTCACAATCCGCCCGATTGGCGAAACCGCGATACTTCTCAAAAGCGAGCCGACCTAAAGCCGTACAATAGTCAGAACACATTTGTCCACCCCCGCATATTGTTCAATAAGAACTTGTATCAAAAAACCGGGGGGAAGCACTATGTACAATCGAATCACCGCGGCCGAAGCCTATGAAAAAATGAAGTCCAACCCCGATGTAAAAGTCATCGACGTGCGCACCGCCGAAGAATTTGCCACAGGCAAAATTCCCGGCGCGCTTTTGTTGCCCGATTTTCTCCTGCGAGAGCAGGCGGACAAAATACTGCCCGACAAAAACGCGGAAATCTTGGTGTACTGCCGAAGCGGCGCAAGAAGCCGCGATGCCGTGTACGAACTTGGGTCGATGGGGTATACAAATGTCAGTGATTTTGGGGGAATTAACGCATGGCCTTATGAAAGGGACTGATTATTTATGGCAGTAATCGCCGTTTACGCAGGACACGGCGGGCGCGACCCGGGCGCAACAGCAAACGGTTTGCGTGAAAAAGATTTCACGCTTGCAATCTCGAATGCTGTAACGTCCATTTTGCGCGGGTGGGGCTATACGGTTATCAATAACCGCACAACCGACACCGACCGCAGTATCACACAAGACGCTAACCTCGCAAACGAACGCCGCGCAAGCGCGCTGGTCGAAATACATTTAAACAGCAACGAAGGCACGCCCGGCACAGGCTCCGAGGCCTTCGTAAGCATACGTGACCAAGGCCCTGCGCGAAACCTCGCAAACGCGATGCTCTCGCGCCTCGCCGCACTCGGCTTCAGAAATCGCGGCGTTTTCACAAGCGTAAACGCAAACGGGCAAGACACCTTGGGCATCCTTCGCCTGACAAACATGCCCGCCGTACTCCTTGAAGTCGCATTTATAAACAATCCGCAAGACATGGCGCGCCTTAACGTCAACACCGCCGCAAACGCCATCGCCGAAGGCATCCGTCAAGCCTTCCCGCTTGCGGCCGGCGGAACAAACACCGCCAACCCAAGCTCCGCAGGCGGAATAATGCCGCCCTACCCCGGCGTCGTTCTGCGCCAAAACATGCGCGGCGAATCCGTCCGCCAAGTCCAACGCTGCATCAACCGCGTCGCAACCCGCGAACGCGCCCTCGGCCGCTTGACAGAGGACGGAATTTTCGGCCCCCTGACAAACTGTGCCGTAACAACATTCCAACGCCTGCAAGGCCTAACGCCCGACGCCGCAGTAGGCCCAATAACATGGGCAGCACTCACACGAGAATGCGGAAGCGCATAGCCCGCCAAGCCCGCCAAGCCCGCCAAGCGGGCAGTGGGAACCGGGGGCGCGTGTCGGCGGCGACGCGTTCCCTCGAAGCCGGGAGCGGTTTCCGGGCATAAAAAAAAGCCCGCCAAGCGGGCAGTGGGAACCGGGGGCATGTGTCGGAGGCGACG
>WRGX01000065.1 GCA_009786975.1 Defluviitaleaceae bacterium
TCACAAGCCGTGAAACACTGACCATAGAAATCAGCGGTTGCAAAATCGAAGTGACGCAAAACACGGATGCCGAGCTGTTGGCAAAAACATGCCGGATGTTGAGGTCGATATGCTTACCTTAATTGAGTCGGCGAGTGTCACTCGCCGACTCATCGTTGCACATACCCTTTTTTTCTGCGATAATATAACCTGCGGAAAATTTTTTAATTGGAGGAATAAAAAATGCAATGGGTAAAAGAAAACGTACAAGAAGTAATTAAATCGCTGAACACGGACACAAAGCTGGGACTAAGCCAGTCCGAAGTCGATGCGAGGCGCGTGAAATACGGGCTGAATGAATTCGAGGAAGAAAAAAAGGAAACGATTTTCCAAAAAATATTACACCACCTGTCTGAAATTCCGACGATGATACTTATTGTCGCGTCGATAATCGCGACCGTTGCCGCGGTAATGAACATGAACGAAGGCACCGGAAGCGCAAGTGACTGGGCAAAAGTCGTTGTTATATTGCTAATTGTTGTGATAAACGTTGTGCTTGGGCTTTATCAGGAAAGCAAGGCGGAAAAGGCACTCGAAGCCCTTAAAAAAATGAACGCGTTTAAAACGACGGTCATTCGTGACGGTTCGAAACAAATTGTAGACGCAAATCAACTTGTGCCGGGAGATATTGTCGAGCTGAACGCGGGCGACGTTATAACGGCAGACTCGCGCCTTATCGAATCCAGCAGTTTGCAGGTCGAAGAGGCCGCGCTGACGGGCGAAAGCCAGCCCGTCGAAAAAGACCACCTTGCCGAAATAACCGAAACCGTCCCCCTCGGAGACAGGATAAATATGGTTTATTCCGGTTGCCTCGTAACCGGCGGCCGCGCAACGGCGGTCGTTGTCGCAACCGCGATGGAAACCGAAATGGGCAAAATCGCAAAACTGCTGAATACAACGAAAAAAATGCTCACCCCCCTGCAAATTCGCCTGCAACAGCTTGCAAAGCGCATTTCGGTTATCGCATTGATTTCGGGTGTCTTAATGTTCGGCGTGGGCATCTTGGTTTGGCAAAACGAATTTATCCCGATGTTGCTGCTTGCGGTTGCGCTGGGTGTTGCCGCCGTTCCCGAAACGCTTCCTATTATAGTCACGATGATTCTGTCCTACGGCGTATTTAATATGGTGTCGAAAAAGGCGATTATCCGCAAAATTCCCGCCATTGAAACCATCGGAAATACCAGCGTAATTTGCTCCGACAAAACGGGAACCCTGACGCTAAACAAGATGAAAATCCAGCGGGTTTGGCATTTTGAACACGACCCGATTTCCGTAAAACAGGAGCTTAACGCGAACCAGAAAAAGCTCGTCGGTCTTATGGCGTCCTGCTCGAACGCGACGATTGAATCGCACGACGAGTATGTCGAAGGCCACAACTATGAAACCGAAACCGTAATCGGCGACCCGACGGAAATCGCAATTATTCGCCTGCTTCACCAAGTCGGGATGGACCGCGTGCAAGCCGAGCGCGAATATCCGCGCATCCACGAACTGCCCTTCGACTCCGGCCGCAAGCGCATGACAACGGTTCACCGCACCGAGGACGGATACATCGCCGTAACAAAAGGCGCGTTCGACCGCATCCCCGTTGACTGGAAAAAGTACCCCGACCTGCTTAAACGCGCCACAGAAATCCACGACGGTTTCGCGGAAAAAGCACTGCGCGTAATCTCCATTTCCGTTAAAAAATTCGATTCAAAACCGACCGATTTGAGCGAAGAAGCCCTCGAATGCGACCAGGAGTTCCGCGGAATGGTTGGGATGATTGACCCGCCGCGTCCGGAAAGTGCAGCGGCCGTTGCACGTGCAAAAGACGCAGGAATAAAAACCGTTATGATTACCGGCGACCACGTCGTGACCGCTAAGGCGATTGCGAAGGAAATCGGCATATTGCAAGAGGGC
This sequence comes from Defluviitaleaceae bacterium, assembly GCA_009786975.1. Lineage (GTDB taxonomy): Bacteria > Bacillota > Clostridia > Lachnospirales > WQUN01 > WQVC01. Next base: position 1,942 of record WRGX01000065.1, read on the forward strand.
GACCGCGCCGTAACAGGCAGCGAGCTTAACGAAATGAACGAGCAAGAGTTGATTTCGCAAGTTCGCGGCATCTCCGTTTACGCCCGCGTATCCCCCGAGGATAAACTGCGAATCGTACACGCCTGGCAAGCCCACAACGACGTTATCGCGATGACGGGCGACGGCGTAAACGACGCACCCGCACTAAAAGCCGCCGACGTCGGCGCGGCGATGGGCATAACCGGCACGGAAGTCTCAAAAAATGCCGCCGACATGGTAATAACCGACGATAATTTCGCCACAATAGTAGACGCAATCGCAGAGGGCCGAACCTCGTACGACAACATCCGTAAAACAATTCAGTTCCTGCTGGGCGTAAACTTCGCGGAAATTTTCGTCCTGCTAATCGGAATGCTCCTAATAGGAAGAGAGACGATAACCGCCCTGCAAATCCTGTTCATCAACGTAGTCGCCGACGGAATTCCCGGCTTCTTCCTCGCCTTCGAAATGCCCGAGCCGGGCGTAATGAAGCGCAAGCCCCTGCCAAAAGGTTCGGGCGTTTTCGCGCAAAACGTAGGCGTGTTTATCGGCGTTCGTGCCGTGACATTTTCGCTGTTGACTCTCACGGCGTTCATCTTGGGTTCATATGTACTGGCGATCCCCGAAGGCTTTGTTCAAACCACTGTCCCATACGGCGAATTCACCCACATCAGAGAAGCCGGACGCATTTCCATAGAAACCCTGCGTTACGGCGGATATTTCCAAATCGGCATTACAATGGCGTTTATCACCCTCGCGTGGGCGTCAACAATCGACACATTTAACACGCGTACCCAGCAGTCCATTTTCCAAGCCGGATTTTTAACAAACAAAGGCATATTCTTCTCCGTAATAATTTTGGTTTTCGTAACCGCAATCGTCGCGCTTATTCCCCCGGTTGCCGAAATTTTCAACGTCGTACCGCTAACCCTGACGCACTGGTTTGTCATTGCGTGCCTTGCGATTGCGCAGCTCGGCCTTGTTGAAATTTTGAAATTCATCCTCCGCACACGCAGAGCGAAAGCATCGGCGTAGAAACGCGTGTTAAAATCCGCTATTCATTAGATTCCGTTTTCGCGCTAAATTTACCTGTATGACGAGCATGTTCGCGAACTTTTTCACGAGCGTGGCACGTTCGCGCCGACCGGCGGCGTGCCGATTATGGGAGGTATTTAGATGAAGAAAAAAATTTTTGCGGCGGTTGTGTTGATGGTGCTGACATTTCTGCCGGGTGCGGCATTTGCTGCGGAATCAGGGGGCGGCGGCAGGTCGCTTATCGAATTTTTGCAGGAGCGATACGGACTTTATACAAATCTCGTTACGCTATGCGAAATTCCGGAATTCCAAAACAATCGAATGGGAACGTATGAGACAAACGGCATTTTGGCAGAAACAATACGCGAGCATATTTTGCAATATTCCGTGTATCACGAAAACCATGAGCCGCAGTCGTTTTACGTTACGGACGAATTGGAGCGTCAAAGCGACGCTCTGCTTGCCGCGATTTTGGACGTGTGGGACGACGACCCTGCGACGCGAATTTTTGCCGTAAACCGAGCGGGCATGGAGGCGCGATTCGAGCCCGTCGCCCTGTTTCCGTACACGACGGACTCCGACAGCATGGGGTTTTGGGACGGCTGGCATCACGAGGGCTGGTTTGCCACGCACGAAATCGACGAAAACGGTGAGCGCGTTCAGATGCACATCGACGACATTTTAACCACCGTACTTTATGAGTTATTCGGGCGCGGCGAGGGCTTGGGCATACACCTTTCGTACGTCATTGCGGAACACATAATGGGTACGGGGTCGGAGGGCAATCCGCTGGACTGGTGTTGCCGATACACCGGGTTTCATCACCGATTTGGCGAGTTGGTCGGGCTGGAAAATGTGTTTGCCGCCGCAAGGCATGGGCAAGATTATTTCGCAAGTTGGATGGACGAGAAAATCGGCGGTTTGCATCCCGATTTGACCTTTACTTACGACGAACTGCAACGTGCAAAGGTCGGCGTCGGAAATATTAGCCGAAGCCTGCGCCTCGAACTGCAATTTTCGCGCCGAACCGGAGTTACAGATGTTTGGGGACATTTTGTTGATGCGTGGAACTATTTTTATGTAGCCACTGACCCCGACTTCTCCGACACGGAGCGCGCCGACGCCGCGCAGGAATTCAGCCAAATCATTAAAGAGATTTCGGATTTTTCCGCCGCGAATAATCTTGTTGTAACGTGGAATTATTTTTGCTATTGCGTGATTCGTTGCAGGCCGTGGCATTTTCAAATGCCATCGGTGCACGACGAAAATTTGCCGCTGTTTGACCCCGAGGGGTGGTTTGTTTTTTAGAACACAGGTTCTTAGGGCGTGTTCCCACTACGAAAACAACACCTTTTGCACAGCATGAATAACAGACTAAGAGACAGACTTTTTAACAGCACGGAAAACAAGTGCCAGCTTAATAAAGCCTATGTACATGATATCCAACTTGTCGAATCTGCAAAATATACGCCTACAACCTTGAATCAATCGAAAAAATCGCTCCACTTCATTACGACGCTTGTATAGTTCCTTGTCATAATCCCAAGGATTGTTTCGGTTACTTTTTGGGGGCACAACAGAGTCAAATTTGAGCGTTTGGGCGGTAAATCGGGTTAAATCATCTTCATAAGCCCTGTCCATTAGCAACGGAACGACTTCGTCCTGTTGATTCAATTTCCCCAGCCAGCGTTAATCGTTTTTTAAAATATAGGGGATATTCAGCCTCACAAGGTAAGGTATTGGCTTCACTCGACAGATAAAGCAGATAAACCCGAAGAGTTTGCTGAAAAAGTGAACAAGATTTGTGATGTATACCATAACGCACAAGAACTAAACCTCGCAGACGAAGTAAGAAAAACCGTTGCGCGAAACGATGTTGTAAATGACACACTTGACCGCACAGGCGAATTGTTGCAATTGCAAAGGTTTTTCACTCATAAAGCGCAAAAAGAAGCCGCAAAAGCCGCCGCAAGCGCAGAAGCTGCGGGCATGGAAAAAATGATAATAACGGCATTTCAAAAAAATGCTCCCGCTGAAGTTATTGAAGCCATGAAGGACACACGTCCGATTTTCACTTGTTTCGTGAGGGCTAATTTCAATTTTTGAGAGTGGAAAAAGGGCGAAATTCTTGAAGAAAATTTCTGAATTCTTCGCAAAAAAACA
>WRGX01000066.1 GCA_009786975.1 Defluviitaleaceae bacterium
CGGTGGGCACCGGGGGCATGTGTCGTGGGCGGCGCGTTCCCTCGAAGCCGGGGCGCGCCAAGCGCGCGGTGGGCACCGGGGGCATGTGTCGTGGGCGACGCGTTCCCTCGAAGCCGGGAGCAATTTTCTAGCCCAAAAAAAAAGAGTCGGCGAGTGACACTCGCCGACTCTTTTTTTGCAAAATTAAAAAAGCGCGCCAAGCGCGCAGTTGACACCACGGGCGCAGTGAGTGAATCGAACGTTTCCCGCGCCACCGGGGGCATACTTGATTTAATTTTTTATTATGATTAAATGTACCCTAAGGGGAGGCGGAAGTTGAAATGAAGAAATTTGCAAAATTATCACAGGCAAAATACGACAAAAAAGCCCCAAAATACGACAAAACGATTGACGGGCATTATACTGCAAAATTTAAGCGAAAACTGCTTGAGGCTATAACGGTTTCGGATGGCGAAAAAGTCCTGGATGTGGGCTGCGGAAACGGCACGCTTATTTGCGCAATAAGCCGCAAGGCGAAAATTCACGCGTACGGCGTCGATATTTCGCCGAAAATGATTGACGAATGCCGCGCGCGTCACCCACATATTGATTTTCAAGTGTCTGTCGCGGACGAATTGCCTTTTGCCGACAACGAACTCGACGTCGTTACAATGTGTTGCGTTTTGCATCATTTGGACGAACCGCAAAATTTTTTTGCCGAAGCTCGGCGGGTTTTAAAAACGGGCGGAAGGCTTATCGTAAGCGACCCTTGGTATCCGCCGCCGTTTAAGCAGTTTACGGAGTGGATAGTTTTTCCGCTTCACAACGCAGGCGACAAGCAATTATTTACACACAAAGAGTTTAGAGACTTTTTTGTTGAAAACGATTTACCCGTTACCGAAACTTATTATCGCGGCAATGTTCAAACGATAATGGCGAAAAAATCGTAAACACTAAATCAAACACAAAGCGGTCAGCGCGTAAATAAATAACGTGAGCGTAACGGCGGAAATAAGCGTGGAAAACAGGATGATATTTGCGGCGGTGTAGCCGTCGCCGCCCAGTTGCACCGCCATTGTGTAGCCCGCGACCGCGCTCGAAGTGCCGCCCAAAACCATGAAGGCGGCGAGTTCGGTACCGCGAAACCCGAACGCAAACGCCGCAAGTGTAAACGCAATCGGCATGACAACAACTTTTAGCCCCGCCGAAATAAGCGCGTATTTGAATTTTTTGTCAACGCCGAGGAAAGTTATTCCGCCTCCGAGGCAAATAAGCGCGAGCGGTCCCGCCATGCGCGAAAGGTCGGAAAGCGTTCGCGCAAACATTTCCGGCGGCTGAAAGTTCAAAAAAGACAGGATAAATCCGCTTGTTATCGCGATAATAAGCGGATTTTTTATTATCGTAAGAGCGATTGTTTTAAGTTTGATTTTTTCGTCGGACTCGGCGCAGGCGGAGAGGACTAAAATCGAAAAAATATTATACAGCGGCATAACAAGCGCGACAATTAGTGCAAAAAGTGCCACGCCATCCTCGCCCGCGAGGTTTCGCATAAGCGGAATCCCGACAAAAACCATATTCGACCGAAACGCGCCCTGTACAAAAACGCCAAGCACCTGCTTTTCCCTTATAAAAAACCGCGCCACCGCCCAAACCGCCACAAACGAAACCACGGTAGCACCAATCGCAAACGCCGCAAATCCCACGCTCGCAATCGCGGAAAAATCCGCCGAAAACAAACTTTCCCAAAGCGACGCGGGCAACAATATGTAAAAAACAAACTTGTTTCCGCACGAAATAAATTTTTCCGTAAAAAAGCCCAGCTTTTTTAGCAAATATCCAAGCCCGATAAGCAAAAAAATCGGCGCGACAACGTTCAAGCTGAAAATAAAATGCGATATCATGAATCAACCTCCGTGGTGCATATAATTGAAATGGTGATTTTTGTGAGCAAAAACGGGATAATCAAAGCGCGTGGGATTTTGGCGGTCATGCTGTTGTGTGGTGCCGCGGTTTTTTTGGTTGCGCGTGGCGGCGGTGAGAAATTTTTGCACGAGGACGTGCTTTTTGCGGATGCAACGGATGCGACGGAAAGAGGAAAATATTCGCCTGTGACAGCGGAAAACGGCCAAATTATTACCGACGGATTCGAGCAAGCCCCTGCGCATTTCGCGCCGCTTCGGCGTTATCCCCGGTACCGTTCCGGCCCGCGCTTTTCTCCCAACGAGGAAACAATCGCGCGAATCTCGTGCTTCAATTATCTCACAAGAAACATCTTTTTGGCAGACAGGAATACGATTTTGTTGGAAACGGACGTCGATGTGCGCGAATTTTTGGCGATGGACTTTTCGCTGGACACGAACGCGAACGGTCCGCAGGTGCTGATTGTCCACGCACACTCGCGCGAAAAGTTCATCGACTCCGACCCATACGACGCCTTCACGGGGGTAATGGGCGTAGGGCGCGAGCTTGCGGAAATTTTGCGACGGGATTACGGCATCGAGGTGCTGCATTATCTCGAGCGATTTGATATTGTGGACGGCCGCCCGCAACGCGACGGCGCGTATGAACGGCTCGAGCCGACAGTGCGGCGACTTTTGGACGAAAATCCGTCCATAAAAATTGTAATAGACCTGCACCGCGACGGCGTCGGTGCGCATGTCGCACCGATGGTGACGTATATTAACGGCGAACGTGCCGCGCAAATAATGTTTGTGAACGGCCTCTCCCGCCGATATCGCAACGGCGAAGCACAACCCGTCGCGTCGCTCCCAAACCCCTATCAGCGCGAAAATTTGGCGTTCACGCTAAATTTACAACTCGCCGCAAACGAATTGCACCCCGGTTTCGCCCGCCGCGCGTATCTCCTACCCTTCCGCTACAGCCTGCACATGGCACCCGCAAGCATTTTGCTCGAAGTCGGCGCGCAAAACAATACGCTCCAAGAGGCACTAAACGCAATGCCCGCAATGGCAGAAATAATAGCAGCGGTTGTGCTTGGCGAAAATTAATGAAAGGCCCTCTTGTTTGTGCAAAATTCTTCAAAATTTCGTCAAAAAACAGACCGGAAAAAATGCCGTATAATCCGCTTGCAGAACGGGTTAGGCGGAGGTTTAAAAAAGGAACCATTGTCCCTACATGCGAATTTGTATACTGTTTCAATCGGCTTCGAGGGCAGACTTGCCGAAAAGCAAGGTGGGCTTTCTGCTGCACAACTGGAAGCTGGGATTTGGTTGATTGCGCATATTCGTGAGGAAATCCATCGGCTGTATAGCGTCCGCGGCGATTCATTCAAAATTGACCGCCAGCACATAGTCGGACATCACGAAATCACGCCGCGCACTCGTCCGCACTGCCCCGGCCCGCAATTTCCCTTTGACGCGATTATCCAACTTCTGCAAGAAAAACCAACAGAGCCAATCGAACCCGACGAACCGTGCATTCCCCCGGAAAACGCCGAACAACTCCCCAATGCTCATGTTCCGAGCAGTTGGGCGCAAGAAACATGGGCTTGGGCTGTAAATAACGGTCTTACGGACGGCACAAATCCACGAAACCCGGCAACGAGGGAGCAGATGGTTACCATTCTTCACCGATACCACACGAGAATTTCAAATCTACAATAAAACAACTACGGATTTTTACCCCTCGCTGTCCATTAGGAAGCGAGGGGATTTGTCACCGTATGGCGTAGCAAGTGGCGTAGTAGCGTCGATTTTTTGTTATTTACAAAAATCAAAAATCCCGAAAACATGATGTTTTCGGGATTTTGCATTAAGCCGACAAACGGACTCGAACCGTTGACCTGCTGATTACAAATTATCAAAAGGTGTGAAAGACTCTCTACATAAGGAGTAAAAAAAAAGCAAGCCCTGTAAAATAGCCAAAAATGCAATGCGAAACATTGTTCGGCATTCTTGAAAAATAAAAAAAAGTTAGTCAAATTTAGTCAAGCGTGGAAACGTATTCGTTCAGCTTCGCAGCAGCTTCCGTTTTTTTCTTGCTATCGAGGTGGGTATAAATTCCAAGTGTCACGGTGACGCTTTTATGTCCGAGAATCGCTTGCGCGGTTTTTACATCCACGCCCGCATAATAAAGAGTGGTTGCAAAATTATGACGAAAAATATGTGCCGTGATTTCCTTTGTTTCCATGGTGCGGGTGAACTTCTCCCATATGCGACGGTAGGCGGTTACGGTAAATAGTTCGCCTCCCTTGGTCGTAAAAAGTTGCTCGGATTTGACGGACGCCAAATAATCCCGCAAAATCGGTTTAAGCGGTTCAAGAATCGGGATTGTTCGTGTTCCCGCTTCGGTTTTTGGATTCATTTTTATTTCGGATTTGTTTTTCATAAAAAGCAGTGATTTGTTTACCGTGATTTCCCCTGAATCAAAATCAACATCGCTGCGAGATAGTGCGAGGGCTTCACCCTTACGCATTCCTGTGTACATAAGCAAATAAACGAGGAACTTGGTTTTCAAGTCCAATTTGAGCAACGCGATGTGTTTGGTTTCGTCTGCGGTTAATGCGCGCTTCGTTTGTTTCTTCTGTGCTTTCGGAAGAATAACGCCGTCAGTTGGATTTTTAAAAACAATATCGTTCGCAATTGCTTGCTTGAAAAGTTGTGATGTCGTAAGTTTGAACTGTTCCATTGCACGGGGCTTATCGGCGTTATCGTTTACGATTTTTTGTAAGTGTGCGGTCTTGATGTCTTTCAACTTGCGCAAGCCGAAGGTGGGAATAATATACTTGTCGAGAATGCCCCTATACATGCGACGAGAATTATACCCGACACCGCTTTTGTACGAATCAAACCAAGTATCAGCCCATTCGCCAACTGTGATGTTATTATCAAGCCGCAAACCCATGCTCGACTGCATACGCAGGGTATTCGCCTTCTCGTTAACTTCCTTTTGCGTCGCGCCGTAAACGACCTTGCGCTTCGGCGTACCGTTGTCATTGTACCCGACCATAATCGAAAGCTGATAACGCCCGTCACTGCGCTTTTTCATGGAAGCAACCTAGCTATTTTTGCGTTCATTTGGCTATCTTGCTTGTCGAGAATGGAAATGTCCCGGAACGCTTCATTTGAAGCCAATTTAAGATAGTGGACATCTGCTTTAATAGTTTTCACATCTTTTTGCAGTTCCGCTTGCCCTTTTTCGAGTTTCGCTTGCCCTTTTTC
>WRGX01000067.1 GCA_009786975.1 Defluviitaleaceae bacterium
ACCGCCGCGACCTAGAGGGTCGCAAGGTTTTTCGCGACGAAGCAATGCGGCAAAAAGACAAGTCCAAATGGAAATGTTATTGTCGGGCAGTTCCCAAGCTGATTACAAAAATCCTGCAATTCGACTTAAACCGAGCGGCATAACCGCCGTACCCACAGGGAAGCGCGCCCCCCTCCGCGCTTCCCTGCGGCCTGTTTGTGTTGTCACGCGGCAAAAGTTTATTTGCGGGAATATAAACTTTTGCGGCTTGATAAATTCAAGCGGTTTGTAAAAAGAAAGCGCGGAAGATAACGCCGTTGCAGAATAAAGCAAAACGGAACTTTCGGTTTATGCCGAGCCGTGCGGTTTGTGCGCCACGATTTCCCTTCCCTGCGGGAATGAGCGATAAAACAATGCCGCAATGCAAATGTGGCAATTTGCAAGGCGACGACGCATGAAGCCGACATAATGATACTCCTGCTAAGTCACAGTCCGAGCGTTAAAAGCGTCCCCGGCAATGATAGCGGCGGCATGAGAACCATGCCGGGGTGAAATTCCCGTGAGGTTGCGCCCACAGCCGTCTGTAATGCTTCTAATTTACATAATTAAAATGAAGGGAGTTTGGCTACGTGCCGCCGGTATAAGGAACTTAAACAAACATTCAAGCATATTTTGGAGCAATCAAAAAAATACACCCAAAGCGAGGAGGGGCAGAATGGTCGCGCCGGATATTGACGTTGCTAATGCCGTTCAAACGGAGTTAAAAATATACATGACGCAACAATTGCACCGCAAGGGCTATTTAAGTGACGAAATGTGTGCCGCTTCCATAGGAATTATTTTAAAGGAAGCAAAATTGACGAAAGCAAAAAAATCCGAAGTAGGCTGCTGCCATGCGGAGCCGCTCGTGGTATAGTTGGCTTGTCAAAATCTGACTACGAAGGAGAATCCCAATGAATATTTACGAAATGAGGACGAAACTTGGCTCCGGAAAAACAGTTTTCGATTTGCCGTTGCGCGTTACATACTATGCGCGGGTTTCTACAGGGTCGGACGAGCAGGCAAATTCCCTCGCAAACCAAATCGGCTATTACTCCGACTTTATCAACAATGTCGCGGGATGGACGTTTGTTGACGGCTACATCGACGAGGCGCAGAGCGGAACATCCGTCGCAAAGCGCGAATCTTTTTTGCAGATGATTGAGGACGCGAGAGAAAATAAATTTGATTTCATCGTTACAAAAGAAATTTCGCGCTTCTCGCGCAACACCCTTGACAGCATAAAATATACGCAAGAGCTTTTGAGCGTCGGCGTGGGCGTTCTTTTTCAGTCCGACAACATAAATACCCTTTTCCCCGACGCGGAACTTCGACTTACGATTATGTCGAGCATCGCGCAGGACGAAGTGCGAAAATTATCCGAGCGCGTAAATTTCGGAATGCAACGCTCGATTGCCAAAGGCGTTGTTCACGGCAGCAATAATATTTGGGGTTACGAAAAGCAAGACGGAAAACTCGTAATCATCGAGGAAGAAGCCGAGGTTGTAAGAAAAATTTTCTCGCTTTATGCAACCAAAAATATCGGAATCCGCTCCATAAGTCTGCGATTGAGTAAAGAGGGCATGAACAACCGAAACGGCAACCCGCTCACAATGTCAACAATCAAGCGCATTCTTATAAACCCGAAATACAAAGGCTATTACTGCGGAAACAAAACCCATAAAATCGACTACCGCATGGACACGCGAATTAGTAAAGATAAATCCGAATGGCTGATGTACAAAGACGAAAACGCTTGCCCCCCGATTGTTACCGAGGAATTATGGGATAAAGCGAATGAAATTCTTGCGGAACGAAGCAGAAAGCAGTCCTCCGCCGACAAAACAAGCTATCAAAATAAGTACACCTACAGCGGCAAAATTTATTGTGGAGAACACAATCGCCCGCTTAACCGCGATATGTACAAATATCCATCGGGCAACAAAGAAGTTTGGAAATGCAAGCGCAGAACGGAATGCAGAACCCCCGTAATTTACGAAACAGAAATCGATGCGATTGTCCGCGAGATTTACGCGCAGTATGTACAAGACAAAAATAACATCATAGAAACGCTCGTTAAAATTTATTCCAATGTTGCCGGAGCATCAAAATCCGACGAGCAAATAAAAAAACTCACGACACAAATCGCCGCGCTCAAAAAGAAAAAAGACCGTCTGTTAAACTTGAACATTGACGGTCGAATTTCCGATGAGGAATTTGAGGAGCGCAATAATGGGTTCAATGCCGAAATTGCGGAAATCAACCGCAAAATTTCAAAAATCCATGAAGATGCCAAAAAGGGCAAAAATCTCACAAAGGCAATGGACGAAATTCGCAAGGTTTTACACGGCGAGATGGACTTCGACAGCGGTTTCAACAATTCAATCGTTGACGCGCTTATCGAGCGGATTGAAATTCACAAAACGGAAGTGCCGAACATCCTCGACGTTAAAGTGCTGTTGAAAGCAATCGGGCAAAGCAAGCTACTGCGTTTAAAAAAAATAGGTAGTTCGGGACATGACACGGCAGTTAAATCCGACACAGGGCTTTGCTACCCACAGCACAAGCCGGGGGTGCGCCGATGTCGGTGATCAACTTAACACAACCGTCGCAGATGCCTGCGAGTACGCCTGTGAAGCCGTTTCCGGAAAGGCCGCCGGATTTGGTGAAGATTGTAACGGTTTGGCCGATATAGCGTGACATGCTTTGGATTAAACATCCTTCATGATGACCCATGGTAATCCTCCTTTTACATAGTGGAAACAAAGACTGCTTGTTCCTTGCTACATACTATGAAGGAGGGGTGCGGGGTGTTACAAGCCTAGCAACCGCCTTTTAGGATTACTACGCCGAGGGGCGGGAGCTTGATTGGGACGCTGTGTTCGCGGCCGTCGCAGAGGTGGTGTTCGGACTCGAGGGTGCCGGGGTTTATTATGCCGCTGCCGCCGTATTTTTCTTCGTCGGAGTTTAGGATTTCTACATATTTTCCCGGGACGGGTACGCCTACGCGATAATCCATATGCGGGCAGGGCGTGAAGTTACATATGAATAGAAGGTACTCATATTTTGTTTCGGATTTTTTGGCGGTGCGCTGGAATGAGAGGATGCTGCGCTGGTAATCGTCGCAGTTTATCCATGCGAATCCGTTGCCGTCGAAATCGTTTTGCCAAAGCGCGCTCTCGCGCAGATACATATGGTTCAAATCGCGCACGAAATCCTGCATCTTGCGATGGGATTCGAATTCGTCCAGCAAAAACCAATCCAGCGTCCGCGCCTCGTTCCATTCGTCGAATTGCGCGAACTCGCCGCCCATGAAAAGCAACTTCTTGCCGGGATGCCCCATCATATAGCCCAGCGCGGAACGCAGATTCGCCATCTTCTGCCACGTGTCGCCCGGCATTTTATTTACAAGCGAGCCTTTGCCGTGGACGACTTCGTCGTGCGAAAGCACGAGAACGTACTTTTCGCTATAGGCATAGACCATGCTAAATGTCAGGTTATGATGGTGGTGGCGGCGATAAACGCTGTCCTTTGTCATGTATTCGAGAAAATCGTTCATCCATCCCATGTTCCATTTCAGGCTGAACCCGAGACCTTCGTCGCCCGGAGGACGCGTTACGCCCGTCCACGCCGTCGATTCCTCCGCAACCATCAGCACATTCGGGTGCTTGTCGCGAATTATCGAGTTCATGTGCTTCATAAATTCTACGGCTTCGTTGTTTTCGCGTCCGCCGTATTCGTTTGGAACCCAGTTTCCGTCCTGCTTGCCGTAGTCGAGATACAGCATCGACGCAACGGCATCGACGCGAAGCCCGTCCAAGTGGTATTCATTTATCCAAAACAGCGCGTTTGCAATAAGAAAATTCTTCACTTCGTTGCGACCATAGTTGAAAATTAGCGTTCCCCAGTCGGGGTGCTCGCCTTGACGCGGGTCGGAATGCTCGAAAAGGCGCGTGCCGTCGAACCACGCGAGGCCGTGGGCGTCCTTTGGAAAATGCGCGGGTACCCAGTCCATTAAAACGCCGATATCGGCTTGGTGGCAGGCGTCAACGAAGGCCTTAAATTCGTGCGGATTTCCGAAACGCGACGTCGTTGCGTAATAGCCCGTGACCTGATAGCCCCACGAGCCGTCAAACGGAAATTCCGTAATCGGCATCAACTCGACATGCGTATATCCCATGTCCTTCACGTACGGAATAAGCTCCGCCGCGATTTCCGGCCAAGACATAAATCTCCAGCCATCTTCGGCAACCTTGCGCCACGAACCCGCGTGGAATTCGTAAATATTTACGGGGCCGTCGAGCGGGTCCGCTTTCGTACGCTTATCCAGCCATTTTTTGTCGCCCCACTCGTAGCCTCTTATATCGAAGACCATCGACGCCGTACTCGGGCGCAGTTCTGCAAAAAACGCATACGGGTCGGATTTATGAAAAAACCCGCCTGTGTGCGAGGAAATTTCAAATTTATATTTATCGTAATTGGCGAGGCCGGGGATAAAAAGCTCCCACACGCCGCTTGAACCCAGCGAACGCATGGGGTGGCGAAGCCCGTTCCACGCGTTAAAATCGCCGACAACGCTTATGCGCTTGGCGTTGGGTGCCCAAACACCGAAAAGCACGCCGTCAACATCGTCAACGGTCATTGGCGTCGCGCCGAGCTTGTTGAAAATTTCATAGTGCGTACCTTGGCCGAAAAGATGCAAATCCATATCGGAAATTTGCGGCATAAAGCTGTAGGGGTCCCATGCTTCCCAGGAATGGCCGGCGTGGTCGGTATAGCGGAGTTTATATTTAAAATGCTTTTGCTTGGGAAGCGAGACGGCGAAAAACCCCATGGTATGCTCGCGCAGCATTTCGATAATCTGCTTGGGCTTTTTGGGGTTAAGCACCTCGACTTTTGCCGCGCCGGGGCAAAATGTACGCACGACGGTAAATTCATCCCCGTCGATTTTCACGTCATGCATTCCCAAAATGTGATGCGGGTCGGCGTGTTCGCCGTTCACGATTTGCATAAGCTCGTGCATATTTGTCATTTTGCAGACCTCCTGTGTCCTTATCTTGGGGAGTGATTGGAAATAAACTTCACTCCCTAACGCTCTCTGCGGGGGGCGTGACCATATATATCCCGTTTGTCTTTAAAATGGGGGGG
>WRGX01000068.1 GCA_009786975.1 Defluviitaleaceae bacterium
CCTTGCGACCCTCTAGGTCGCGGCGGTTTTCGCTCCTCGCACTGCGACAAAAATCCTGCGTCCAAATGAAAATGTTATTGTCGGGCAATTCCTAACTGCTCCCGGCTTCGAGAGAATGCGCCGACTCCAACACACATGTCCCCGGTGGCGCGGGAAACGTTCGCTTCGCTCACTGCGCCCGTGGCGCGCGGCGGCACACGACGAACATGCGGGGTTTATTTATACAACGCGCCGTATGTCTCACACGCCTTATAATCGGCGGCCTCCGCGCATTTTGTGCCAAACGCCGCCCATGCGTGGGGGCGGAAGATTTTTTCGGCGGGTACATTATGCATGGAAACGGGGATGCGTAACATGGACGCAAGCGTCAAAAGGCGGTCGCCGACGTGGCCGTACACGGTTACGCCGTGGTTCGCGCCCCAGTTTGCCATTACGTCGTACACGTTTTTAAACGCGCCGTCGCCTGTCAGATTTGGTTGGAACCACGTTGTCGGCCATGTTGGGTCCGTGCGTTTGTCGAGGGCGTCGTGGGTTTTTTCGTCGAGAAGTACCGTTTTTCCTTCGGCAATTTGTAAAACCGGGCCGATTCCGTCGATGAAATTTACGCGAAGCAACGTTACCGGCATTTCCGCGACATTTTTAAAATGGCTGGAATAGCCGCCGCCGCGGAAATATTCATAGTCCGCGCGGCACCAATCCGTTGCGGCAAGGCATGCCGAAATGTCTGCGTCGGACATCTCCCAAAACGGTTTCATGCAGCCCCGACCGTTTTTGTCGCGCGCCGCGCCGGTGCCGTCGAGAGAGGTCGCGCCGGAGTTTATTAAATGAATGAGTCCTTCCGCCGGGAAATTGAATCCGTCATTGCGCCCGTGGTGTCCGTTTCTCGCTCGGCGCGCCGCCTCGGGACTCCAATACGTGCGAACGTCGTGAAAACAGGGCGCGGTGTCGGAAATTAATTTGCCGAAAAGCATGGAAACGCCGTTAAGCACGTCGTTTTCCGTGGCGAAGGCGACGGGTTCTTTCGCGCCGTTCCAGTCGAAGGTTGACGCCAAAATCGCCTCGGTGAAATCGGCGTTTGGCAGCCAGTCCGTCCAGTTGCGCTGGCCTTGGAAGCCGCCCGCAACTGCGTTTTTCCCCAATGCTTCCTCGTGCCAACCAAGCGCGGCGAGCTTCGGATTGCCGAACAATATATCCTTCACGATAACCGTCATTTTGGCGACAAACGCCCAGTCCTCCTCGGGCGGAATAACTTTGGATTTTTTCACAACGTCGGAGAAATTTTTCCCCGCGTTTTTGTCAAAACCGTCCCTGCATTTCGCCTGAACCCACGCGAATGCTTTGTCAAATTCGGCGGGGTCGAAAATTTCCAGCTTCATTCGGCGCAAAATCTCGGTCATATCGACCCATTCCGCGCGGATGCCAAGGAATTTTTGCAGGAAACTTTCGTTGCAATAACTGCCGGCGATGCCCATCGAAACCGCGCCGATATTTACATACGATTTGTTGCGCATCCAGCCCACGCTTACGGCACATTTCGCGAAATTTATGATTTTTTCCGCGACATCGGGGGGGATTGAGTTATCGTCCAAATCCTGCACGTCTCGCCCGTAAATCGAAAACGCGGGCAAGCCTTTTTGCGCGTACGCCGACATCACCGCCGCAAGATACACCGCGCCGGGCCGTTGCGTGCCGTTAAAGCCCCACACCGCCTTAATCGTCGCGGGGTTCATGTCAAAAGTTTCCGAGCCGTAGCACCAGGACGGCGTGACGGTTAGTGTCGCGACGACGTTTTGTGTGGAGAAAAAATCCTCGCAAGCCGCCGCTTCTGCGCCGCCGCCGATTGTTGTGGGGCTGATTACGCACTTAATCGGCGTGCCGTCGGGGTAGCGCAGGGTTGAAATTAAGCCCTCCGCCGCTTTTGCCATCGCCATCGTTTTTTCCTCAAGGCACTCGCGTACGCCGCCCCATCGCCCGTCGATTGTTGGGCGGATTCCTATTTTGGGATAATTCATTGTGTCACTCCTTTTATTTTAAGTTAAACGCTTTGTCCAGTTCTTTTATTTCTTCGTCGGAAATGTGGAAAATTTCGCCCATACCCTTTGCGGCGATTATTGAATTTGCCGTTGCCTCGCAGACTTCGAGGCGGTCGAAGGCGTGAAGCGGCGAGGTTCCCGTGGCCAGGATTTGATGATTTTTGCAGATTAAAACAGGGGTTCGCGCGGAAAGTTCGGCGGTGGCGGCGGACGAATCCACCTTTTTTATGTTGCGCAAAAAGATGTAGCTTTCGGGGATTGTGCGCGGGTCGAAAGTTGCGTCGGTTATCGCAAAAGCCATTGCGTGCGGCGGTTCTGCCGTGATAATTGAGCGGATTTCGGGGTGCTTTTTGTAGATTTCCGCGTGAAGTCCGGTGGCGTCGGCGGGCATTTTTATGCTCCGGGAAACTGCCTCCGGCTTCGAGGGAATGCGTCGACTTCGACATATGTCCTCGGCGTCCAATGCGCGCTTGGCGCGCATTTTTATGAGGTCGCCTTCGGTAAGATACGCGCGGTCAAGCTCGCTCGGCGTGATTATAAATCCGCCGCAGGGTAATTTCGCGCTAAACGTTCCGTGCGTGCTTGCGAAAAGTCCCTGCTTGCACGCGCGGCGGGTCAGAGCGATTATTTCGCGACGTATTGCGGCTTCTTCGGGGCTTCCGTCAGTGCTTTTTTCGGCGGCGGAAAAATCGTTGCGGTCACCAACATCAACGATTTTGCTTTTTTCAAAATCGGCGTCGCGCAGCGGCGAAATTTTGCCGATTTTACTTGCCAAAATCTCCAGTTCAGCCGCGCCTTCAAGGGCCTCGAACCGCATAAAGCAGTCAAATAAATCCTCACCCGCGACAACAACACCGTGGTTTTCCAAAACAACAATTTCGGCTTTTTTGTTTTCGGCTCCTTCGGCAAATTTGTCGGAAATTATTTCGCCAAGCTCCGCCGAGCCGGGAATGGCGTAGGGCGCGACCGCGATTTTTTCGAAAATTTCACGCGAGGAGACGGTCAAATTCGGCATGGGCAAGCGGCGCAAAACCGAAAATGCACACATTTTCGGCGGATGCGCATGAAGAATCGCGCGAATATTTTTGCAATGGGGGATGCGCCCCCCCTCTCCGCGCGGGGCAATGCCCTGCTCCGCTCCGGCGGCGGCGTCACGTGCGCCGCGCTTTTTGTACACCGACGCGTGAAACGGCAGCTCAATCGACGGCTTGTGCCGCCCGATAATTTCGCCGCCGGGCGTAACGCGAATAATATCCTCGGGCGTAAGCGCGCCCTTATCGACGCCGCTCGGCGTAATCCAAATGTCGCCGTTTTCGTCAATAACCGAAAGATTTCCGCCCGATGTCGTCGTTAATTTTCCGCCGTAAATGCGGTTCATAACCGCAACCAATTGTTCGGCGGGGTGTGCGTTTTTCATGTGATTCACTCTTTTCTGTTTGCAAATTTTTTTAGGGCCGAATACACTTGCGCGCTTCGGTTAAGTCGCCAAAAGTCCCGTCGGCAAGCATTTGCGCCGCGATATTTCCGATTGCGGTTGCCTCCGTCGGTCCGGTGATTACGGTTTTTCCGGTTCGCGTCGCGGTTAATTGGTTCAAAAAGTCCGCGTTCGCGCCGCCGCCGATTATGTGAATTGTGTCGAAAATTTTTCCCGTTCGCGCCTCAAGTTCCGACGCGGTTTTTGCATAACAATCCGCCAAGCTGCGATAAACAACCGACGCAAGCTCGCCGGGGGTTTGCGGGACTTTTTGCCCGGTCGCCGCGCAGGCGGATTTTATTTCTTCCGTCATATTTTTCGGCGCGAAAAAACGGGCGTCATTACAATCCACGAGGGATGAAATTTCCGCACGCGCCGCCATTTCGCACAGTTCGGCATAGCCGTATGCACCATCAAGCTCCCCGCGAACGGATTGTATCATCCACAAGCCCATGATGTTTTTTAAAAGCAACGTGCCGTCGTATCCGCCTTCGTTTGTAAATCCCTGCGCTCGACTTTCTTCGGAACAATTCGTGCCTCCAACCCCCATAAGCGACCACGTGCCCGAGCTTATAAAAATCGCATCGTCCGACGCGGCGATAACCGCGCTTGCGGTATCATGCGACGCAGGAAGCACAACGTCGCAATCAAAGCCGACTGCCTCCGCCACCTCCGACCGAAGCCGCCCCAAGACCCTACCGGGCGCGGATAATTCGCCAAATAAAAAATCGGGCAAGTCAAGCCGCGCGAGAATATCCTCATCCGCGCGGCGCGTATGTATGTTGATAAGACCACTTGTTGTGGCGTTTGTGTACTCGTTTGACATGGCTCCGCTAAGCCGATAATGCAAATAATCGGGAATCATAAGCAGACCGGCGGCGCGGCGCAAATGTTCGGGATTATTTTTTTTAACGGCCATAAGCTGAAAAATCGTGTTATAAAGCTGCTTTGCGACGCCGGTTCGCGCGTAAAGCTCGTCCCCGTCGATTTTTTCAAAAACAAGCGCGTCCATCCCATCCGTACGATTATCGCGATACGCAACCGAATCCCCAATAATCTCGCCCTCGCCGTCCACAAGCACAAAATCCACGCCCCAAGTATCAACGCCGATGCTTTGGGGAATTCTCCCGGCATCACCGCATTTTTTCATCCCGCAAATTATCTCGCCGAAAATTTTCTCCAAATCCCAACACAATCGCCCCTCGCGTGCAACCATTTCATTTTCAAACCGATGCACTTCTTCAATCAATAACGCGCCGCCCTCAAGCCACCCCAAAATCAGCCGCCCCGACGAAGCCCCGACATCAACCGCCAAATAATATCTCATGTGCAAAACCCCTTTGGCACATTATATTCTTGCAGGTGCATCAATTCAAGTGCGCGCCAAGCGCGCGGTGGGCACCACGGGCGCAGTGAGCGAAGCGAACGTTTCCCGCGCCACCGGGGGAATGTGTTGGCGGCGGCGCATTCCCTCGAAGCCGGGTACAGTTTCCCGGCGCAAAAAAAAACGAGTCGGCGAGTGACACTCGCCGACTCGAGTCGAAAATTTTTATCAAGTGCGCAAAATTTTGTGCTATAGTATGCAAAAAGTTATCAAAAAAGCGACCAAAAAAGTAACCAAAAAAGTAACCACGCGGAGGGTTTATAACAAATGAAGCTCGCCAAAAAAACATGCATTTTCCTTGGCATTT
>WRGX01000069.1 GCA_009786975.1 Defluviitaleaceae bacterium
GTTAAGATTGCTTGCGCCGTGGGTCATCACGATTCTGCCGGCTAAAATTTTTCGCTTTTCGCGCAATCAATACGGGCGGCAGTTTGACGGTTACGAAGCCGTGTACAATTTCCCCGCGCAAAAAAAGAGAGTCGGCGAGTGACACTCGCCGACTCTCTTTACATTTTTTTCGCACTAACTCTCCGGCTTTAAATCCGAGCCTTACGACGGCGCAACGCACGCGTCCACAGAACCGCTGAAATTGCAGAAACAGCGAACATTGCAGCTATAATTTCGAACATATCGCGCACGCCTGTTGGGGGCGGGTCGCCAAATCCCCCGACTGTAATTTCGCTGCTTTGGGGCGCGAGATTAAGAATATCCCATGCCTCGTTTGACGTTACGCCGTGATTTATTTGAATCGTCGTTTGGCCAAGCGCGGCATCTTCCGCAACGGCAAATCGGATAAAACCAAGCCTGCCTGTTGCGTTTGTGTCCGTGGATGCGGAGAAGCTGACGGTTGTTCCGGGGCTTTCGAGGGTCGGGTGATACAATCCGCCGTCGAAATCCAGCCCGCCAAGAGAGCCGCTTGCGGTATGCCCCGCGTAAATATGGTCTGTGCCTGCCGAAAGCAAGCGAGGAGCCAGCACATTGGGGTCGAATGTAACGTTGAAACCTACAAAGTTAATCCCCGGGTTTTCGTCAAGATAAAAATACACGTCAACATATTCGCCGCGATTAGCCGCGCCCGAAACATCCGAAACAACAACCATTCGAACAGACGTATTCGCCGCCGCATTCGCTCCGACAAAATAGCTCGCGCCCAAGATGGTCGGTTGGTTTCGCGGAACCAACTCAATTTCCACGACATCAAGCGTGTGTGCTGTAGCCCAGTTTAACCCGATTGCGATGCTTATTGCCCCTGTCAAGCCTCCGACTTCGGCATTTATCGGCAGGGTGATATCTTGCGGATTTACGAAATTAAATTGCTGAAACGGGACAAGCCTGTTCGCGATGTTGTTTCCAAATCCGTCAAAGGTGGCATCGTGACCGGGCATTACTTCAACGTGGAATTGTTTCCACGACAAATCGCCGGGGTTAGGTCCGGGTCTCGTCACGATTCTAAAATGCGAATAGTCCGCCAAGGTTCTGTTGCCTAAATAAAACGGAATAATCACGCCATGGGTAGAATTGCCGCCGGTTTTCGTAACCCGCATAACATTTTCGCCGAGCGGAAAGCTCGCCGTTGCCCCTTGGCCGCCCGTTACCGGAGTAGACCTCACACCATCCAACGGCTGTTCAAACGTATGCCGTATCCCCACCGGCGGCAATGGCGGCTCGTAGCTGTCCATAATTGTAATCGCAAGGCTTCTGTTTTGCCCCGCGCTGAAAACAAAGGTCAAGGTTGTCGTCCCCCGCGCAAGAGTTTCCAAGAAGGAGCTGTTAATTGTGATTTGATTTCCGCTGACGACAAAGTCACTGCCCTGCGTCAAAACAACAGCCCCGTTTTGGATTGCCGTAAGCGTATTGTCGTTCCAAGCAACACTTACGGTAATGCCTGCGGGGTTAGCCAAGTCGAATTCGGCGACGGATGGGGTGATGCTTGAATCCGGAGTTTCGAACCCATCAAACGGAACGATGCCGATGTAATAGATTTCGAAAACATGCTGGGCGGCGTTGCGCCCAAGCGCGATTTGAATATCGCCCGTAAGCGCGGGTCTTCCTGCCGCAAACGGAATTACAAAATCAACGAAATCCGAGCTTCCGCCGAAACTTAAATTGTTCGCGCTTCCAAGCAGTGCGTTTGTGTTGAACACGCCCATCACTTCGTTCGCGTCGGCCACTTCCGCACGGAAATCAAAATTGCCTGCCATCCCGCTTATATGGCGCATTCTTACATATAAATTGTTGTGGTCGTGCAAGTTTGTGCCGGGCGCGAGTCTAAACGGAAGAATAATTCCGTTCTGCGAATGCCCGCCGTATTTTGTAACGCGCATTGTGCTGTTGCCCGGGAAAGTGGCGCGCGCCACGGGACGTCCGTGGATGCCTTCGAAAGATGTGGAGCGCACGGGGGCTTCTCGTTGGAACGTGTGCCCCAAAACAGGCACATTTGTGTCATCAATTTCCATGCGCCAAGTCGCAGAGTTTCCTCCGCTGAAATTAAACGTCAGCCACGCCCTGCCAATCGGAAGCGACGACAAAAACGACGCCGTCAAATCAATTGTATCGCCCGACAATATGAAATCCGTGCCTTCAATAAGCGGCACTCCGTTATTTGTTACGCTAACAAGTGAATGCCCGTTCCACCACACCGTTACGGGAATATCGAAAGGCGCAGCTTTGTTAAACGAATTTGTGGGCGCGTTTATACGGGCATTGAGTCCGCCGTCCTGCCGAATTGCCCCGGTCGAAAAGAACGGCCTGTAGTTTCCGCTAAGATGCAACAGGCTGAAAAAATACAGGCAACCGTCATAATAACGCCAGCGTCCGCGCGTCATGTTTGTGTTCCAAAAATGGTGAATAAAATCCCACGCAATTTCGTTCGTGGCGACCAAAGAAGCCGTTGCGTTGCCGCCAATCAAACCGGGCGAGTGGTGGCGGGGATATCCCTCGCTTCCGTATCCGCCATGCTCGGGGGCAAACATTCCGTCTACCGTGAACGCGCTTCCGTAGGAAAATAATCCGCGCGGGTTTATCATTTGAACGCGGGGGATATTTTCTTGGGAGTCATCTGTGGCGAAAAACGCCTGTATTGTGTTGGCGTGCGCGGAATGCCACGGAAGCCCGGCAACTACGTCCGGATTGGACGACCATTGCCCCAAATTCGGCACATCTTCTGCCCACCACGAGTAATCCATCGCAATATTTGCGGCAACGCGCGACGCGTCAACATGGAAGCCCGTGAACTGTTTAAAATCCGGGATGGGGGTACCGTCCCACGCCGCGTATTCCGGGGCAAGACCCGTGCCGGGGTGAATTGTTGTGAAGAAGTTGCGGGAGAGGTCTACGACCATGCGCCAATACTCTGCATCCTGCATTGCATGGGTATCGCTGCTCCAGATACCCGGGTACAAACCGTTTCTTACGCCGTATTCTATTTCATCTGCCCAAATTTCAAAAAACGCCGGTAGCAGATAGGAATGGTTAAATTCAAACTTGGACTGCCCCATCGGCGACATTATCGGCAAATGGTGCGTTGGGCAAAACAGCGGATTATTTGAGTCGCCCGTCAAGTTCTGCCTGTTTATCAAATCGTGTATGATTTTGCGCCCGTGCCAACCGTATTCCAATACGCCCGTGCCGTCGCCCCAGCGTGCGGAGGCAAACAAAAGCGCGGTTGCGAAAAATATTTCGCCGTCCGGAGCGGGGCCGGGGTCGATAGTTGTGCCGTTCGGGTTCAACTGCCACGCGAAATATCCGTAAAAGTTGCTCCCTCTGTGAAGCATATAGGTGTACGCCCATCTCCAAAGCGCGTCAAAAATATCCTGCCTGTCCATTTGCACTGCCATCACCATGCCGTACGACATGCCCTCGGAGCGCACGTCGGGGTTGCCGGAGTCGAGCATGTAGCCCATTGTTCCGCACGTTCCCGTTCTGCAAGGGGCGATATTTGTGCAGTTGCCGATTGCGCAATTGGTCCAGTAAAAAAGCCTGTAGGCGTGGTTATGCGGAGTGGAGGTTCCTACTGCCGTTTCGGTGCTTTCAAACAGCCTGTACCAAACCAGCTCGATTCTTTGGTCGATTTGTTGCTGTGAGTATCCGGCTTCCGCAAGCATGTTGCGATGGATACCTGTAAATGCCGCGCCCTCTCCCCGCGGAACAGGTTGCGGCGGCGGTTCTTCAAGGGTTGTGACGCGCAGGGCTTGGCTTGGCGGCCCGGCGCGGAAATCGTCATTGGCGGCGGACCTCGCGAAAATATAATAGACGGTGCTTTCGGTTAATCCGCCAAAAGTTCTGCCGGATTGCCATGTGGTCGGCGGGGTATTGATTGTGCTTATGCCGTATTCTACGGTTTGCCCGTTTGCGGGCGGAGATGTGGCGTTTACCGTGATACTTCTTGCGGCCACCGACTCAAGCGTGGGGGCCGCCACACTTGCACCGGGGTCGGGCAGAACAAAACCGTCGCGAAGCGTGAGTGTAATATCGTCAATCATAAAGGTCGCGGCGGTATTTGTGTTAATTCCCAATGCCAAAAAGATGTTGCCTTGCAAATTCGCCGTTGAGGCGTTCGTGTTAATCGGGATTGTGATTGTTGTCCAATTGTCGAAATTAAAGGGCAGGCCCGACGAGGACGCTATGTGCAAGTGGCTGAAATGATGCTGTTGTGCGGAGGAGTTTCCGAATCCCCACTGTACAAAATTTCCGGTTTCGGCACTGCTGTTTGATGCAAAAACTTGGAAATTGCCCGTTGGTGTGCCGATTTCTCTGCGGATTCTTAATGAAATGGTTTGATAATTTTCCAGCGCGTGAGGCAGATGAATCGGAATAATGGGAGCTTGGTTCCACCCGGTTACGGAAACTTGAAGCGACCTTTGACCGGGATTTTCGGGGTCAGGAACAACGGACACAGCGGGGAAAGAGTCACCCCTGGTGGAAAGCGGCCAAGCCCCCATGTTGGAATTTTCAAAATCCTCGATAACGCTCCTCGGATTCGGTTCGTTCCAACCGGGCGACGGACCGAGGTAGTAGGGCGAGCCTAAAGCGATATACCGCCGAGTGAGCAGTACGTCGTGAAGCGAAACTATACCGTCACGGTTGACATCGGCGATGTTTCTGTCGATTGGTACGGATGCGCCGCGGGCTAAGTATTGCCGGATAAGAGAAGCGTCGGCCGGCGTGACTTCTCCGTCGCCGTCAACGTCGCCCCATATAATATCGCAAACGCATTGACCTTCGTTGCCCGGAAGCGTGTCACGTATGCAGTCGGAATTGACCGCGGAATCAGCCATGGCGGGAAGCGACGCCGCAACC
The DNA here is from genome assembly GCA_009786975.1 of Defluviitaleaceae bacterium. Classification (GTDB taxonomy): domain Bacteria; phylum Bacillota; class Clostridia; order Lachnospirales; family WQUN01; genus WQVC01. Next base: position 4,951 of record WRGX01000069.1, read on the forward strand.
ATCGAAAAGCAAATAACTGCGGATACTGCTTTGGTAAAAATACCCTTACATTTTCGTGAAAACTTCATAAATATCCCCCCTAAGAGTGTTTTGTACCACACTATATTATGAAGCGAGAGAAGTCAACGTAAATTTATGACGATTTTCACCACGATTTTCACCACGATTTTCAAAAACCCATCACGAGCTTGACCAAAGAAAATTTTCTGCAACAACTTATCCCAAAATCGCATCAAAAATTGATTCGGGAAAAACCCCTTGCAAGCCGCTTGCGGAGTGGGTTTGAAGGGCATTAAAAAAAGGAACCAGTCTTAGAACGGTTCCGCATACCCGCGCG
>WRGX01000070.1 GCA_009786975.1 Defluviitaleaceae bacterium
CACTTGGCTTCCTCTTTGGCAAAAACAGGATACCACATTTTGGACTTAGGGGCGTTTGTTTTTTGGTTTTTTACACGAACTTTGGACTGTCAAGTTACCTCATAATTGCATTCATCAAACATTTCACACAGTTGCATTAGTTTCTTTGATTTTCTTGCCATTCCCATCACCTCCACCTCTTTTTTACTGGTTCTGGTGGTGTTTTGCAACGTTTTTTTTGCGCCTTAACAATTTTGTAATTTTATTAGGTTATCCTGCTACCCATCTATCTTAATTGAGGTTATGTGCCGTAATATGCGGAACTGTTCTGAGGCCGGTTCCTTTTTGAAAAGCCCCGCAAGCCCGCTATGCAAACGGATTGCAGGGCTTTTTTCCCGAATCATTTTTTGACGCGATTTTGAAAAGTTTTTGTGGGTTTGATATAATTTGAACGGAAGAAGTGTGAAAAAGGGAGGGGCAAAATGATTAAGGAAGCCATTGTTGCGCTGTCAAAAAAATCAGACTTGTCGTACGGTCAGGCGCGGGATGTGATGAACGAGATTATGACGGGGGAGGCTACGCCGGTTCAAATGAGTGCGTATTTGACCGCGCTTAGCTTAAAGGGCGAGACGATTGACGAAATTACCGCCAGCGCGGAGGGAATGCGGGCGCATTGTGTGCGGCTTTTGCATGATATCGACGCGCTTGAAATCGTCGGAACCGGCGGCGACCACTCCAACACATTTAATATTTCAACGGCGGCGGCGATAATTACCGCCGCGGCGGGCATACCCGTCGCGAAACACGGCAATCGCAGTGCGTCAAGCAAATGCGGCGCGGCTGACGTGCTTGAAACCTTGGGCGTGGATATAACGATTTCGCCCGAAAAAAGCGCGCGGCTTTTGGCAGAAATAGGCATTTGCTTTTTGTTTGCGCAAAATTATCATATCGCGATGAAATATGTCGCGCCGATTCGTCGCGAGCTTGGGATTCGCACCGTGTTTAATATTCTCGGGCCGCTGACCAACCCCGCCGGGGCGAAAATGGAGCTTTTGGGCGTGTATGACCGTGAGCTTGTTCGGCCGCTTGCGCAGGTCTTGTTGAACCTTGGCGTGAAAAGCGCGATGGTTGTTCACGGCGAGGACGGCATCGACGAAATTTCGCTTTCCGCGTCGACATTTGTTTGCGAAGTCCGCGACGGTTGGGTTAAGGAATACACGATTGCGCCCGAAAATTTTGGACTTTCGCGATGCGATAAATCCGCGCTTGAAGGCGGTGCCCCTGCCGAAAACGCGGCTATTTTGCGCGCGGTTTTGGGCGGAGAAAAAAATGCGAAACGCGACGCGGCGGTTTTAAACGCGGCGGCGGCGATGTTTGTTTCGGGGAAATTTGAAAGTATCGCGGTGGCGGTTGCTGTTGCGAACGAGGTTATCGACAGCGGCGCGGCGGAGCGGAAATTGGAGGAGTTTATTGCGCGGTCGAACGAGGGGTGAGGGCAAATGAAGAACAAAGCCTCGAATATATTGCGGCTCACGGCGGCACGATTGTTTTTGCGCGGGAGGCGCGTGAGAAATTGGTGGCATTGGAAGGAATGGTGACGAAATGAATATTTTGGAAAAAATCGCGGAGCGGACGAAAGAGCGTGTTGCGGCGCAGAAGGGGATTGCTCCGTTTGCGCGGGTGCGGAATGAAGCGAGGTGGTTGTGCGGCGAAAAAAATTTTTCGTTCCCGTTTGAGAAAAATTTGCGGGGCGATGATATTGCGTTTATTTGCGAGATAAAGAAGGCGTCGCCGTCTAAGGGGGTTATTGCGGCGGATTTTCCTTATGTTGAAATCGCGCGGGAGTATGAGGCGGCGGGGGCGGCGGCGATTTCTGTGCTTACCGAGCCGTTTTGGTTTCACGGGAGCGATGGATATTTGCGGGAAATTGCGGGGGCGGTTCGTGTGCCGCTTTTGCGCAAGGATTTTACCGTTGACCCCTACATGATATATGAAGCGAAAATTTTGGGCGCGAGTGCGGTTTTGTTGATTTGCTCGATTTTGGACAAAAGCGAACTTGCGGAATATATGGCAATTGCGCATGATTTGGGGCTTTCGGTTTTGGTCGAAACGCATGACGAGGGCGAGGTCGAAGACGCGCTGGAAATCGGGGCGCGGATTATTGGTGTGAATAATCGCTGTTTGAAGACTTTTGAGGTTGATATTTCGCTGTCGGAACGGCTTAAAAAGCTGGTGCCGCCGGAGGTTATTTTCGTGTCGGAAAGCGGGCTTTCTCGGGCGGAGGATATTGAAAAATTGCGCGAAATCGGCGCGGACGCGGCTTTGATTGGGGAGAGTTTTATGCGAAGCGGGGATAAAATCGCGGCGATTGCGGAGTTGCGGGGACGGGGCGGGGGGCGAAAAGTGTGAAAAATGAACAAAGGGAACGCGGGCGGCGAATTTTTAATGGGGATTTGTGCGTTCAGCGAATGACAAAAAGTGTGGAAAAATTTTTTTGGTTTTGTGCGGCGATTTTTTTGCTTGCGGGCTGTTCATGCGGGGCGGACAGGGATGAGCTGTTTATCCCGCCGGAGGGTGAGCATATATATGCAGGCGGGCATGTGGGCGAGGATGCGGTTTATTTGCCTCGGGCAAGCTCCGGCGGCGAGTTGTGGAGCATGGAACTTTTCAGAAATCCGAACAGCAATACCCCGCATGATTTTCTTGTCGGGCCGGCTGAACTTGAGATACGGTTTTTTTACTACGATGCGCCCAAGGTAATCGCGCTTTTTGAGGACGAATTGTTTTGCGAAATGGGGCTTCCCTTTCCCGCGCACACGCTTATGCATCGTGACGGCGTTCGCTATAATTTCAGCGCGCGCGGGCAAAATTTTTTTGATGAATACGGCCGTGAAATCGGCGTTATTACACTGTGGCACGAAGGGACAACTCCCGTTCGGCTTGAAATTTTGACTCTTGCGGAAGTCGAGGCGCGCGAGGGTTTTTTTGATTCATTTGAGGCTGCGGCATACGCTCTTGGCTCGGATTTTCGGCTGCCGACGGAGCATATGGAAATGTACGGCCCGCCTGCGTTTGCCGCTTGGTCCGGGGGGTGGATGTCGGATTACGACGGCCTTATCGTTATATATGAAGCGGAGGACCGGCCTGAGATTTTTGGGCGTCGCTCCGCCGCGCTTATCATAGATATTTCGCCTTTGGGTGAGAGGGATGTCGAATATTATATCGAGAGACGCTTGGGGTGGTGGATTTCGCCGGACGCGGAAATCGAGCGGCACGAGGTCGCGGACACCGTCATATACAGGCTCGTCTCCGAGGACGTGAGAACCCCGTATATGTGGGCGCACAACGGCTTGTTGTATTCCTTAATCCCGCCCGGCGGATTTAATATTACGAACAATGCATTTTATGAACTCTTCACCGAAGAAGAATTTTTGGAGCTAATCGGGAGCATGGTATGGTAGGCGGGGTTTCGAGCGGGGCGAAGGTGAAAATCTGCGGCTTGACGCGGCTTGCGGACATCGTGGCGGTAAACGCGGCGCGGCCGGATTTTATCGGTTTTGTTTTCGCGCCGAGCCGACGGCAAGTTTCGCACGAAAAAGCGGCAGAGCTTCGGGCCGCCCTTGCGCAAGGGATTTGCGCCGTCGGCGTTTTTGTTGACGCGCGGATTGAAGAAATCGTTGCGCTTGTGCGGGGCGGCGTAATCGACGCGGTGCAATTGCACGGCAGGGAAGATGAAAAATACATTTTGGAATTAAAAAAGCGCGCCAAGCGCGCGATGGGCACCGGGGAGATGTGTCGGGGGCGAGGCGTTCTCTCGAAGCCGGATGCAGTTGCGCGCCGGGGACATGTGTCGGAGTTGGCGCGTTCTCTCGAAGCCGGATGCAGTTTTCATGCCCATGAAAAAAATGAGTCGGCGAGTGTCACTCGCCGACTCATTTTTTCCGCGCCAAACTCCGTTCCAATTATAAAGGCCGTTTCCGTACAAAAAGCAGGCGATGCACAAGCATGGCAAAACTCCGCCGCTGATTTTCTACTCCTCGACCACAAGGGCGGCGGCACGGGCGAAGCCTTCGATTGGGGCTTAATCGGCGAGGTGCAAAAGCCGTTTTTCCTTGCGGGCGGGCTGACGCCGGAGAATGTTGCGGATGCGATTGCGGCCGTTGGGCCATTTGCCGTTGATGTCTCCAGCGGGGTTGAGGCTTCGCCGGGGGTGAAATGCGCGGAGAAAATAAAAAGATTTGTCGGAGGCGAAAACTATTGACACCCCGAATTTATGCCTTATTATCCCACGTTTGACACTTCTAAAAAGAAGTGGTTTTGCCGTGAGGTTTCATTAATAAAGTTGCATATTTCGTTGAATTGGCGTAGAATATATGTATATACAAATATTCTGCGTTAGGAGTGTTTAATTATGATGCAAGCAAGGGAAACCAGTGTGAATAAGTGGGGCTCAAGTCTTGGAATTAGACTCCCAAGAGAATTTACAGACCTATTTAATATTAAACACAAATCAAATGTAAAAATAGAAATGAAAAATGACGTTTTGCTTGTCACGCCCGTCACAGAAATGCGTAAACGCAAACCACTCGCTGAAATTCTTTTTGACAAACTTGAAAAAGGGGAATGGGACGGCACGCCTGCCGAAATAACCATTGAAGATAACGAATGGCTTAGTAGTCCTTCCGTTGGCGCGGAGGTTGTAAAATATGATTAAACCAAAACAAGGCGAGATTATTCTAACCAACTTCGACCCAGTAAAAGGCCATGAACAGTCGGGATACCGTCCTGCGCTTGTTGTGAGTAATGCGGATTTTGGAAAAGCAAGCAATCTCATATGGATTTGCCCCATAACCAACAGAAACCGAAAAAAACCAATGGACATACCTCTTAAAGGCACAAAAACGACAGGCTATATCTTGTGTGAACACCTTCGTGCGGTTGACTTGCAAAACGGAGGGTATAATCAAACAGATGATATTTTACCAAAAGAAATATTGTTTCAAGTAACCGATATTATTCAAGGTGCAGTTGATGTGCTTCACTATCCGGAAAAATGAAAGAGCGCACTTATGTACCGCCGCAAGCAGGGTACGTGTGTAAATTTTGTGTTAAATAGTACAAGGAGCTATGATGAAAAAAACTATCGAATACCTCGAAATAAACAACTCAAAACAATGCGTAGCCGTTAGCTCAAAAAAATCAGCCTGCCCAATTCTCTTGTATTTGCATGGGGGGCCGGGTGATGCCGCCATGCCATTAGGAATTGCCCGACAATAACATTTTCATTTGGACGCAGGATTTTTGTCGCAGTGCGAGGAGCGAAAACCGCCGCGACCTAGAGGGTCGCAAGG
>WRGX01000071.1 GCA_009786975.1 Defluviitaleaceae bacterium
AACCGCCGCCTGTTGCGGCGGCGGGAGCGGGCGTGGGGGCGGGCGTTGCTTCCGGTTCGGGTTCAACGTCGGGTTCAACATCGGGTTCAACCGACTCCTCCGCTTCCGGAGTCGGCGCGGGTGTCGGCTCCGGCGTGGGAGCGGGCGGTTCCGGCGGATTCAATCCCGCCGGCGAATACCCCACGTCCGTGAGAATCAAAACCGCATTTGTCGCGGCGTCAAAATCCACCCCAAACCCAAGCGCGTCCCCAAGCTCACGCAGCTGAAAAAAATTATGCCCGCGAATATTATATGCGGCAAAATTCATCAAAACGCCATTGACGTAAACCTCCGCGCGGCTGGTAGCCGCCGTCGTCGCGGATGTATCGATTTCCGCAGGGGTGCCGCCGTACCTGTCGCCGGTTTCAAGCAAAATAGCACGGCGATTAGCGTCCCATTCGATGTCAAAACGCGCACCGGTATCACGCAAAATATAAGCGACATCACGCAGCATAAAATAATTCCGCCCGCCAATGTTGAACGCCCGAACATCAACCGTCTCGCCGTCCACGCGCACCTCGTGCGCCGAAGGCACAGCCTGCGCCGCCGAAACCGCCACCGCCAGCGCGGCAATCAAAAACACCGCCATTACAATTGCTAAAATTCTTTTTTCCATTTCCACTTCTCCTTTTTTAGGGACACTAACGTCCCCCATCGATTTTCCTTCGTTTAAATTCCTCAAACGCATCCTTATCGATGCCGCCGTGCGCGGGTTTTGCCGCGACCCCTGTGCTTCCGTATCCCGCCTCACCGCGTTCGGTTTCGTCGGAAATTTCCGCTTCGAAAAGCTCCATGTTTTCGACTTTCGCGATAATCATTTGCGCGATTCTGTCACCGCGATTTATTTCAAAATCCTCGACGCCGTGGTTTATAAGAAGCACCTTAATTTCGCCGCGATAATCCGCATCAATCGTCCCCGGCGAGTTCAGCACAACCACGCCGTGATTGAGTGCCAGCCCGCTTCGCGACCGAATCTGCGCCTCATAGTGCAAAGGGAGAGCAATTTTGATTCCGGTCGGAATCAAAGCGCACTCTCCCTTTTTAAGCGTGAATTTGTCGGTTAGTTTCGCGTGCAAATCGACGCCGCTGGACTGCGGCGTTTGACGTGCGGGAATGGGCAAATCTTTTGCGTCGGTTACGCGCTCAATCAGGCATCGCTTAGGAAAACTCAGCAAAGTCCCGACCCCCTTGTTTAGAAGGTGCGTTCATAGCACGGACCGCCAAGTCGGCGTTTCGTGCTATGAACACACCTTCTTATACTAAAAGGCTGAAAAGGCCTCATACTTAAAATGCCCCATCTTCTTCCCCACCAACGACAAACTCATTTTGTCGGTTTTAAAAATTTTATCGCACACCGCGTAAAACGCATCCATGTCGATTGCGTCGATTTTTTCGACAAGCTCGTCGGGCGTGATTACTTTGTCGAGCATAAGAAGCGTGCGCCCGATGCTGTTCATGCGGTTTGCGGCGTTTTCAAGGCTTAGAAGAAAATTGCTTTTGAGCTGTTCCTTCGCCTTGGAAAGCTGTTCGGGGGTAATTTTTTCGGTAAACATTCCGCGAACTTCCTGCGAAATGAGTTCCAAAACTTCATATACATTGTCGGGATTGAGCGCGGCATAAACGAGGAAAACCCCCGTATCCACATACGATGCGTTGTAGGAATAAACGGCGTAAACAAGCCCGTGTTCCTCGCGTATTTTTTGAAACAGACGCGAACTCATGCCGCCGCCCAAAATCGTGTTCACCGCCGCAAGGGCGTAGGAGTCGTCGATGCCCGATTTTATGCCGGGGAAGCCCATACACAAATGAAGCTGTTCGATATCCTTTTCGCGAAACGAAAAACCGGGCACATACTCCGTCAATTTTTCCTCAAAGGAATCGGGCGCGCCGCTGTAATTTCCAAAGACCGCCGTGACTTTTTCCAAAACCTCGTTTTCGTCGATATTCCCGGCTATTGCGATTACTACATTTTTCGGCGCGTACCGCCCCGCCGTAAATTTTTTCAGGTTATCGGGGTTAAACGTGGCAATCGTTTCGGGCGTACCGAGGATGCTCATGCCGAGGGAGCTTTGCGGAAATGTGTTGAACTGCAAAAGGTCAACCGCCAAATCCTCCGGCGAATCCTCGTACATGCTTATTTCTTCCAAAATTACGCCGCTTTCTTTTTCGATGTCCGCCGCGTCAAATTTTGAATTGAAAAACATGTCGGAAAGCACATCGAGCGCGACATCGAAATGTGTGTCAAGTGTCCGCGTAAAATAGCATGTGTATTCCTTCGACGTGAACGCATTCAGCTGGCCGCCGACTGCATCCATTACGTCGGCGATTTCCATGCCGCTGCGTTTTTCCGTACCTTTGAAAAGCATGTGTTCAACGAAGTGCGAAATGCCGTTGTTTTCCGGGGTTTCGTGGCGTGAGCCGTTTTTGACCCACACCCCGAAACTCACGGAACGCACAAACGGGATGGTTTCCGTTACAACACGCACTCCGTTTGGCAGTTTGCTGATTTTTATCAAATTTTCATCTCCTGTTGAAGGGTTTTCTGTCCCCCCCGCGGTCGCCGCCTCTGTCGCCGCGCGGTTTTGGGGGCGGGCGTTTTACGGAGGTGTCGGCTGTTGGGTCGAGGACGCCTTTGCGCGAGAGGTTTATGCGGCCTTGGTCGTCGATTTCGGTGACTTTGACCTGCACTATGTCGCCCTCTTTTGTTACGGCTTCCATGGATTCAACGCGGGCTACGTCCCATTGGGAAATGTGGACCAGTCCCTCTTTTTCGGGCGCGATTTCTACGAACGCGCCGAAGGACATCAGGCGGGTAACTTTTCCGGTGTAAATCGCGCCGACTTCGGGCGGATTGACGATTGCTTTGATGATTTCAACCGCGCGATTAACCTTGTCGATATCGCGGTCGGCAACAAATACGCGACCGTCGTCCTCGGTGTCGATTTTTTCGACGCCGGATTCCTCGATGATGCGCTTGATAACCTTCCCGCGCGAACCGACGACTTCACCGATTTGGTCGGGATTGATACGAATAATTGCGATTTTCGGCGCGTATGGGGAAATTTCGGGACGCGGTTCGGCAATCGCGGGCAGCATTATGTCGTCCAAAATCATGTTACGTGCTTTGCAGGTTTGGTCGAGGGATTGGCGGATAATTTCCGGCGTCAGGCCGTCGATTTTAATATCCATTTGTATCGCGGTTATGCCTTCTTTTGTTCCTGCGACCTTGAAGTCCATGTCTCCAAAAAAGTCCTCGATGCCTTGTATGTCGGTCAAAAGAACGAAATCGTCCTCGGTTTCGCCGACAACAAGCCCTACCGAAATGCCCGCAACGGGACGTTTTATCGGCACGCCCGCCGCCATAAGGCTAAGCGTTGACGCGCAAACCGCGCCTTGGGAAGTCGAGCCGTTCGAGCTTAAAATCTCGCTTACAAGGCGGATTACATAGGGGAAGTCGTCCTCACTGGGGATTACCGGCAAAAGTGCGCGCTCTGCAAGCGCGCCGTGACCGATTTCGCGGCGTCCCGGCCCGCGTGACGGGCGGGTTTCACCGACGGAATAGCTCGGGAAATTGTAGTGGTGCATGTAGCGTTTGTTTTCCTCGGCGGCGTCGAGCCCGTCAAGACGCTGTGTGTCTCCGCTGGAGCCCAAAGTTGTTACGGTTAAAACCTGCGTTTGACCCCGCGAAAAAACCGCGGAACCATGCACACGCGGAAGCACGTCCACCTCGGCGGTCAACTTTCGGATTTGTTCCATCGAGCGACCGTCGGGGCGTTTGCCCAGCTTGAAAATCATGCGGCGCACCGTTTCTTTTTCGAATTTGTAAATCGCCTCGCCGACTTGTGATTTCCATTCCTCCGCGACATCTTCGCCAAAGGTCGGCACAAGTGTCGCCTCGATTTCTTCGCGAAGCGCGGAGACGCGTGCGTCGCGTTCCTGCTTCATTTCGGCGAAAACGGCGTGTTCCATTCGTGCGTCGGTTATAAAGGAAGTGATTTTTTCGTACAGCTCGGCGGGGACGCTGTGTTGTTCGTATTCGCGCTTGGGCTTGGAATTTTCAGCCACAATCGTGTCGATAAACGCGATAATTTTCTTGTTTTCCTCGTGCGCAAGATTTATTGCGTCAAACATTACGTCCTCGGAAACTTCGTCTGCGCCGGCTTCAATCATCATGACTTTGTTGCGCGTCGAAGAAACCGTAAGCGCGAGTTTGCTGATTTCGCGCTGTGCGGCGTCGGGGTTTACGATTAAATTTCCGTCGATAAGGCCGACGTTAACCGCCGCCGTGGGGCCGTCGAAGGGGATTTCCGAAATACACAAAGCAATCGACGAACCAATCATCGCCGCGATTTCGGGGCTTGCGTCTTGGTCCATGGAAAGAACCGTCGCGACAACGGCGACGTCGTTGCGATAATCCTGCGGAAACAGCGGGCGAATCGGCCTGTCCATCAGGCGCGAAGCCAAAATCGCGTGTTCCGTAGGCCGTCCCTCTCGGCGGAACCACGAGCCGGGAATCTTGCCGACTGCATAAAAACGTTCTTCATAGTCACAACTAAGCGGAAACCAATCAATTCCCGCGCGGGGTTTTTCACTTGTCGTCGCCGTTACGAGAACGACGGTTTCGCCGTATTTCATTAAAGCGGAGCCTCCCGCGAGTTCCGCAACGCGGTTAAGCTCACAAGATAATTCGCGACCCGCAAGGGTTGTTTTATAAATTTTAGACATTCGCACCCTACTTTCTCAGCCCAAGTTCGCCGATAAGTGCGCGATACTTTACAACGTCTTGACGCTTAATATAATCCAATAAGCCCCTGCGTTGTCCGACAAGTTTTAAAAGCCCTCTGCGCGAGTGGAAGTCCTTTTTGTGCGTGCGCAGATGTTCCGTGAGGTGATTGATTCGCGCGGTCAAAAGCGCGACCTGCACCTCGGGCGAACCTGTGTCCGCCGCGTCTCGCCCGTGTTTGGCGATGATTTCTTTTTTGTTAATCATGGTGGTTTTCATGCTTTCCTCCTAAAATGCTTTTTTGGGGTTTGCCCAAAAACAGCCTCATTTTGTATCCCCCTATGCCGCGCCGAGGTTGAGGGTTCCTGCGGCAAAGCATGGGTTTACGTTTGGAGTATAGCATAGTGAAAGGTGGTGTCAAGGCGGGCTTGCGCAATATTGACATGTGTTGGCGGCGACGCATTCTCTCGAAGGCGGGAGCAAGGCGGGAGCGGTTTTGCAAAAACGAGTCGGCGAGTGTCACTCGCCGACTCGTTTTTTTCGGACCGGGAAATTGCTCCCGGCTTGCTCCCGGCTTGCTCCCGGCTTCGAAGGA
>WRGX01000072.1 GCA_009786975.1 Defluviitaleaceae bacterium
AGCCGGGGGCAGTTTCCCCGATTTATAAAAAAGCGCGCCAAGCGCGCGGTGGGCACCGGGGGCATGTGTTGGCGGCGGCACATGCTCTCGAAGCCGGAGGCAGTTTCCCGGCTCATAAAAAAATTTCCTGCTCATAAAAAAATTGAGTCGGCGAGTGACACTCGCCGACTCGTTTTGAAAATTTTCTGAAAGTTGGCTTTTTCGCAATGAAAAAATTCTTGGTTTCGGTTTTAATTTTGATTCTAATCGTCACCGCAGGGATTATGGCGATAAATATTCGCTATCCCGTGCGACATATGGACGTTATTCGCGAACACGCGGGGGAGCTTGAGCCGTCGCTTATTTTGGCTGTAATTATGGCGGAAAGCAGTTTTCGCGAGGGGGCGCAGTCGCATGTCGGTGCGCAGGGTTTGATGCAGATTATGCCCGCAACCGCCGAGGATATCGCCCGCCAAATGGGGCTGGATTTTCAACCCGATGACGTTTGGGTGCCGGAAATAAATATTGCGATGGGCAGTTTTTATTTGAATCGACTTGTGCGACAATTTGGCTGTGTTGATGTCGCGCTTGCGGCGTACAATGCGGGTCAGGGGAACGTGAATAACTGGCTTGGGAATCCCGAATTTTCGGGCGACGGACAAAATCTCGACGTCATTCCGTTTCGCGAAACCGCAAACTATGTGCGGCGCGTGCGGCAGGCGCAGCGTATGTATGAAATAATTTTGCGCGTGCGGGGCTGGGGGGTTGACCCGCCCGCGCTTGGCGCGGCAGAGGCGGAGGCAATAAGCCCGCCGCGCGGTGTGGACGAGGACGCGGAACTTATTGAATTGCAGGAGCCGACGGCGGTTTCGGCAATTGCCGCCGACGGCGTTTTGCGCCTTCATATGCGTCCGCCTGCAACGCTTAACCCGCTTGTTAACGAGGATGTGACTGTTGCGCGAATTTTGCGGATGCTTTTTGAACCGCTTGCGATTTTGGACAATGAGTTTCGCGTGACGGGAAATTTGGCTGAACTTGAATTCGCGTCGGATTTTCGAAGCGTTAATGCAACAATCCGCCAAGGCGCGGTTTGGAGCGACGGATTGCCCGTTACCTCGGACGATGTGATTTTTTCGATGGAATTTTTGAACGACGAAAATATCGTTGATGCCGTGAGAATCGACGCGAGAACCGTGCAAATTGTTTTCGAACGCGCGTCGGTTATGAGTGGCTATTCGCTTACGTTTCCGGTTATTCCGCGTCATTATTTTGAATCGGCGCAATCGACACCGCCGCCCACAAGCGGCGTTTTCGCCTTCGAATCGCAAACCATGCACGGCATAAATTTGCGCCGCGCGCATAATTTTGGCAACATTGAAGCGGCGGAAATTATTTTTTTGCCGAACGTCGAAACCGACTTTACCGCCTTCGAGCGCGGGCGAATCGACGCGCTTCACATGCCGCTTCCGGAGTGGACGCGCAGACGAGGCGTGCGCTCGCCGAATTATCAAACCGTACCGGCTATGTATTTCGAATTTATCGGCTTTAATTTTCGGCGAAATATTTTGCGCGACGTAAATACGCGGCGCGGAATTGCGCACGCATTTAATGCCGACGAAGCTGTTGCGGCGGTGTATTTATCCTATGCGGCGCGGTCGGCAACGCCGATTCATCCCTATCATTGGGCGGCGGGCGACGCACGCCCCGTTTACGACCCCGCGCGTGCGGCGGCACTTTTGGGAACCGTTCGCACTGCCGAACCGATTGCCATTTTGGCGAACGCCGAAAATCCGCAACGCGCCGCGATTGCCGAGCGTCTTGCAGAGAGCTTAACCGTTGCCGGTTTGGCGGCAAATGCGAAAATAGTCGATTCCGACGAATATTTCGCGCGCATTGACGCACATGATTTCGACTTGTTTATCGGCGGAATCGAACTGCCCTTCTCGCCGGATGTACAATTTTTTTTCACACCGGGTGAATTTTTTCTCTACGACACAACCCTTGCGGCGGCCTTCGGCGCGCTAACCCTTGCCTCAACCGAAGCCGCCTACGAACAGGCCATGAACCGCCTGCAAGAAGCATTTTCCGAACAGCTTCCCGTAATCGGCCTCGCATTCAAGCACTCCGCGCTGCTTACAAGCCCGCGTATTTCCGGCGATTTAAACCCCACGCCCGACCATGTTTTTTCGGGGGTCGACGCCTGGGGAGTGGAGTAGCGGACAAGCAGACGAGTTTGACGCTTCAGGTTGGACATACTATTATTGCTCCGTCAACCAAGGCGTAATTGGTGGAGTAATAAAAAAGGAGCGAAAAGTATGAAAAATCAGAGAGAGGAACGCGGGCGGCGAATTTTTGATGGCGATTTGTGCGCTCAGCGAATGTCAAAAAGTATGAAAAAATTTTGTTTGGCGATTTTGGTGATTTTAGTTGCGTCGGCGGTTTTTGTCGCGTGCGGGAATGAGCCGGAAATCGGCGGCGACGCGGTTCGTGTTGCGGCTATGCGCGGGCCGACGGCCATGGGGCTTTTGGGCTTGATGGACGCGGCAGAGCGCGGCGATACGCGAAATGATTACGCGTTTGAAATACTTGGCTCGCCGGATTTGGTGCCGCCGCTTTTTGTGCAGGGCGAGGTTGATGTTGCGGCTGTGCCCGGGAATTTGGCGGCGATTTTGCATAATCGGATGGACGTGCGCGCGCTGGCAATTGTTACTCTTGGCGTGCTTCATATTGTTGACGTGACGGGCGAGGTGCATTCTGTTGAAGATTTACGTGGGCGCACAGTTTTCGTAAGCGGGCAGGGCGCAACCCCCGAGTTCGCGCTGAATTATGTGTTGCGCCAAAACGGGCTTGTGCCGGGTGAAGACGTTATCATTGATTTTCGCGCGGAACACACGGAAATTGCCGCGCTTTTGCAAACCGGTGCGGCGGAAATCGCACTTTTACCCGAGCCGTTTGTAAGCACGGTTTTGGCGCAGACCGACGGGCTTCGCGTCGCGCTTGATTTATCGGAGGAATGGGACAAGGTTCAGCCGGATTACGGTCTAATCATGTCCGTGGTTGTTGCGCGTAGGGAGTTTGTTGAGCAAAATCCCGAAGCCGTTGCAATTTTTTTGGAAGAATACGCCGCGTCGGTGGAATTTGTAAATTCGCGTGTCACCGAAGCCGCCGAACTTGCCTCCACTTTTGACATTATCCCGAACCCCTCAATCGCCGAGTCGGCCATTCCGCGCACAAATATTGTGTTTGTAACGGGCGAGGAAATGCGCAAAAACTTAGAAGGATTTTTGGGCGTGTTGTACGAAGCCGAACCGCAATCCATAGGAGGCGAGATGCCTGAACGCCCGTTTTATTTCATGCCTTAAATTTTTGCCGATTGTCCTGTTTTGGCTGCTCGTTTGGGAAGCCGTCGCCGCGATAATCGGGAGCGATTTGGTAATTGTGTCGCCGCGCGTAACTTTCGCGCGGCTTCTTGAATTGGCGCAAACCGCGGTGTTTTGGCAAAGCATCGGCACGACGCTTGGGCGAATTTTGCGCGGATTTTTGTTCGCGCTTATCGCGGGGACGGTTTTGGCCGCGCTTGCCGCAAGGTTCAAAACGTTTTTAAAGCTGATTCTTCCCGCGGTAAATACAATGAATGCCGTGCCGATTGCGTCGTTTACGATTCTCGCGCTTATTGCGTTTAATCCGTCGGATTTGGCGATTTTCGTATCGTTTGTCACGGTCCTGCCCATTATTTTTTACAACACGCACAAGGGCATCGAAAGCACCGACCCGCAGCTCCTTGAAATGGCGCAAATTTTTCGCGTACCCGCGCGCAAAGTAATTTTTCGCATCTATTTCAAAACCGTCGCGCCATACGTCGCCGCCGCAGCAACGTCGGGCATCGGATTTGCGTGGAAATCGGGCATCGCGGCGGAGCTTATCGGCCAAGTCAGCGGCACAATCGGCATGAATTTGCACGCCGCGCGGATTTGGCTGAACACCGCCGACGTTTTTGCGTGGACCGTTGCGATTGTGCTTTTAAGTTACGGCATGGAGCGGACATTTCGTATAATTTTGCGGGTGAAAGTGTGAAAAGTCGAAAAAGGGAATGCGGGCGACCAATTTTCATCAGGAATTGGTGCGTATCAGCGAATGACAAAAAAGTGTGAAAAATCGAAGAAGGGAACGCGGGCGTCCACTTTTTAATGGCGATTTGTGCGCCCGACGAATGGCGAAATGACAATTGAGCTGAAAAATATTTGCAAATCCTTTGAAGGCAAAGAGATCCTTCGCGACGTTTCCGCCGTTTTCAAGACGGGCATAACGTGCGTAATGGGGCAATCCGGCATTGGCAAAACAACGCTTGCGAAAATTATCGCGGGGCTAATCGTGCCGGATTCGGGTGAGCTTTCCTTTTCAAAACCAGCGGAAAATTTAAAATTTTCCGCCGTTTTTCAAGAAGACAGACTCCTCGACTGGGAAACCGCGCTGGGCAACGTTCTTTTTGTAAATCCCGACCGCGAACGCGCCGTCGCGTTTTTAAACGAAGCCGAACTCGGCGAAAATTTGCACAAAAAAGCCGCCGATTTAAGCGGCGGAATGAGGCGACGCGTATGCATTTGTCGCGCGTTGATTGCGGATTACGACGTGCTTATTCTCGACGAACCCTTCAAAGGCCTCGACGTCGGGCTAAAAATTTCAATCATGCAAATGGTAAAAACCCACGCGCGCGGCATTGTAATTTGCATCACGCACGACGAGGGGGAAGCGGAATTTTTGGGCGGAGATAAGTTTGTTTTTTAAATTTTCAAAAATGATGACGTTAGTAACGCTAACATCATCTTTTTTTTTGTAAAAAATAACTTGTCGGATTTTGTATATAATGCTACAATGTGTTTAGAGGTCAATCAAAAACAAACAATTAAAGAACCGCAACGTCCGCGAAGCGTTTGGAGACGCCAAGCGACGAGCGCAGGGATGTACCCCCATCACCTACGCACACAGGAGTGCCTGTCGTTGCAGTTGCAAAAGTATACCCCATTTTGTACGCTTCATCAAGAAAAGGGTAGCTCTTTGCGCTGTTGCGTTATTCTTGTGTTTCAGCTTTTTAAGCGCGTAGGTGATGTCGGTTTTTCCGACGTCCTTATGTGCTTTTTTGGTTGGCCTCTGCTCTTATTTTTTTGAGGAGGACAGCAAATGTCAAATGAAAATTCCAAAATCCGCGAAACCGAGTTGAGGGAAGATTGGCAAGTTTCGGTCGAAGCGATAAAGCATACCTCGGACTTGATTCAAGTGGGGGTAAAAAAACCGGGTTCAAATTCCGCTTTTTTAAGCGAACTTTACGACCGACTGATTGAGGAGCAAACAAAAGCAATGCAAATCAGCGTCGAGTATGAAAAATTAACCGGGCAGGCTTTAATGTAGCCATTGATAACGGAATAAC
>WRGX01000073.1 GCA_009786975.1 Defluviitaleaceae bacterium
ATACATAACTGCGCGAGATGTTCAAATGGCTTGCGATTTCGCGCTGAGTTAATTCTTCTTGCGAATCTCCGAGTCCGTAGCGAAGCAGAATTACCGTTTTTTCGCGCCCGAACAAGACGCGGCGCACGGCTTCCCGCAGCCGCTTTATTTGCATTTTTAATCCGACTTGTTCGTCGATTGCTTCTTTGTCGTCGGCAAGTTTGTCCTCTACGCGCACCTCGTTTCCCTCGCGGTCTACCCCGACGACGTCCTGCAACGAAATGTCGCCTGCGCTTTTTTTTCCGCCGCGTATGAACATCAGGATTTCATTATCGATGCACCTGATTGCGTATGTGGCGAGGCGAGTGTTTTTATCGGGCTTGTAGGTTATTATTCCTTTGATTAGACCGATTGTGCCTACGGATATCAGGTCTTCGGCGTCTTTTGCGTAGTTGTTGTACTTTTTTGCTACATATGCGACCAGGCGCAGATTGTGCTCGATTAGTACGTTTCGTGCGTCGTGGCTTCCTGCGGCGTACTCTTGTAAATGTTTTTTTTCCTCGCTCGGCGAAAGCGGCTTTGGAAACGAATTGCCGCCCGTTAAATGTCCGAACAAAAAAAAGCCTTCCAGCAAGAAAAACATAAGAGTCCACCTCCCCGAGGTATTTTATGCAGACGGGACTATTTGTGTGAATGTGCATATTCGTGTAAACTGTGAAAAAAGGTGGTGCTTGCGATATGTTTTGGTGTTGAGCTTCATTGGGAACGAGAACCCGATATGTATGATTTTTTGCATGTGGAGGTTCCTTAATTCCGTGGGAGACGCGGTGGAAATTTTGTTGCCTTGAGATATGTATGTTCGGATTAGGGCGTGCCGTTTGCGTAGTGGCTGCACGCCCTAGTGTCCCTCTTCGGAAATAAGCCGACCACCCGGCGGCATATTTCCGAAGAGGACACTAGGAAAAATGAGGAAAAAATCTACCTTTCGCAAAGTGATACAAAAATTTTATCGCATCTCAAAGGCGAAAAATATCATATCGACAGACGCCAAATAGCGCAAAATCAGACATAAATTTGCAGCGCATCCGAACATTAATGCGGTTTCAAGTTTTCGAAATTAATTTCGTATTTCACTCGCCCCCGAAATCGGAAGCAACAAGATTCTGCCACCATTCAACGATACGAAACCGCACAACAAGCTCCGGCGATTCGTCTTCCACATGCATAAGCAGCCGGAAGCTGTCGTTGGAAACGGAACCTTCAAGCAGAACGCGGCTTTCGTCGGGCGCGGTCATATCGACGTAACAAAGCGGCGGAAACATAAGGCACCACCAGTTTTCGCCGTCGCCATCGCCGATGATAATTTGCAACGCCTCATATCGGCCGGGCGGGAAAATGATATTGCCATAAACTTGCGTCGGGAAGAATGCGTTTGAAATTTTGGCGGAAACCTCGTGTTCGAGTCCTGCGTCGTGGATAATATTTTGTGCGTGGGCTTGCAATTCGGGCAAAACTTGCAAAACGTTCGCGCGGGTTTCGCCTAAATTATCGCTCGCCGCAAGCACATCCGCAAATTCATACAAAATTTCCGCTCGCACAAAGTCTTTTAAAATTTGGTCGGTTTCGCAGTCGCTGTTTGCGCGGACATGGAAGCGCAGGACGTTTTCGGCGATATCTTGTTGCAAACGCATTGCGTACGTGTACGTATACGCCGCGAATCCCACCGCGATTATTGCTCCGATTATAAATGACGCGAATAAAATTTTTCCTTCTCTGATAAACATTTGTGTTACCCCTCTCTTGTATTTTCCAAATTGTTGCCGGAAAATCGCGAATACATACGTTCCTTTGCGAGAGGCGCATTACCGGTACCATTAAACGCAAACGGCGACGGGACAAAATCCCATCGCCGGATACCGTAATGCTTATACTTCCATGTTGCCGGAAAGAAAACAAATGCAGTCCTCCAGTGCTTTTTCTCTATTACGTGCTGTTTCAAAATATTGCAAATCATATGTTATACACTGTTCTTTTAACAGTTTGCTTCGTTCAACAATATAATTGCAATGCCAAGTCATTTGTTCATCAGTAAACTTATATGTGTAGTCTTTTTCGGTGTCGTGTTTCCTGTGTATAGCAAAGCGTTCTTCTGCCGAAACATCAGCGGTTAAAAGGTAGGCAATGTCACAATTTTTATCGCTTAGGTGCTTTACAAAATGTTCCGGTAATATCTGAACAACATCTATGACCATGCCGGATTGGAACTCATCATACTCCTCAGTTTCAAGCATTGATTTAACAATAAGCGCAGTTTTTTCACTCGCAATACGGAGAACCGCAAGTTCTTCTGATTCACATGGCCACCATTTGATACCAAGTTCGGGAAAGACCGTTTCAATGCCGCCTATTATCGCATCCATACTAACGTGTTGATAACCAAATTTGCGCGATAATATGTTAGACATTGTACTTTTCCCGGCACGAGGCACACCCGCAATAATAATATTATACATGCTTGCGGTTTTTGCCATACAATCACCTCGTTTTTATTTATTAAAACATATCACAAAATCTATACATATGCAATACATTTTCAACAAAGCCTATTAACAATACTCCACGTTTTATTTCTACCGAGCGGGAGTGGTGATGGCTTAATGCGCAAAAAAAAATGAGTCGGCGAGTGTCACTCGCCGACTCATTTTTTCCCGCGCTTTTGAAAAGTTTTTGTGGGTTTGATATAATCCGAGAGGAACGTGAGCGACCGATTTTTAATGGCGATTTGTGCGTTCAGCGAATGTCGAAAAGTGTGAAAAATATGGAGGCGTGTTTATGGAAAAAAAAGTTAGGGAATTGATGTCGAAAATGACGCTTGATGAGAAAATTTCGTTTTTGCCTTCGCGGCATCCGGAGATTGAGAGGCTTGGCCTGCCCGCGTTTTGGGTCGGCGGCGAGGGCGCGCACGGGCTTGTTGTGCGCGAGGGCGGCGAGGCTACGGTTTTTTCGCAAACATTTGGGCTTAGTATGACTTGGAACAAAACGTTGCTCCGGAAAATCGGCGATGTAATCGGCAATGAGTCGCGTGCTTATTTTAAAAAACGCGAACGCAAGGGGCTTCTGACGCTGTTTTTCCCGACAATTGACATGGAGCGCGACCCGCGATGGGGGCGCAACGAGGAAGCATATGGCGAAGACCCGTTTTTGGCGGGAAAACTGGCGGTTGAAATAATTAAAGGCGCGCAGGGCGACCATGAGTATTATTTAAAAACCGCGGCAACGCCCAAGCATTTTTACGCAAACAACTATGAGTACGGACGGTCAACCGCCGACTCTGTAATATCGGACGAACGGCTGAAACACGAGTACTATTTGAAGGTTTTCGCCTATGCGTTCGAGGAGGGGAACGCCGCATCGATGATGACGGCGTATAACAAAATGAACGGGATTCCGGCGATGCTTCATCCCGAAATGAATGAAATCGTGCGCGCAAAATGGGGTGCCGACAGCTTTTTTGTAAGCGACGGCGGCGCGTTTAAATTGCTTCAATCACAACACAAAACGTTTGAAACATATGCCGAAGGCGCGGCGGCTTCGATAAAAGCGGGATTGGACTGCTTCCTTGACGACCCCGTAATTACGATTGACGCGGTAACGGAGGCTCTTAAACGCGGGCTTTTAACCGAAGCGGACATTGACACGGCGGTGTTTAACCAGTTAAAAATCCTGTTCCGCCTTGGTGTTTACGGCGACAGGGAAAGCAATCCGTACGAGAAAATCGACGAGAGCATTTTGTGTTCGAAAGAAAGTTCACAACTGGCGCGGCAGACCGCATTGGAGGTTGTCACGCTGCTGGAAAACGACGGTTTCCTCCCGCTTGATAAAAATACTTCAAAAATCGCCGTTATCGGACCGCTTGGGGGCGAAAACCTTCCGGACTGGTATTCCGGCAACCCGCCGTATGAAATTACACCGCTTGACGGCATAAAAAGCGCGTTTCCGAACAGCGAAATCGTCTACAGCGACGCTTGCGACATCGTCGCACTATATAATGAAGCGGAAAAAACATGGCTTTGCGTCGGGGACGACGGCGCGATTTTTTCGGACGCCAAAAAGCACACAAAGTTTCGCGTTTACAACTGGGGATACGGCATTTTTGGTTTTCAAAATATAGAAACAAAAAAATTCATCACGACGACACTTGAAGGCGAATTGCGTTGTGACGCGGAAAAATTTTGGGGCTGGTTTGTGCGTGAATTGTTTTTTCTCAAAGACGGAAAATTTTTGCCGGAAGAACCGCACGGCACAAAACCGCAAACAGGCGTGGCGTCGGAATACGGCAAGAGCGTTTACAACAAACCGTATTCGGAAGACGGAGTGCGCAAAATTAATGATGCGCTAAGTAAGCTGACTGTGAAAATTTTGTCCGACGGTACAGCCGACGCCGTTGAAAAAGCGCGCGGTGCCGATGCCGTAATTTTGACCCTCGGAAATCATCCGCTTGTCGGCGCGCGCGAATGCATCGACCGCGAAAATTTGGATTTCCCCAAAAATATGACCGATTTGCTTGAAAAAGTTTCCGACGTTAACAAAAACACTGTGTTGTTTTTGATTGCGGGCTACCCCTTCGATATCGAGGAGCAAGCGAAAAAAGTACGCGCCGTCCTTTTTACAACGCACGGAGCGCAGGAACTCGGCACATCTGTCGGCTTGACTCTTTCCGGCGAATATAACCCGGCGGGCAGACTTTCAATGACGTGGTACAAAGGCTCGCACAAGTTTCCGGATTTGAACGATTACGATATCATCAAAAACAAAATGACGTATTTGTACAACGAAATGCCTGTGCTTTACGAATTCGGATATGGGCTAAGCTACACGAAATTCAAGTACGACGACTTGTCGCTTGAGAAAACAGCCGACGGCATTGCAGTAAAATTTTCCCTCACAAACACAGAAAAAGTCGCGGGTGACGAAGTTGCGCAGGTATATTTTTCGCACATCGACGCGAAAATTCATCGACCCATCAAGCAGCTTGCGGGCTTCGAGCGGATACATCTGACGCCCGGCGAAACGCGACAAATAAGCATACTCGTCCCGCACAAAGAGTTGATGATTTACAGCCCCGAAAAGGGCGAGTTCGTACCCGTTCCCGGCACGTATAAATTCGCGGTCGGCGCAAGTTCGCTGGATATTCGGCTGGATTCCGGCGTCACTTTGGCATGACCGTTTTACCGGAAATTTTTAAGGAGCGAATGCAAAAATTGCTCGGCGAAAACGCCGAGCAATTTTTTGCGTCGTACAACAATCCGCCCGTGCGCGGGATGAATTATAAAATTGATGATGTTAGTGACACTAAGGAATTGCCCGACAATAACATTTTCATTTGGACGCAGGATTTTTGTCGCAGTGCGAGGAGCGAAAACCGCCGCGACCTAGAGGGTCGCAAGG
>WRGX01000074.1 GCA_009786975.1 Defluviitaleaceae bacterium
AACGCACTCGCTTAGTGCTGCTTTCTTCCGAACCTGACACGATTCACAAGGGTTCATTGCGCAGGACTTGACCGTCAACGCTGCTTACATGGGGCAGGCCTCAAAAAGAAGGAGCCTCGGCGCGGGCATCACCCTTGCTATAGCGGATTGCAAGCTACAGGGAGCCGCTACTTCCCCGACTAGCACGAGCTTTTTTATTATACCAAGAATTGTAAGCCTGTCAAACGCGCTTATCATTTTTGCAAAAAAAAGAGTCGGCGAGTGACACTCGCCGACTCTTTTTTTATGGACCGGGAAATTGTCCCCGGCTTCGAGGGAATGTGTCGCCGCCGACATATATCCCCGGTGTCCAATGCGCGCAGTGCGCGCTTTTTTTTGAGCCGGAAATTGCTCCCGGCTATTTGTCAAAAATTATTCGCTCGCTGGAGAAAATTTTTGCGAGGATTAATGTGAGGGTTACGGTAAGGGCGAAGTTTGTTGCGATTGTGATTAAGACATTCGGTACGTTTATCGCGTCGGCGGAGAAAATTGCGGTTATGCTTAGCGAGCTGTTTACTATGGGGATGAAGAAAACGCCCGCGCCTTCGGGTACACCGCCGAAAATAAGGCCGGATGTACCCGCAAGAACAACCAAAATCATAGTCGGTGCGGCGTAGGACATTGCTTCTTTCACGGACTTTGCGTATGCCGACAACACCGACAAAAGAGACACCGCCACAAGCGTCGTCGATATCGCCACAAAGAATAACAGCGCGAAATCAAGGAGCGAATACATCTCCCAAACGCTCGCCTCCATCTCCATTCCTGCCAACAACGCCGGCATGGACAGCAACACCGCAAAAATACTGACCGCCGCGCCCATCAGCGCGAAAACGGCTATGCCCAAAATTTTGCCCAGCGCGATATCGCGGCGGCGCGCGGGCGTGACTAAAATCGAACCAAGCGTGCCGCGCTCTTTTTCGCCCGCAATCGACTCCGGCGCGATTGACATGCAACCGTTGTAGATGAAAATGATAAACAACATCGGTATCATCATGCCGATTATCATAGCGAATAAATCCGCGTCGGTTGCCAGGTCGTAACGCCCGTCGGGGGCGTATTCCGGCGCGTTTATGCGGAAAATATGCGTCAGCTCGAAGTGGTATGCGTTTAAAAGCTGCATTACAATTCCGCCTGCCTCGCCGGATTCTGTTCGTGTCATGTTCGACCAGACCTGTATGTTCGGCGCGGGAATGTCGGCATCGCGGTGGAAATTTGCCACAAGTTCGTCGAAATTTTCGGGAAAAATCAGAAGCACGTCGGTTTCGCGGTTTTCGATTCGCGCTTTGACTTCTTCGATTTCATGCGGTTGGGTCGGCAGAATTTCAAGGCGCAGCTCTTCCGGTTGCATTATTTCCGCGATTGAATCCGGCAGATTTACCGTGTGGATTTGATACATATAGTCATCGTCCACCGTGAACATTGCCGCCATAAAAGTCCCCATGAAAAAATACATGATGAACAGCATTAAGCCCGGCAAAAGTACCGTTGTGAAGAATAATTTTTTGTCGCCGATAATTCGCGCGCATTCTTTTTTCATTACTGTTAGTACATTGTTGCGCATTTAAACCACCTCCTTCGTGGTGGCTTCGTAAATTTCGAAAAAGATTTTTTCAAGGGACCCGGACTCGGTTTTGAAAGAATGCGCGGAATCCCGCGCGTGTTCGTGGTGTTCACTGCGCGCCAGGCTCGCGAGCGTGTCGCACGCGACCATTTTTCCTTCAATTATAATGCCGATTCGGTCGCATAAATTTTCCAAAAGACCGAAAATGTGCGTCGATAAAATAATGCTTTTGCCCTCGTTTTTCAGGCGTACGAGAAAATCCGTCACAACTTTTGCCGTGATAACGTCGAGACCGTTTGTTGGCTCGTCGAAGATTATTATTTTCGGGTCGTGGACGATTGAAACCGCCAGTGACGCCTTTTGGCGCATTCCCTGCGAAAGTTGCCCCACCTTGACTTCGGCGAAATTATCCACGCCGAAGGTCGCGAAAAGCTCCTGTTTTCGCGCGGCTGATTTGTCCTTTGGGATGCCGTGGAGTTCGGCAAAAAAATCGAATAAGTAATTCGGCGTGAAAAAATCGTCGAGCTTTAGCTCGTTTGTTAAAAAGCCGACTTTCTGCCGAACTGTTTGTGCGTCGGTTTTTACACTGCACCCATCGACGATTGCGTCGCCGGAATCGGGATTTATCAGCGTGGCAAGGATTCGCATAATCGTCGTTTTTCCCGCGCCGTTCGGACCCAAAAGTCCAAAAACTTCGCCTTCGTAGGACTTAAAACTTACATTGTCCACTGCCGTGATTATGGGCTTTGGGAGCTTTTTTAGTTGTTGCTGTTTTTTTGATAGTTTGAACGTTTTGTGCAAGTTTTGCACGTTTAGGACTTCTTTCATAGTCTCACTCCTTCGGGGGGCATTATACCTGAAAAAAAAGTGCGCGTAAAAAAAAGTGCGTTCAAAATCGCACAATTTTTTGCATTTTAATGTAGATTTTTCCTCCCGCTCTTGGTAAAATGAAAATGAGCGATGCAGGGGAGGCGGGGCAAAATGAAGAAAAAAAAGAGAACGCAACGAAGAAGGCGCATCTTCGTTGTATCGTTTCTTTTAACAAATATTTTTATCGTTGCGTTTGCAACCGTTGCGCTGGGGGTTTTTATTTACGACAGCGATTTGATTTTTCCAAATGTGTCGGTGAACGGGGTAAATTTATCGGGGATGACGATTAATCAGGCCGTTGACAGGCTTGTTGGCTTGGGGTTTGAGAATAATACCGTTTCGGCAACGGTTGTTTTCCCCGACGGCTCGGATTTTTCAATTTCCGGCAGTGATGCGGGCTTTTCTTTGTGCGCAGAAGAAGTCGCAAACGCGGCGTTTCGGCATGGCAGAGACGGCTCGTTTTTTGGACATATACATATGTACGTTACGTCGCTATGGGTGCCGACGGATATAAACGACACATCCGCGCTTGACGAAAACTTTGTGCGCGGCGAAGTCGCGGCACATACCGACCTGTTTAACAGCGGACTTGTTGAAAGCCCGTCGTATATTTTTAACGGATGCAGCATCACGGTTATCCCGGGGGCGAGTTCCGCACCCGCGAACGAGGACGCGGTTTTTCGCTTGGTGTCGCAGGCACTGCATGACGCGCTCGAGGAAAACGGAGAGGTCACGGTGCATTATTCACCCGCAGCGGGCGATTCGCTTTCTTTTGACCTCGGAAGCCTTTATCACAGCGTGCGAACCGACCCTGTGCCTGCGTTTTTTGACGCCGAAACGTTTGCCGTGACCGACGGCATCCCCGGCGTAAGTTTTGACGCCGACGCCGCAATGAACCAACTCGAGAACGCCATGCCGGGCGAACGAATTGTAATCCCACTAATTTTTACGGACCCGGAAGTCACGGCGGAGAGTTTGCACGAAAAACTTTTCCGCGACGAACTCGCATACAGAACGACCGATGTGGCGGGAACCGCCGCGAGGCTTAATAACGTGGTCGTTGCCGCGTCTTATATCGACGGAATGGTGCTTAATCCGGGCGATGTTTTTTCGTTTAACGAAACCGTCGGGCGAAGCTCGGAAGCTCGGGGATTCCGCCCCGCGGGGGGCTTTCGCGACGGGCAACTGGTCGATATGGTGGGCGGCGGAATATGCCAAGTGGCGTCGTCCCTGTACGACAATGTGTTGCATGCATACCTGGAGGTAGTCCGGCGGCGCGCACACACCCTGCCGATTACCTACCTCCCCCTCGGGCACGACGCCGCGATTTACTACGGCGTACTGGATTTCCGTTTTAGAAACAACACGAATTACCCCATACGAATCGAAATAGAATTTGACGAGCGAGAAATGACAACGCGCATTGTCGGCACGCGCACCGATGACTACACCATACAAATCGAATCCCGCTCCACCGCCGTTCCCTTTGAAACGGTCTATCTCGAATACGCCAATCACCCCTACAACGAACCGACGGTGCATTTCGCAGGGCGCAACGGCTTCATAGCGTACACATACCGCCTGATTTACGACGCTGAAGGCAACCGCGTAAGCCGCACAAGAATCGCAAGGGACGTCTACCGCGCGCAAAATCGAATCATGCATATCCAACCCGCGGACCCACCACCGCAGGAAACCTCGCCGCCCGCATACGCCCCCCCCGAACCGTCCGAACAACCGCCCGCAAACGAATTTGTCCCGGACATCGAAAACCTGCCCGACATTTTTTCAAACGACCAAGAAGTTTTGTTTTGGTGAATGGTCGACATTTAAGGCATCAGGAGGCAAAAAATAATGGCAAAAGTGAAATTGGACATAAACAACTATGCACGTTCGCAGCCGCCTAAGGTCAGGCAATGGCTTGCGGAAATTGATAAATTGATGCTTGACGGCAATTGCCGTATCGCCAGTTCGCTTGTGAGCAACAGCAAGCGCACCGACGCCAAATTTTCATACACATCAAAGCGCACCAGAAAGGCAATTTGCATTATAAATATGGGAACCTCCGGCAATTATATTTCAATGCGCGGCAACCATTTCGTGCATCCCATCGGTGACAATGTGATTCTCGACGAATTGCCCGAAGAGATGCTTGATTTCGTAATGAAGGGCGCGGGTTGCGGCTCGGGGCATTGTTTAAACCGGGATTACACCGTGAACGCAGACAATACTTGTGTGCATAAACATGCCGAAGTCTTTGAATTCAAAGGGCAAAAATCATTCAAATGTTCGCATTACGGGTGGAACGTTGATTTAAATGAGGCGACTGATTTCGAAATATTAACGAAATGGATTGTTCTCGAGACTGCGTGGAGGTTGAGCAAACCCGTTTAGTGTGATACTTTTTCCACTCTCAAAAATTGAAATTCGCCCTAAGGAAACAAGTGAAAATCGGACCTGTGCCGGAAGGGCGGATTCCAATTTTTTGAGCGGAAAAAGTATGAGGCGGCGGTTGCGTATTTTGAATCGACGGGCAATGACAAATTTTTGAAAATAATGCGCCGAAATGCAGATGTCCCCCTTGGCTTTCTGAAAAAACTCTGCTCGCCGAAGAAGAAAAAGCTAAACCCTCGCGGCGGCGAAGTTCTGACATCTATGCAACACGACAACGAGGGATGATTCCCGAATTTTCGGGTTTCCTTCATATTTCGATGCACTTACCCAATATTCGCGCTCAAATGTTCCGCTTAAAATTGCACCAATCCGAAACGGGTTCGCCGAAAAACGTAACATCATTTTCCAGTGCTTCAAAATGCGCCCTGCCGCATTTGATTTTTAGCTGTTCGGGGGTGCGGAGGTCGTAAAGGCTTGTTGTGCCGTAAGCGTCAAGACCTCGCCCACATACAACAGAAAACTGTAATTCTCTACAATGTACTCCAAAACCATCCAACCCACTGCAAGCAGAGAGTTGGA
>WRGX01000075.1 GCA_009786975.1 Defluviitaleaceae bacterium
AATACGATTACGAAGTTTACCGGGTGACAAATTATGAGCATCCGTTTGACAGATATAACGGCGAGGACGTAATTGTCCTAGATGAGTTTCGGAGCAGTCTGAAAATAAAAGACATGCTGGTGTACATGGAGGGATACCCAAATACATGGCTTCCTGCGCGGTACGGAAATAAATTAGCCTGCTACACGAAAATTTACATCATAAGCAATTGGCGGCTCGAAAAACAGTATGCAAACGTTCAGAAGGATTCGCCCGAGGATTGGGACGCTTTTAGGCGGAGGATTAACAAGCGGCTGGAGTATACGACGGATGGTGTAAAAGAATTTGACATGAACGAGTTTGGGGAAGAGGTCGATTCGGATGAGATGCCGTTTTGAAAATTAGTCAAATGTTAGTCGAAAATCACAAAAGGCTTTCGAGCAAACACCTCGAAAGCCTTTATTTATACCATGCGCATGGCAGGAATCGAACCTGCGACCTACCGCTTAGGAGGCGGTTGCTCTATCCCCTGAGCTACATACGCATTTGCGTTGCATTGTAGCAGGTTTTTTAGAAATCATCAAGAAAACTGTGGATGCGTCCGTTTTTTTGTAGGCTATCGTTGTTTCCAAATTGATGCATTGGAGGGCATTGAAAACGTTTTTTTCGACGTCCTTGTTGGATTTTTTCATGTCGGCGAGCAGGGATTTTACGGCGGCGCGGGCGGAGATATTGCCTTCGTCGCAGTGGGTGGCGAGGGGGCAACCGCAGGAGATGAAGTCGAGGGCGTTGTAATTTTTCCACGCCAGAACGGCGGATTCTTCGATACAGTACATGGGGCGGATTAGCTGCATTCCTGCAAAGTTGCGGCTTTTTAGCTTGGGCATCATGGTTTGGTTTTGCGCGCCGTAAAGCATTCCCATTAGAGTGGTTTCGACGACGTCGCTCATGTGGTGGCCGAGGGCGATTTTATTGTAGCCGAGGTTTTGCGCGGTGGCGTACAGGAATCCTCGGCGCATTCGGGCGCAAAGATAACAGGGGGAACCGCCGCTTTTTTGCGGTCGAGGAAACTGCTCCCGGCTTCGGGGGAATGTGTCGACTTCGCCACGTGTCCCCGGTTCCCACTGCGCGCTTGGCGCGCTTTTTTGCGGGTGAGGAAACGGCTCCCGGCTTCGGGGGAATGTGTCGACTTCGCCACGTGTCCCCGGTTCCCACTGCGCGCTTGGCGCGCTTTTTTGCGGGTGAGGAAACGGCTTCCGGCTTCGAGGGAATGTGTCGACTTCGCCACGTGTCCCCGGTTCCCACCGCGCGCTTGGCGCGCTTTTTAGTGGGTGAGGAAACTGCTCCCGGCTTCGAGGGAATGTGTCGACTTCGCCACGTGTCCCCGGTTCCCATCGCGCGCTTGGCGCGCCTTTTAGTGGGTGAGGAAACTGCTCCCGGCTTCGAGGGAATGTGTCGACTTCGCCACGTGTCCCCGGTTCCCACTGCGCGCTTGGCGCGCTTTTTAGTACAATTTCGAAAATGTCGGAGTCGAAAACCTGCACGGGGACTTGCAGGAGGTCGGCGTTTTCCAAAATTTTTGCAAAACTTTTTGCGTCGTAGCCGGGATTCATTACAATGAAGTCGAGACTGAACGGGATTTCGCTCATGCGGTGGAGCTGCTGGAGCAATTTCGCCAATAAAAACGAGTCTTTTCCGCCGGAGATGCACACCGCAATTTTATCGTCGGGCTGAATCAGCTCATATTGTTGCACGCCGCGAATAAATTTACGCCATAATTCACGGCGGAATTTTTTGTGTATGCTGCGCTCGATTTTTTGGACTTCCGTAAGTGTTCTCATGGCAAATACCAGTACGAATTCATGCCTGAATGCTGATGGAAAGAGGATTTGGGCATTTGACGGAGGGTGTTAAAAACATTCATATAATCACCTGCGCCGGAGAGCGTGTTAAATGCGCCGACAAAAAGAAGTATAGTGGAAACAACGCCCGGCGGGGCAAAAAACCACGCAACCAGCGGTAACCATCCCAAGATTATGTTCGGGCAAAGCGACAGCCAAATAAATCTCCGTTTCGAAACAGGCTCGACGGAGCAGACAAACAGTACCAAGTTTTTCGGGGAAATGTAAAAGCTCACGGGGTGATTTTTGGGAAACGTCACCGCGTGAAGCAGCTCGTGGGGAATAAACGAGACAATGTGCAGCACAAGCGCGGCCCAAAAAGCCCACGGATGAAGCAATTCAAAGCGCAACTCGCCGTAGATTAAAAAAGACGCGAGTACAACAAGTCCGATTACAGCCGCCGTCGGAATCATAAAAAGAAACATCCTTGCGTTAAGCGCGGCGGCGGTGTCCGGCTCCCTGAATTTTACGGCGTTTTCGGGCAAAACACCCTTGTCAAGCGTAGAAAAATCGTTGCAAATGCCCTTGTAGGTTAATTTCATGTTTTTCGCCATTTCCTTTTTTTTCGAAATTATATCGCGTTCATGTCGCGCGCGAAAGCGAACGTATTTTTGTCGAAACTTCCCCACATTGTGTGTAATTTTCAAAAACAAATTCATTTCGTGGTTTATTTGACTTTGTGACATAAAATATTTGACAGATTTTAGAACCTATGGTACTTTCCTTTGAGTGTTTCGTCCGATGTGGACGAACTAATTTTTACATCCGTAGGAGGATCAGCTTCATGAAAACAGGCACAGTAAAATGGTTCAACGCCGAAAAAGGGTATGGATTCATTTCCATCCAAGACGAAGATGACGTTTTCGTCCACTTCTCTGCAATTCAAACCGACGGCTTCAAGACCCTCGACGAAGGTCAAGAAGTACAGTTTGAAGTTGTACAAGGCGCAAAAGGCCCTCAGGCCGCAAATGTGGTTCGCGTTTAGTCTTTGGTTTGGCCGTCTGTCAATCCATACCAAAGTTATATAGGAACGACAGTCCGAACGTACTAAAAGCACAGAATCCGTCGCCCCTCATTCCGTTAAGGTAGAGGGGCTTTTTTTTCGGTGAAAATAGGGAGGTGCGGCATGTTTATTGTAATTGAAGGGCTTGACGGGAGCGGGAAAAGTACGCAGGTCAGGCGGCTCGGCGAGTTTTTTGCGGCGCGGGGCGAGGATTGTCTTATTACTCGATTGCCCGCCGACAACGAAATCGGAAAACTGGCTCGGGCGGCGACGCAGGGCGTGTTTTCGGCGGAAAGTGAGGCTCTCGCGCTGCTTTTTGCGGCGGATATGGCACAGCATCATTTCGAGGAAGTTGCGCCTGCGCTTACACGCGGCGAGCATGTTATTTGCGACCGTTATTACTATTCGACGATGGCGTATCAAGGAGAGAACGACGACGCAATCACGCGCATTTTGGCGTATAACCGGTACTTGCGAAGCCTGTGCCGACCTGACGCCGTGATTTTTCTCGATATCGAGCCGTCGGAGTGTATGCGGCGAATTTCTGCGACCCGCACGGAAATCAGCATCTACGAGACGGCGGACAAATTGAAGCATCTTCGCGAGCGATTTCATGTAATTTTTGACCGCTTGAGTAAAACGGAAAACATACACATAATTGGTGGGGGCGATGAAGACGCCGTGTTTGAAAAAATTTTGCATAAAATCGCGCCGCTTTGTTCAAATTAAGAAAAAGGTGCTTTTTAAAAACTCATCCGCTCGCATATGCGGCACAGCTTGCGGTGAGTTTTTGGAGGTCGCCGGAAACGAACAGGCGGTTTTTATATATGAAGAAAATATTTTTCGCGGCATTTTTTATTGCAATAATTTTTTCTGCCACGACGGCGTACGCCTTGCCCCTTTCGCGCAAAATCATTGTGCTTGATGCGGGACACGGCGGCTGGGACCCCGGAAAGGTGCAGGGGCAGACCGAGGAGAAGCACATTAATCTCGCAATCGCGCTGAAGGTGCAAACATTTCTTGAGCAGGGCGGCGCGACCGTAATTGTCACGCGAATCGACGATTCCGAGCTTTCCAAAAGCAAGCGCGGCGATATGTACGCACGCCAAAATATCGCAAACGCCTCCCACGCCGACATTTTCGTAAGCATCCACCAAAACTCCTTTTCGAAAGGCGGCGTCCACGGCGCGCAGGTATTTTATTTCGACACATCGGGCAACAGCGAAAGGCTTGCCCGCGCAATCCAAGAACGTCTGCGCGAATTCGCTGACCCCTCAAACCGCCTTAAACACCGGGCAAACGACAATTACTATGTATTGAAGCAAACAAAAATGCCCGCTGTTTTGGTCGAGTGCGGATTTTTGACTAATTACAACGAACGCCAGAGGCTGCTGTGCGAGGATTATCAGGAAAAAATCGCATGGAGCATTTACCTTGGCATAATTGATTATTTTTATGAGGACTGCGGGGATGCCGATGAGGAGGCCGCTCAATGATTGAGCGGCTTTTTTTTTGGGGCCGGGAAATTGCTTCCGGCTTCGAGGGAACGTGCCGACTTCGACATATGTCCCCGGTGTCCACTGCGCGCTTGGCGCGCTTTTTTTAATTGCCTTCGGTAAATTGGAATATTTTTCCCATTTTGTGACTATATTTAATAATAGAAACATTCACAAAGGGGATTTGACAATGACAAACGCCGCTTCCGCGCCCGCGATTCCCGCACCGCGCGAAAAAGAAAAACTTACGAAACGGTCGAGAAAGCGCCTGTCCCGTGAGGATATGGAAATTGTGGAAGCCCTTGAAGCCGTGAAAAGCGACATGGATTTTCTACATAATTGCTTCGACCACACAACCGACGCAGTTTTGGTGGACAGCCTTGTTTATGAATTGAAGGCCTGCAATTTGAAATTTCAATACTATTTGAACCTGTGCAAAGAGAAAGGCATCGTACATTCGGGCGCGCCAAACGCGCAGTGAACACCACGGGCGCAGTGAGCGAAGCGAACGTTTCCCGCGCCACCGGGGACACATGTCGGCAGCGACGCATTCTCTCGAAGCCGGCTACTGTTTATGGCGACTATGGCGACCTTCGAAAACCCTTAATGAAGTTAGAGTTTTCAGAGGTCGCCTAATGGAGGGGGATTTATTTGAACACGTTTTTGTGGCTTGCCGCCTTGGGGGGCGGATTTTTGGCGTATTTAATTTACACGCGGCAACATAAATGGCTGCTTTCCGTTGCACGAAACTCTGCGCTCGGAGTCGGCGGGCTTTTGCTTGCAAATTTCGCGCTTGCGGGGATGGGGCTTGCAGTCGGGGTTAACGCGCTAACCGTAGCAATTGTAGGGATTTTGGGCGTGCCGGGGTTTTTGATGCTTTATGCGACGAGGTTTTTGTTGGGGTAGCGCGCCAAGCGCGCGGTGGGCACCGGGGGCATGTGTTGGCGGCGACGCATTCCCTCGAAGCCGGGGGCAGTTTCCTTGCCCACGAAAAAGCGCGCAGTGCGAGAGGCGAACGTTTCCCGCGCCACCGGGGACATGTGTTGGAGTCGGCACATTCCCTCGAAGTCGTGAACAGTTTCCCGGCTCACGAAAAAACGAGTCGGCGAG
>WRGX01000076.1 GCA_009786975.1 Defluviitaleaceae bacterium
CCGCGACCTAGAGGGTCGCAAGGTTTTTCGCGACGAAGCAATGCGGCAAAAAGACAAGTCCAAATGGAAATGTTATTGTCGGGCAGTTCCTTAGTGGGGTTTAAGACCGCGGGGCTCTGCCCCGCACCCCGCGAACTTTTTGAAAAAAGTTCGACAAAAACTTTGGAGTTTGGGTAGAGCTAAACAACATCCAATTTCAAAGTTTTGATGAAACTTTTTTATGGGCGAGGAAACTGCTCCCGGCTTCGAGGGAATGCGTCGCCGCCGACACATGTCCCCGGTGCCCAATGCGCGCTTGGCGCGCTTTTTTATTTTGCAAGAAAGAGTCGGCGAGTGACACTCGCCGACTCTTTTTTATGGGCGAGGAAATTGCTCACGGCTTCGAGGGAACGCGTCGCCGCCGACATGTGTCCCCGGTGGCGCGGGAAACGTTCGCTTCGCTCACTGCGCCCCCGGTGTCCAGTGCGCGCTTTTTTAAATTCCGGGGTTCGGGGCAGAGTCCCGAGAACTTATCTGCGCCGTTACCTGCGCCGCATACCGCCGCGTCGTCCGCCGGAATTGCTTTGCGGCCTTGGAATGCGCACGATGTTATTGTACAAAAATGTGTCTTTACGATTTGTTTCGCGGAAGCTGCCGCCGCGCGTGTAATTGCAGGCGGTGCGCTCGGCTTTTACCGATTTTAATTTGCTTCGCACAACCATCATAATCGCGCCTGAAATCGCCGCGCCGATTGCAAGGCAAATCGCGAAAATAATAAGTTCCGCCAAAATTATCTCAATCATGCAACCACCCATCTAAGCCCGTACAAAACGATGCCAATTATAAATGCCCAAATAAAAAACCACTTCCAAAAGATGCCCCAGTCCGTCGGCAAATCGCCGACGAATTTTCCGGTTTGACCGTTCATCGCGAAAAGAAAATCCTGTCCGCGCCACTTTGTGTACAAGACCCAAACGGGCAAAAGCGCGTATTTCACCTCGCTTTTTCGCAGATAAACGCCGCGATATTCGGGCGTAACGGTGGCGTAGCCCGTTACGGTTTTGCGAAATGCGTCTTCGGTGCTTGCGCGGATTCGTTCGTTTGCGCGGTCGATGCAGTGTTTTTCGCAAAAATCGAATTTGTCCGCCAAATATCCCGCCAGATACGCCGTTTGAAAATCCAGCGCGGTCGAGGCGTCAAACGGCTCAATCGACTCCATCAAATCCGCCGCCAGCTTCGCCGACGCGTCAACCGGCACCGCGTCGAACGCCATTTCGCCCTGCCGAACCACGTTAAAATGCCGCGTTTCCGTATAAATAAAACGCGAGTCGCTCCATGTTCTGACCGAGGTCGTTTTGTATCGCATATTTGCGTCGATATCCGCGTCGAACAGCCAAAAAGGTACATACAGCCCCTTTATTTCCTCCAAATGTTTCGTCGTTTTGAAGCATTTCGGCAATAATTTTTTCCCGCTCAAGTGCTTTTGTAATGCCTCGATTGCGGCCTTTTTGTCGAGCTTGAAGGGGATAATCAAATCCGGCTTCGCGCTGCCCGAAAGTTGCCCCACCATGATGACGGGATTGTCGCAATACGGGCAATGTGTTGCCGCCGTACTTTCGTCGGCGATAATTTCACCGGCGCAGGAATTGCACGAATACAGCCGCATCCCGGCTTCTTCGCCCTCTGCCCATTCCGCGTCGTCGTGGCTTGCCCAGTCCACGGCTTCCGGCTCGTTTTCGAGGGCGTCGTCCCGCTCCTTGAGCGCGGCGGGGCAAAATTCCGAATCGCAAAACGGACAATTCATTTGCTGGCTCGTCGGGTCAAATTGTACCGCGCCGGCGCAGTTCGGGCATTTGTATTCCATTAATGTTTGCATGGGTTGCCCCCGTTTCTGCAAAGTTTATTGAATCAGTTTCGCGGCGTCCTCGTCCGCAATTATCGTAACGTCGGGATGCAATTGCAAGACGGATGCGGGCATTTGCGGCGTAATCGGGCCGCGTGTGGCTTTGAAGATTGCGTCGGCTTTGCCCGCGCCGCTTGCGAGGAGGATGATTTTTTTCGCCCGAAAAATCGTGCCGATGCCCATTGTGAGCGAGTGACGCGGGACTTCGCTTTCGCTTGCGAAAAAGCGCGCGTTCGCCTTGATTGTGGATTCGTCCAAAAGCGTGTGATTCGTTGCGGAGGTAAATTTGTCGTCGGGTTCGTTGAAACCGATGTGCCCGTTGTTGCCGATGCCCAAAATTTGCAGGTCGATGCCGCCCTGTGCGGCAATTTTTTCGTCGTATGCGGCACATTCTTTTGCCGCGTCCGGGGCTTCGCCGTCGGGGATAAAGGTTTGGGCGAAATTGACGTGCTTGAATAAATTTTCGCGCATGTAGTAATGGTAGCTTTGGTCGCTGGATTTTTTAATCGGAAAGTATTCGTCCAAATTGAACGCGATTGCGCGCGAAAAATCCAGCTCGCCCGCGTGGTTCATGCGAATAAGCTCCTTGTACGTGCCAAGCGGCGTGCTTCCCGTTGCCAGCCCGAGAACCGAGTCCGATTTCGCGGCGATTTGCGCCTTGATAAGTTCCGCGCATTTTTTGCTTAAATCGTCGTAATTTTTTTGCACCAGTATGTTCATACCAAGCTCCTTTTCAATTCGGCGGCGCACGCCATAATTTGCAGTGCGTCGGCGGTTTTTATGTCTGCGGTTAAATTTTGGGCGTTTTTGTTCAGTTCGAAATATATTTCAAGCGGCAGGCCTTCTTCGTCCAAAAACGGCTCAAGTTCCGCCCGAATATGCGGGATTTCGAACACGGCTTTCAGGCGGTCGATTGTTACGAGTGCCGCCAAATGCTTGTGCGTATACAGCCGCTTGTTTATCGGCGGCGGCAAAATACCCGCGCGAATGTAGTTTTGTATCATCGCGCGGGTGATTTGGACGCCCTTTTTTTCGCAGAATTTTAACACCTGCGATATCGTCATTGTTGGGCTGTAGTGGCGGATGTCGGATAGGGGGTCGCTATTATTCATACGCCCGAATAATCGCGTCAACAATCGTGGGGAAGTGGACTTGCAGGTTTGAGCGATTGAAAAGGCCAAAGCCGTGCGTTCCGGCGGCGGGGGAGTTGTTGTCCCACCAAAATGTTGCCATGCCGAGTTCGCGGGCCACGGTTACGTAGTCGAAGGCGTGTTGTTCGCGCTGTGCCAGGCTGTCGTCGTCGCCGTTGTTTATCGAACCCCATTCCGTAAGCATTACGGAAACGCCGAGGCGTTCGCCGTGCCCGGCGACGCGCTCGAGATGCGGGCGGATTTCGTCGATGCCGCCGTATTCGCCGATGCCGTCGTGCGCCCAGGCGAAGGGCGAGTAGGTGTGAACCGCCAAGATTACGCGGTCTTCGGTGGTGTCTTCGGGGATTAAAAAGTCGTTGAAGGCGTTGTCGCTTGCGCTTGCGGCGTGGGTGGGTACGAGGAGGAAGCGGCGTTCGTTGTTGCCGCCGGTTGCGCGAACGGTGTCGACGAAGGCTTGGTTTAAGAGGTTCAAACCGTGGCGCGTTTCGGGAATGCCGCCGCCCCATTCGCCCTGACGCGCGCGCGGCTCGTTAAGCCCCGCAAACATAAGACGCTCGCCGAAGGGTTCAAATTGTCGCGCAATTTGGTCCCACCATGTTGATAAAATAAAAACGCTGTGCTCGACTTCTTCTTCCATCAGGCCGATGCCGTGGATTTCGTCGTGGGTGTTAAAGCTGTTTTCGTGGTGCGTATTTAGAACAATGTGCATGTTTAGGTCATATGCCCAGCCCACAACCTCGTAAACACGCGCCATCCAGTCCTCGCGAATTTGATAATCCGGACCGGGCGCGACTTTATTCCACGTTACGGGAATACGAATCGCTTCGATGCCGAGTTCGTTAATCATCTCGAAAAACTCGCGGGTGACGACGTTGTCCGTGCCGCCGACCCAAGCCGTTTCAAGCTGCGCGACGCTTGTGCCTTCATATGTTCCGTCGCCGAGCCAACTAAAGCCC
This sequence comes from Defluviitaleaceae bacterium, assembly GCA_009786975.1. GTDB lineage: Bacteria > Bacillota > Clostridia > Lachnospirales > WQUN01 > WQVC01. The sequence goes on from WRGX01000076.1 coordinate 3,990, forward strand.
AGCCCGTGATATTGATGCGCGTCGAATTGGTTGCCCAGATTCCAGCCGGGGCCGATGGACATTACGAAGTCCGCGGATGAAATATCGGACATTTCGCCGCGTGTGGCGGGGGTGGCGGGGGTCGGTTCGCCGTCGTTTTCGGCGTTGGTTTCGGGGGTTGTTGCATCGTTTTCGGGGGTTGTTGCGTCGGCTTCGGACTCGGCTGTTCCCGAATCGGGCGGCGTGTCGGGTTCAACGTCCGTCGTGCCGCACGCCGCAAGGGCGAAAATCAAGGTAAGTAATGCGATTGCAAAAAATTTTTTCATTTTTATCACCTTTCTGAAATGGGTTGGTTGAATTGGTTGTTTGGATGGGTTGCAGAATGGATTTTTCGAATGAGTCGGCGAGTGACACTCGCCGACTCGTTTTTGCTTTTAATTTTTTTGGAGACGAAACCGCCTCCGGCTTCGAGGGAACGTGCCGGCGCCCACACATGCCCCCGGTGCCCACCGCGCGCTTGGCGCGCTACTGATGGGCTCTGATTATTGCGTCAATTATCGTCGGGAAAACGATTTCGCGTGTGGCGCGGTTAATTAAACCGAAACCGTGTCCGCCTGAGTCGAACGCATTGTTGTCCCACCAAAACGTCGGCATACCAAGCTCGCGGGCGATGCTTACGTAGTCGTAGGCGTGTTGTGCGCGCTGGGCGAGATTATCGTCTTCGCCGTTGTTAATCGAACCCCATTCCGTAAGCATTACGGACACGCCCAAGCGTTCGGCGTGCCGCGCGACGCGCTCGAGGTCGGTGCGAATCGAGGCGGGGCCGCCGTAGGTGCCGCGTCCGTCGTGCGCCCACGCGAAGGGCGAATATGTGTGAATCGCCAAGAGAAGCCTGTCGTTTGCGGAATCGTTCGGCATTGTGAAGCCGTTAAAAGCGTCTTCGGTCGAGCTTGCCGCGTGGGTGGGAACAACGAGGAAGCGGGTCGCGTTATTTCCGCCGGTTGCGCGAACCGCGTCAACAAACGCCTGATTCAAGCGATTCAAGTTTGCCCGCGTTTCCGGCACACCGCCCATCCATTCCCGCTGGCTTCCGCGCGGCTCGTTAAGCCCCGCGAACATGAGCCTGTCGCCGTAATTCGCGAATTCTCGCGCAATTTGCGTCCACCACGACGATAAGATGTAAATACTGTGTTCGATTTCGTCGTTGGCAAGCCCGATTGCGTGGATGTCGTCATGCGTATGAATGCTGTTTTCGTGGTGCGTATTTAAAACAATATGCATGTCAAGGTCATACGCCCATTGCACAACCTCGCGCACACGGCGCATCCAGTCCTCGCGGATTTGATAATCCGGACCGGGCGCGACTTTATTCCAGGTTACGGGAATACGAATCGCTGTGAATCCGGCGTTGTTAAGTGCTTGCATAAACTCGCGTGTGACGACGCTTCCCGCGCCGCCAACCCAAGCCGTTTCAAGCAGCGTAACCGTCGCGCCTTCATATGTGCCGCCGCCGAGCCACGGGAATCCCAATCCGCCGTAATAAAACGCGTCGAATTGATTGCCCAAATTCCAGCCCGGCCCGATTGAACGGACGAATTCCGCCGAACCGCCGCCTGTTGCGGCGGCGGGAGCGGGCGTGGGGGCGGG
>WRGX01000077.1 GCA_009786975.1 Defluviitaleaceae bacterium
GGATACATGTTCTCGGTTTTCACTGCGCGCTTGGCGCGCCCATTTAACCGGCATTTGCGTCATCCTCTCCGGCTTCGAGAGCATGTGTCGCCTCGGACACATGTTCTCGGTTTTCACTGCGCGCTTGGCGCGCCCATTTTGTTTTGAAGGAAACTTTGTCGTCCTTCATTTCTCCGCGCACTTTGTCGCCCTCGCGGAAACGTCCTTCGAGGATTGCCTCGGCGAGTTCGTCTTCAATTTTTGTTTGAATTGCGCGGCGAAGCGGGCGCGCGCCATAGCTTTGGTCATAGCCCTCTTTTGCGATGTGTTCGACGAGTTCGTCGGTGTAAATCAGGTCGATGTCCATGTTTTTGCGGATTCGTTCCGCGGTTTCTTCAAGCATAAGCCGCGTAATTTGCTGTACGTCTTCGTCGGAAAGCGGGTGGAATACGATTATGTCGTCGATTCGATTGATAAATTCGGGACGGAAAATATTTTTGACTTCCTCCATTACGAGCTTTTTCATGTGGTCGTAATCGCGCTCTTTGTCGTCGTTGCCGACGAAGCCGAGCTTTTTCGGGTTGACAATTGACCGTGCGCCCGCGTTCGACGTCATTATAATTACGGAATTTTTGAAGTTGATTTTACGCCCCTGCGAGTCGGTTATGTGGCCGTCGTCGAGGACTTGCAGCAAAATATTAAACACGTCGGGGTGCGCTTTTTCGATTTCGTCGAAAAGAATTACGCTGTAGGGCTTGCGGCGCACGCGTTCGGAAAGCTGGCCGCCTTCGTCATAGCCGACATATCCCGGCGGCGAGCCGATGAGCCGCGACGCATTGTGTTTCTCCATATATTCCGACATATCCACGCGGATAATCGCGTTTTCGTCGCCGAATAAAATTTCCGCAAGCGCGCGGCAAAGGTGCGTTTTTCCCACACCCGTCGGGCCGAGGAATAAAAACGAACCGATTGGCCTGCCGGGATTTTTCAGCCCCACGCGCCCGCGCCGAATCGCCTTCGAAACGGTTTTTACCGCCGCGTCTTGGCCGATTACGCGCTTGTGAATCGTGTCTTCCATTTTCATTAGGCGTGCGGATTCTTCCTGTTGCATTTTTTTCACGGGGATGCCCGTCGTTGACGCCAAAACATCGGCGATTTCGTCGCCGTTTACGATGTGGTGCGATTTCGTGTGCGTGTCCTTCCAGGCTTTTTCCTCTTTTTCGAGGCGTTCCTTGAGGCCGGTTTGTCGCTGTTTTAAAATCCCCGCCATTTCGAAGGCTTCCGATTTGATTGCCTCTTCTTTTTCCGCCTCAAGCTCGGTGATTTTCGCGTTGAGCTCCTTGATATTCGGCGGCGCGGTGTAGGAGCGCAGGCGGACTTTGGAGCAGGTTTCGTCGAGCAAATCGATGGCTTTGTCCGGCAAAAATCGGTCGGAAATGTAGCGCGCGCTTAGTTGCACCGACGCCATTATCGCGTCGTTTGTGATTTCGACATTGTGATGCGCTTCGTACTTGTCGCGGATGCCTTTTAGAATTTCGATGGCTTCCTCTTCCGTCGGCTCGTCAATCATAACGGGCTGGAAGCGGCGTTCGAGGGCGGCGTCTTTTTCGATGTGCTTGCGATATTCGTCGAGCGTTGTCGCGCCGATGACCTGCATTTCGCCGCGTGCAAGGGCGGGTTTTAGAATATTTGCGGCGTCAAGCGCGCCCTCCGCGCCTCCTGCGCCGATGAGCGTATGCAATTCGTCGATAAATAAAATTACGTTCGTGTTTGTTTTGACTTCCTGCAAAACTTTTTTTATGCGTTCCTCGAACTCGCCGCGATACTTCGTTCCCGCGACCATTCCCGCTAAATCCAGCCCGATTACGCGCTTGTCCTTGACAGGCTCGGGCACGTCGCCGGAAATTATTCGCTGTGCAAGCCCTTCGGCAATCGCGGTTTTTCCGACGCCGGGGTCGCCGACAAGACACGGATTGTTCTTCGTGCGGCGGCTTAAAATTTGTATGACACGTTCGGTTTCTTTCGCGCGACCGACAATCGGGTCGAAGTGGCTTTCCTTCGCCATTTTTGTAAAATCGCGCGAAAATTTGTCCAGCACAGGCGTGGTGGACTTTGAATTCTTGGTATTCGCGTTGGGGTTCATTGGAAATGGGAACGGCGGCGCGCCGTGTTGGCTTGCTTCGCCGAGCATTTGCATGATATCGTCGAACATTTTTTGCGGATTCGCATTCAGCGACATCAGAATCGTATTCGAAAGCGAGTCCGATTCTTTTAGAAGCGCGAGCAAAAGATGCTCGGTGCCGACATAATTTGTCTTCATGCGCAGGGCTTCTTGGTGGCTGTTCGCGATTACGCGTTTTAGTCGCGGAGTCAGGTCAACGAGTTGTTCGTTTCCGACCGTCGGGGTCGCGCCCGCGCCGCCGACACGTTCGAGTTCCTTCGAAATATCTTCCGCCGTCACGCCCTGCATTTCCAGCGTTTTTGCCGCAACGCTGTCGGTAACGCGCGCAAGCCCCAAAAGTAAATGCTCGGTTCCGCCGTGCGAAACGCCCATTTCCCTTGCGGCATTTTGTGCGTTTTGAATTGCTTGTTTTGCTTTTTCCGTAAAAGGTCCCTTCATTTGCGGTTCTCCTTTAAGCTAGTGGCAAAACGCCCTAAGTATGCGTAAATTCTTGCCACTTTTTATACCATATAAAACCATATGCGCCAAGAGGGAAAAGAGTCGGCGAGTGACACTCGCCGACTCTTTTTTTTCAGCACCCCCAACGCAATCCGTTTTCGCGCGTAACGGCGCGGATTGTTTCAATTGTTTCGGCGCAAATTTCGGGCATTTCGCGTACTTCGCGCTCACTTTTTGTTTGCATATGTGTTAGCGATTTGCCCGCTATATCCTCGCTGCTTTCGAAGGATTTCCGCGCGGCGGGCGGCAGACGTTTTAGCAAGACCTCGATTGGCACGGGGGTGTGCAGCGGTTTCGGCGGAAATTTTTTGTCAAACTCCGCGGCATCTTCTTTCGATAAATTTTCATAAACGGGGTCGAGGATAAATTTGCCGCGAATGCCGTCGAGCGCGCCGTCGTACAGCGGATATGCCATAAACGGGTCGAAATTTTTGCCGTCGGCAGTTGTTATGCCAAAATCGGCGGCGCGGCGAAAGCCCGCCCGCGGGTAGTAGTCGGGATGCCCGAAAATTAACACGCCGCGATAGCCAAGCCGCTTCGCTTCTTCAAAACTGCGGCGCATCAACGCAAGGCCAATACCCCGATTTTGCGCCGACGGCGAAACCGACAGCGGGCCGAAGGTCAAGACCTCGTGTTTTTCACCGTCGGGGTCAACAACTGTGCTTTTCGCGTACATAATGTGTCCGACCAATTTGCCTTCGAATTCCGCCACAAAATGCAGTTCCGGCACATATGCCGCGCACGCGAACAATCTGTGTGCAAGCAAATGTACATCGGGAATAGCGGGTTCCGCGCCCCATTCGTCACCCCAGTGCGCGTCGCGCGTGATTTCTTCGACGGCGTAATGCTCGTCGGGGCGGATTATGCGTAAATTAAAATTTTTCATTTTCGCTTACCTCCATTTTTTCTCGCCGATTTTAATTCGGCTCGGTACTGTGTTGACCACACTTTGTACTGCGCCGTGCGTTCGCGCAAAAACGCTGATTTGTCATCGATATATTTGTCCTCGCGGCGTTGCGTGAGATATTGCTCCCAGCGCGTGCGGGATAAATCGCCGTTTTCGATGGCTTTTTGCACCGCGCATCCCGGTTCGCTTTCATGCCCGCAATCGCGAAACTTGCACTGCGAAAAAAGCTCCTCAACGTCGGCGAAGCCCTCGGCGATACTTTCGTCGACATCAATCAGTCCGATTTCGCGCATACCGGGCGTATCAATGACCATTGCGCCGCAGGGCAGCATAATAAGCTGGCGATGCGTGGTGGTGTGGCGGCCTTTAGACACATCGACGCCCCGCGTTTCCTTCACCGTCATAATTTCGCGGTCCGCCAGCGCGTTTAAAAGGCTGGATTTTCCCACGCCGGACATCCCCAAAAACACCACTGTTTTCGCGGGTTGCAGGTACTCGTCAAGCCCGTCAAGCCCGAAGCCCGTGTGCGCGGAAACCGCATGAACGGGGACGCCGGGCGCGGCCCCGCGGACTTCCTCGACCTCGGCAGAAAAATCTTCGCACAAATCCGCTTTTGTCAGAATAACAACGGGCGTGCCGCCGCTTGCCCGCGCTTGCGTGAGGTATCGCAAAATGCGATTCACGCGAAAATCGCGATTCAGCGACGTCACAATAAACACATAATCAAAATTTGTCGCAACGATTTGCTCGCGATTCGCTTTGATATGCGCATAGCCATGGCCCGAAAAATCCGACCGCGAGAACTTCGAATGTCGCGGCAAAAGCCCGGAAATTCGCGAAACGCCGCTTTCGTTAAATTCGAGCCAAACAAAGTCGCCCACGCAAGGCAAATCCTCGCGCACAACCGCCTCATGCACAAACGCGCCTTTCAAAACGGCGTCCGCCTCGCCGCGCTCGGTCATAACCGTGTACCGATTGCGCCGAAATTCCGTCACGCGCCCGGGGATAACGGCACGAGAAACGCGTCCGCCCCCAAGCCCGTCGGGTGTCCCTTCCGTTTCGATGTAGCCGTAATCTTTTAAATTTATCAATTCATTTCTCTCCAATCTTTTTTCATACTTTTCGCCATCCGCTGAACGCACAAATCGCCATTAAAAATCGGTCGCTCGCGTTCCTCTCTCTGATTTTCCACACTTTCACACTCTCCAAAATTGAAATTCGCCTTCACGAAACAAGTGAAAATCGGACATGTGTTGGAAGGGCGAATTCCTATTTTTTGAGCGGAAAATGTATCAATGGGGGTCACGCCCCCCTCGCTACGCGGGGCAAAGCCCCGCCCCACTCCGGCGGTGTTGCCGCTGCACCGCGCTGAAGACAACAAAAAAGCGCGCCAAGCGCGCATTGGACACCGGGGGCATGTGTTGCGGGCGGCGCGTTCCCTCGAAGCCGGGGGATTCCTAGCCCACAAAAAAACGCGACCCAGTCGCGTCCCACAGTTTCAGTCATACGAAAGGCTTCCGATTTCGCGACACAGCAAAAACACGCAGTCGAAATTACTCCCACTGCTTTTTCGCATACGCCGCCTATTTAATTAGGAGCCGGTCACCACCAACGTCGGGCGTACTTTGCCCGAGCCCAAGCTCACCGATTTAATTGCAGACATTAACTCCACCTCTTTCGAAAAAATTTTTTTAATCGCTTCTCAATGTAACTCATTTTTCATTCACGGTCAAGAAAATATTTCTTTTTTGCGCCGATACGCATACTGTTTTTTTTCGCAGATGCTCATACGCATACGCACAAATTCTTTAAAAGTTCGTCAAAAAATGAATCCAAAAAATGCCGCCTAAGCCGCTTGCAGAGCGGGCTTGCGGGGCGGGCTTGCGGGGCATTTAAAAAAGGAACCAGTCTTAGAACCGTTCCGCATATCACGGTACATAACCTCATATAAAATCATCTCAAGTTCCGAGGCGACACCTTTCAACGCCGTCTCTCGCAAGCGTCCCTATACGACAAACGGTAGCCCGTCCCTGCGTAATAAACGCCTCTGCATT
>WRGX01000078.1 GCA_009786975.1 Defluviitaleaceae bacterium
TTTCCGGAGGGGGCGCAGGTTCGGGGGTTGGTGTGGGGTCGGGAGTCGGTGCTGGTTCGGGGGGCGGCGTGGGGGATGGGGTTGGGGTGGGTGATGGTGTGGGGGTTGGCGTCGGCGTTGGGGTCGGTGTCGGGGGAGGCGTCGGGGTGGGAGTTGGTGACGGCGACGGCGTGGGTTCGGGTTCGGGCGTTGGTTCGGGCGTTGGAGGCGGCGTGTGAGCCGGCGCAATCACATCTCGATGCGAGTCGACCATGGAGACAAATTGCCCCGACATTGCCCCCGCTGTGCCAAAATCCTGCACGTGAACGTTTCGAACGGGAATACCGGCTTGCCGCAGCTCGCCAAAATCCCCCGTAAAATCGCCGCTTGCGGTTACGAGTATAACAATCGGATTTCGTGCGTCCGCGAGGGTCGAAGCCGCCATTTGCGAAGCACGGTCCGCGTTCCCCTCGCCTCCCGCGTATTCCAGCGTGGCAACAACGTTTCGCAAATCGCTTGCCGCAACGTCCGTGTTTACGGGGCGAAGCGGAACATGCGTAATTTCTCGCGAAAATCCAATCAGCCCAACCCGCGCGGTTCCCGCGCCAAGAGAGTCAACAAATTGCGCAACCGCACGAAACGCCTCGCGCTCGGGGTCGGCATAAATCATCATATCCCCGGTTTCGACGATAAATAAAATATCCGCAGGTTCGTAAACCGTCTCAATTTCCTCTGCCAAAACCGATTCCCCTGCCAAAACCGAAGAAACCGCCAACGCAAAAAAGACCATAATAAAAGTCATGGAAAAAGCACGCGCGATATGTTTAAATTTCGCCTTCAAGCAAGGCTCTTTCATTTTGTGCCAACGAGACAGGCTCGTTACGTTCGCCCGTAATAATATATCGGCCGGAAACTTGCGCGCCTTCGTCGATAATAATCGACCGCGCCTGTACATCGCCGAAAACCCTCGAGGTCGAGGCAAAATGCAAGCGCGTGTCGCAGGCAATATTTCCGCTAACCTCGCCGGCAACAAGAAAATATCCCGCCGTGACGTCGCCCGTAATATGCCCCGAGTCGCCAAGCACAAGGTTGCCGTCGATTTCAATATTGCCCTTAAAAATACCGTCGATGCGCACGGATTCGTCGCCCTTCATGCGTGCGGCTTCAATATATACGCCCTTGCCGATAACTGTGTCGGGATAATCCAATTCGTTTGTCGTTCGCGCGGATTTTTTGAAAAACATTATCGCACTCTCCCTTTCGTTTGGCATCATAACACAAATTTAACAGAATTGTAATAATTTTGCAAATTCAATCGATTCATACTCTTCGCCATTCGCTGATTTCCCAGCCCAAAAAAAAGAGTCGGCGAGTGACACTCGCCGACTCTTTTATTCAGTCCCCTCCGTCCACAATTTTCGCGTCGCGCCAAATGCGTTCCAGGTCATAATATTCGCGGGATTCTTTATCGAAGATATGCACGATAATCGCGCCGAAGTCGAGCAGCACCCATTTGCCCGCGCGGAGGCCTTCGGTGTGTTTCAGCGTCATGCCATGCTGTTTCAGGCATTCTTCGGCGGTGTCGGTCAGGGCGGCAATTTGCGGCGCGCTGGCTCCCGTTGCGATTACAAAATAATCCGCAATCGGCGTGACGCCGCCTAAATCAAGGACTACGATGTTATGGGCAAATTTTTTGTCCAATGCGGATTTTAATTCTTTTACAGCGGTTAATTCCATTAAAAATCCTCCTTTGGTTAAATCCCAAATGGAAATGTTATTGTCGGGCAGTTCCTTAAATCTCCTTCATTGCGTCGCGTGTCCATGGATGTATGGCGTTGCCGCGGGCTTGCAGGTCTTGCACATTGTATTCCATGCCGATGCGCAGGGCTTTTTTCATGTCGGTGTAGGCGTGGCGGCGCATTTCTTCCAAGGGGGGATAGTCCTCGCGGTAGGGGTCGATGAAGTCGGCCAAGAGGATTATTTTATCGAGGAGGGTCATGTTTGCGCCGCCGGTTGTATGAAAGGCGATGGCTTGCAGAATTTCCGGGTCGTTGATTTGATAATTGCGACGCGCAGATTCTGCGCCGAGCAGGCTGTGCGTAATGTCAATATGTGCGGAAAGGACTTCGTCAAGTGCAATGCACCAACGCTCGCACAGCAGGCGTTTTTTCGCCGCACTGAATTCCTTTGCGCAGTCATGCAAAAGTGCCGCCCAGCGAGCCTTGTTTACATCCGCGCCATAATGCGCCGCGAGCTTCTCCGCTTCGATTATCGTACCAAGCGTATGCTTAAAACGCCGCGGCGACAAAAGGGTCGAAATACTTAGCTTTACTGTTTCGAAATGTGATTGGGAGAGGTCGGGGGCGGGTAGGGAATAGAGGGAGTTTTCGCGGGCGTGGTCTTCTGCGACTCGCGGGAGAAGACCGCCGACGGCTTGTCCCTCCGCGAATTTTTTGCGGATTTCCGTCCCCGAAATTTGTAAAAGGGGCCCTTCAAAAATGTGGATAATCGCGCCGTATTTTTCGCGCAAGTCCTCGATGTATTTTTCATCAAAATCGTAACCCGGCCGATGAAGCGCGATAAATTCGCAAAGTCCAAGCAGTTTTTCCGCGCCGTGCCACGTCAAAATTTCCATAAGCGCGTCCGCGCCGATTATAAAATAAATCTTCGCGCCGGGGGGGCAAATTTCGCGAAGTTTCGCCATTGTATCGACGGTGTAGCTCGGGCCTTTGCGGTCGATTTCCATGCGCGACACGTCGAACGCAGGGTTTTCGCAGACGGCGGAAAGCGTCATTTTAAAGCGGTGCTCGCCATTGGTTACATCGTATCCGGGCTTGTGCGGCGGGCGTCCCCCCGGCACAAACAACACGCGACGCGGCGAAAATTCTTGCAAAACCGCTGACGCAATCGCAATATGTCCGTTATGAATCGGGTCGAATGTTCCGCCCATTACGGCAAGTTTATCGCATCTCTCGAGAAAATCATGGGCTGACGGCATTAAATCACCTTTCATGAGCTTTTTATGTATTTTTTTATACACCGGGAAACCGACTTCGAGAGAACGCGCCGCCTCCGACACATGCCCCCGATGGCGCGGGAAACGTTCGCTTGGCGCGCTTATTCCTTCAACATTTCGTTGATGTTCTGCTCGAGCGCGGTAAGGGTCGCCAAAAGCATTTCGAGGTCGTTGGACTGAAATACTTTAATTGTGTCGTCGGTGTGCGCGACGAAGCGAAGGCGCGCATTTTTTTTGTACAACTGCAAAGCCTCGTCAAGATTTTTTACGGAAACAAAGTCAACCATACCGCCGCCCTGTGTGGAAAGCACGGAAAGATACGGGTTAATTGAGCGAATGCTCGTTTGCGAGCGACCGCCTGCGGAGGGCGGTTTTTCAAAGGACGACGGCCCGAAAAGCGGCTGCGTTGTGCGCACGCCTGCCATGGGGTTGCTTAAAATAACGGCACCGAGGCGCGCCGCGGTTTTTGCCGCCTCAAGCACGTTTATCGCGGGCGCGGCAATCCATTTTATCTCAACCGGCAAGCCCTTATTTTCGAAAAAGTCCGCAACAACGGAGTTGTTTGTATAGACAGTGAACACATTATTCCTCCATCACATTTCCTTTTTGAATATTTTGCGCGATTTTACATATTTTACGCAAGCGATGATTCACGCCGGATTTTCCGACGGGCGGGCTTAGAAGCTCGCCGATTTCCGCCAGCGACAGCCCTTCGTTTTGAAGCCGCAACCGCGCGACATCCTCGAGCGGCGCGGATAAAATCCCCAATCCACCGTTTTTCGCGATAAATTTAATGGCCTCTATTTGAACCTGCGCGGCATCAACGGTTTTGTTCAAATTCGCCGTTTCAAAGTTTACCTTACGGTTCACATTATTTGCAATCGCCTTCTCTACGCGCATCTCCTCGAACCAAAGGAGGGACTTATCGGCGCGGATAATCTTCAAAACATCCGCGATTTCGTCTGCCTCCTTCAAATATATAACATTTTGCCCGCCACGTAAAATGTTTTTTGGTCGAAGTCCAAACCCGGCAAGAATTTCGACAAGCCTGCCGTCGTTTTTTTCGTTCACAAACTCTAAATGATATGTGCGGCGCGGGTTGGAAATAACACCGCCGCGCACAAAACAATCCCGCACAAAAGCGCGGTTTTTATCCGAAAATTTCTTAGCGGATATTTCTTCGCGAACGCGTTGTGTGAAGGACATGGTTTTTGTCATTCGCCGGGCGCGCAAATCGCCGTTGGAAATTGGTCGCCCGCGTTCCTCTCGTTCATTTTTCACACTTATTCACCATTCGCTGAACGCACAAATCGCCGTTAGAAATTCGACGCCTGCATTCCTCTCGCTGATTTTTCACACTTTCCCTCCGATTTTTTTTGTCGAACACATTATACCCTCAACTTTCCCATCTTTTAGCTTGTTTTTTATCAAAACAATTATACCAAAAAAGCGAGAAAACTGCCATTTTATTGCGATTTTATCAGGCATTAAAGCGCAAAAAAAATCCCTCCATATTCAAACATGGAAGGATTTTTCACAGAAAAATTTTACAGCCATCAGCTTGCTTCGATATCAATCCCATTGCCTGTTAGGGCAATTATGGGTTTGACGGAATTAATCTCGCCAAATCTCCAGTTCTCGCTATAGCCCGAACCATCAGCGAAAAGCTCAAGAATGAAGCCGCTTTTAAAGGTGATGGTCAAGTCTCCGAATTTGTTAGCTTTCACACTTTTTACAATGTAGTCGCTAAACTCCCCACCAAAATGTTTGGCAATTGCTACATCAAAGAAGTTATTTCCACGAATGTGCCAATCAAAAGTGTCCCAAATGAAGTCCGAACTGCCCGCTATTTCTTCGGTTGGAAGAAACATATCGCTTTTGGCAAAAATCACTTCATCGCCACAAGAAAATCTCATACTGCACAAAGCATCCAGTGTATATTTCCCCTTCATGCTCATTTGGGAAATTCGTCTTCCATTTTCATCCCGGAGAGGCCTACCGCTTTCATCAAGTATTGCAGTATCTACCTCCACAAGTTCTCCAAAATCGGCAACAACCATGGCTCCTGCTCTCGTTATGTCGCGCAAGGGTTGGTCAACCATGACCGAAAGCACTTCTTCAACGTGCTTAATTTCTAACCTTGTCATAAAAAATTTGCTCCTCTCTTAATCTAAGCCAAAATGTATTCTAGCCTCCTGCAATATTCTTTGGAATCCCCAACCTTGCCCGCCAACTAACCGATGCAATTCCTGCTGCTGGTCTGGGCTACCAGGGACATGTGTCCGAGGCGACACATTCCCTCGAACCCCGAAGCAATATCCCTACCAAAAAAAAGAGTCGGCGAGTGTCACTCGCCGACTCTTTTTTTTCGCCGGGAAACTGCTCCCACCTTCGAGGCAACGCCTCGCCACCAACACATGCCCCCGGTGCTAAACAACCATCCCCTGTTTTACCTCCAGCAAGAAATTCTTTTTCGAAAATTTTTCCGTACCGGTGCAGGTTACGATGGTTTGCAGGCTTGAAATGTGTTCCAGCAGGAATTTTTGGCGGTGTTTGTCAAGCTCGGAGAGTACGTCGTCGAGGAGTAAAATCGGGGTTTCGCCGGTGGATTGACGAATGATTTCGATTTCGGCGAGCTTTGCGGACAAAGCGGCGGTTCGTTGTTGGCCCTG